>NZ_JBSGVG010000066.1:0-21208 GCF_053608345.1 Nocardia sp. NPDC055050
CCCCGCTCCTGATTCTCTGTAATCAGCGAAGCGACAGAGAATCAGGAGCGGGGAGGGGGTGAGTCCTGCGCCGAAGGCGCAGATCAGAGCAGGTTTCCGACCGGATCAAAAGCGGAGCATCCCACCTCGGGCACTCCTCGGGCACCTCGGCGTCGATCACCGGAACCGGAGTACCGCAATCGCCTTGTCATCGTGTTGCTTCGACCGCGGCAGAACCATTCCATCCGGGTCGAAATCTGTCTCCCAGCGATGGAATGGGCCGAGTTCCGCACCACCCGCCGCACGATGCGCGCCGCGACCCGCAACCCAAACCCGAACCACCGCCGCCGACGCGGCACCAAACCAGCGAAGGAGGACCCGAAATGAGCACCCGCTCTGTCCAGAAAACTGGACGCACCCGCAACCTGACCCCACGCCAAAGCCGCGCCCTGGTCGGCCTCGTCCAACACCGAGCAATGCCGCTCGACGTGCTCGCCGACTTCCTCGGCGGAGGCCTGAGTCACGCGTACGAAACCGCGGCTGCCCTCCGCGCAGCTGGACTTACGCACGAACTGTCCCAACTCACGTCGGGTCCGAAGTGGGTCATTCCTACCCGGCGCGCGGTCACCCGTCATTTCGGCCTGTCGCTGCCAGAGTGGACACCTTCCCCTTTGTGGTCTGTTCGTGGTCGTGCAGCTGCCGAAACGCGCATCGCGCTCGGTGCGACCGGCTGGCGCGACTGGACCGGCGAGCGTGAACTCTCTCTCGCTCGTGGCGAGCGCGGTAGCTACCCGTACGACGCTCGGATGCTGGCCACGTCCAACCCGTTCGCGTTGCACGCCGGAGCGGACTTCGCCGAACCGGTCTGGGCCGTGAAGGTCGACGTGACCCGCGATCACACCGCGCGCCCGCTGGCCGAGCTGCTCGAACGGTTGGTCGCTCAGGCCGAAGCCGATGGCTGCAACACCGTCATGTGGGTCTGCACCGGCGCTCGTCGACCCGAAACCGTGCGGACCGCCGCGGCCCGCATCCGGTCCGATCTCGCCTTCGCCGCTGCCACCCCGGCCGAACTTTCCGGGCGTTCTCGGGGTCTGCGCATCGTCGGCCGCACCGCGAAGGGAGCATGACCATGGCCCACACCGATGCTGTGCACCGGTCCGCACCGGTCAGTGCACAACCCGCACCACGCGACCCCGGCGAGGTCTCCGCGATCCGGTTCTTCTGGGGTGAACTGATCCTCGTCGCTGCCATGTCCATCGGCGGCAACGCCGTCCATGCAGTACTCAACGCACCGGCCGGAATGCAAGTCGTTGCCGCGATCGTGGCGACTTTCCCGCCGATAGCGTTGCTCGCAGCAACCCACGGCGTCGGCCTGCTCGTCCGCGCACGGTCCTCGGCGAGCCTGGCCTACTGGGCTGTCGTGGTCCTGACCGGGCTGATTGCCGTGGTCGCGTTCCGGCTCTCGTTCGACGCTCTGCGCGAGCTGGCCTCACAGGTCGGGATGAGCGAACACCTGGCATGGCTGTTCCCGGTCATCATCGACGGCGCGATCGGACAAGCCACCGTCGCGCTGCTGGTGCTCGCACGCACGCCACGCACCGACTCCGCACCGCTGGTGCACAGCAGTGCGGAACCAGTGCACAAACCTGAACCTGTCCACGCGGTCTCGGTGCGTGAAACCCACCCAGCGCCCGAACTCGACCGGGTCGAACCGGCCGCGATCACCGCGGCGGTGCACACCGATCGGTGGCTCACAGTCGCCGAAACGGTGTGCAGTGCAGACCCGGCCGGACGACGCTATCCCGGCACCGTCGCACAGATCCTGCGCCTGCGTCACGACGACGGACTGTCCCACGCACGCATCGCCGAACAGGTCGGCATGAGCGCTTCCAGTATCACCCGCACGCTCATCGCCGCCCAGGCCCACACCACCGAAATGGAGACCACCAAATGAACACCACCGACCGTTACCTCCAGGCCAAGGACTGCGCCGAACTGACTGGCATCCCCGAAGGCACATGGCGCTACTGGGCGCACATTGGGACCGGTCCGGCCAGCTTCAAGCTCGGCCGTCGCCGTGTCTGGCGCGAGAGCGCGATTCTGGCGTGGATCAACGAGCAGGAGCAGGCCACCCTGACCGGCGGGGCCGCCTGACCATGACCGCACGACGGAACCGCCGCGCCGGGGTCGAAGACCTCTGGACGAAGGACGAACGCCAGGACGACGGCACGGTGCGGCGCGTTCCCTCCAAACTGCACGGGATGGGCAAGCGCTGGCGCGCACGCTACGTCGATAATGCGGGCAAGGAGATCTCCAAGAGATTCGTCCGCAAGACCGACGCGCAAACCTGGCTCGACGGCCAGGTCTCCGCACTCGTACAGGGACTTCACATCGCACCGCGCGACGCCCAGCGAACGGTCGCAGATTGGTGCGACGAATGGATCCAGGGCTACGGCAAGCGTGCGAAGACCGTCGAATTGGCGAAGTGGCACATCCGCAAGATCAAAACCGAATTCGGCGATATGCCGCTATCAGCCGTTCGTCCCTCTACGGTGAAGAAGTGGATGGTCAAGCTCAAGAAGCAAGGCCACGCGGACAGCTACGTCTATTCGCTCCACAGTCGGCTGTCGCAGATCTTGGGCGATGCTGTGCACGACAGGGTGCTTGCTCACAACCCGTGTTCCCGTCGAACCTCTCCCCCAGCAGGCAAGCAAAAGGTCTACGTGGCCACTACCGAGCAGGTATGGGCGCTTTATCACGCCATGCCCGAGAGCATTCGCGTATCGGTCCTACTCGGTGCCTACGTCGGCCTTCGGGTCTCGGAAGTCGCTGGGTTGTGGGTCGACGACATCGATTTCACCGAAGGCGTGGTGTATCCGCAGCGCCAATGGCCCGAGCGACCGCTGAAAACGGATGCGAGCGATATGCCGGTTCCGATTCCCCCAGAGCTGGTCGAGATGTTGCGGACCTCGGTACAGGCACGCTCCGGCCGCAACGTCGTGTGCGACGAACTCGGCAAGCCGACCTCCCCGTGGGTGATTGCTTGGCACCTTCGCCAGATCAAGGACCAGGTGCCAGACCTTCCCGCCGGGTTCAGCTTTCAGGACCTCCGCCACTACTACGCATCGCTGCTGATCCGGCACGGCTCGGACATCAAGACCGTCCAGGCTCGAGTTCGGCACGGCAGCGCCATCACCACTTTGCGGTACTACGCCCACTTGTGGCCGGATGCCGACCAGTCCACTCGCGCCGCGGTGGCCAGCGAAATTCGGTCTCGCCCGGAGGCCACTGCGTACCCAACTCGCGTCGGCCGACCATCCCGTCTCGGAGGGTCAAAGCTGATGCACAGGTCAGAGCGGGTTTTCGGACGTCTAGTTCAAGCCCGCGTAGCTGTGCAATCCGCTGATCACCATGTTGATGATGAAGAGGTTGAACAGCATCGCTACGAAGCCGGCGATGTTGATCCAGGCTGCCTTGGTGTCTCGCCAGCCAGAGGTGGCTCGGGCGTGCAGGTAGGCCGCGTAGAGGACCCAGGCGATGAAGGAGCAGGTTTCCTTGGGGTCCCAGCCCCAGAAGCGGCCCCAGGCGGCTTCGGCCCAGATGGCGCCGAGGATGACGCCCGCGCCGAAGAGGGGGAAACCGATGATGGTGGTTTTGTAGGCGAGCTGGTCGAGGGTGCGGGCGTCGGGGAGGCGGCGGGCGATGATGCCGAGGATGTTGGTGGATTCCTCGCCCGCGGGCTGACGCATGCGGAACAGGTAGAGCAGGCTGGCCACGCCCGAGACCAGGAAGACGCCGCTGCCGATGCTGACGATGGTGACGTGGATCGGCAGCCAGAACGAGCGAAGGGCGGGGACCACGGGGGCGGCGTCGGCGTAGAGGACCGTGCCTGCCAGGAACATCAGAATCAGCACGGGGACCAGCAGGAACGCCCACATGGCCCGGTAGCGCTGGTCGCGCAGGAAGATCAGGCCGATCACCACGGCGGCCGCGGTGGCCATGGTGGTGAACTCGTACATGTTGCCCAGCGGGAAGCGGTGGGTGGCGAAGCCGCGCAGCACGATCGAACCGATGTGCAGGACCGCGCCGACCACCAGCACCGAGAAGGCCATGTTGCCCAGCCGTTCGGCGAGCGGTTTGGCCTCGGGGGTCTCGATCCTGCCGGGTAACCCGGGGTCGCCGGCGGGGACGAGTTCGCGGGCGGCGACCTGCTTGGCGCGCGCCGAGGCGTACTGCACGATCAGCAGGACCGTGGCCAGGGCGTAGACGGCCATAGCCGACATGAACGCGAAGTCGCTGTACCGTGCCAGCGTTTCGTCGATCTGCATCAGGATTCCGTCTCCATGTCGAGTGCGCGGATCACTTCTCCGCTCCCAGCAGCCGTGTCCGCAGTCGATCGAACTCGGCGCCCCAGCCCGCTTGATCGCTTCTGGCCAGGCCGCCCATTTCTACTACGGCGCGTCGTTGACCCACGGTACCCGCCGCGGCCTCGACCGGGTACGCCCGGATCCAGATCCGTCGCCGTTTCAGCAACAGCGACACCAGCAGACCGGCCATCATCGTCAGCGCGCTCACCAGCACCCACTGCTGGGCCGGATCGTGCGAGACCTGCAGGTTCACGAATTCCTCGGCGCCGTCGAAGGTGACCTTCGCTCCGCTCGGCAACGTGGTCGACTCGCCGGGACGCAGGTTGACCCGCGCCTCCTTGGTCAACCGACCCTGCTTGATCATCTCCGGGTCCAGCGAGAACAGCGACTGGGAACGCCCGGTGTCGAGACCGGTATTGCCGCGGTAGACATCGACCGCGACCGCCGGGTCGTCCATACGGGGGAACGACGAGGTGAGCAGGCTGCCGTGGAACATCGCGGTCGGCGCGAACAGGCCCTCGATGGCGATCTGGTTCTGCCGACGTTCCTCGTCGGTGGCGTACATGCCGCCGGGCGGGTCGATGCGCAGCACACCGCTGGACAAGAAGGTCTGCGCGTCGTCGGGCCGCCACTGGATGGTCTCGGTGCGGGTCTGCCCGTTGGGGAAGGTGACGGTGAACGTCGGCGCGAAGCCGTGCCCCTGCAGGTAGACGCGGTCACCGGCGACCCGCAACGGATGGTTCACCTGGAGCTCGGTGCTGCGCCACGTGTCGGTGCTCAGGTCCGCGCCCGCCTGGTACTCGATGTTCGAGTGGAACATCTCGGCCTGGCCGGTGGGCAGGTAGTCGGCCTTGAAGTCCTTCACCTTGATGCACAGCGGCGTCATGCCGGTGCCGTCGTTGGTGTTGCCGGCGCGGAACGAGTCGAACACCGCGGGCGAGGTGGTGCAGAAACCGGGACCGTCGTTGGCGATCACGATGACATTGCCCTCGTACCCGAGCAGCTTGCCCAGCGCGATCGCGACGAGCAGCCCCACCAGCGACAGGTGGAACACCAGATTGCCGAACTCGCGCAGATAGCCCTTCTCCGCGGACAGCGTCACCTCGCCGTCGCGCTGACCGGGGCGCACCTCGGTCCGCCACCCACGCAAGGAAGCCTTGGCGGCCTCGATCACCTCGTCGGGAGTCCGGTCGTCGGTTTCGCTGGAGTGGTGCGGCAACCGGCTGAGGTTGCGCGGCGCGGGCACCGGCGGGGTACGCAGTGCCCGGTAGTGGTCCCAGCAGCGCGGCAGGATGCAGCCGACCAGCGAGATGAACAGCAGCACGTAGATGGCGGTGAACCAGAAGCTGCCGAACACGTCGAACAGTTCGAACCGGTCCATCCACGGACCCAGTGTCGGACGGTCGGCGATGTACTGGTCGACCTTCTGCGCGTTGAGGCTGCGTTGCGGCAGCAGGGCGCCGGGGATGGCGGCCAGCGCGAGCAGGAACAGCAGCACCAGTGCGGTGCGCATGCTCGTGAGGCCGCGCCAGGAATTACGGACCAGGGCCCAGGCCCGGCCCAGCAGCGACTGCCGGACGGGCGGGGTGGGGGTGGTCGGTGTGGTCAGCGTGTCAGTCATCAGATCGGAAGAGTCACCTCGGAGACGAACCCGTCACGCACCCAGCCGACGAACTGATCCCATGCCCCCGTGACCAGCGCGACGCCGACGGCGACGAGCAGAAAACCCCCGATTACCTGAATGGTGCGCGAATTGCGCCGCAGCCAGCCGACCCCGCGCAACGCACCGGCCGACCCGAAGGCCAGCACGATGAACGGCAGCCCGAGACCGAGGCAGTAGGCGACGATCAACGTCACCCCGCGCACGGCGGTGGTGCCCTCGGTACCCGCGGACACCGCCATCACACCCGACAGGGTGGGCCCCAGACACGGGGTCCAGCCGAGCGCGAACACCCCGCCGAGCAGCGGCGCGCCGAGGATGCTGGTGAGCCTGCGCGGCTCCATCCGCGTGTCGCGCTGCAGGGCGGGGACCAGGCCGATGAACACCAGACCCATCAGGATCGTCACCACACCGCCGATGCGCTGCAGCAGTTCCCGATTCACATTGAGGGTCTGGATCACGCCGAAAACAGTGGCCGTGGCCAGCACGAACACCACCGTGAACCCGGCGACGAACAGCCCGGCGGCACCGGCCACCCGCATCTTCGCGCTACGGCGCTGCGCGGTGAGCGTGCTCGCCTGCGCGTTGGTGGCAGGCGGCGCCTCGGCACCGACCAGCCCGGCCAGGTAGGACAGATAGCCGGGGACGAGCGGCACGACACACGGTGAAGCGAACGACACCAGGCCCGCGAGCAGGCAGGCTCCCAGCGCCAGCAGAAGCGGACCCGATGCCGCCGTCTGCTGGAAGGAATCCCCGACTGCGGCGAGCGGAATCACTCGTCGGTGTCCGTATCCATGTCATGCTGCTCGTCGCGCGGCAACGACAGGGTTCGCTCGGTCTCGGCCGGATCAGCGGGGCCGAAATCGAACAGACCGGCGCCGGCGACACTGCGCGGCACGGTCGCGATACCGGCCCAACGGTCGTCGACCGTCCAGCCCGCACCCATTCGGCGGGCGCCCTGACGGGGACGACACGCGGTCAGATTTCCTGGACGACGACGGCTGCTCACTGCTTCTCCTCGGCGGCGATGCGCTCGACCACGGGCTGAAGGTCTTCGGCCAATAGCGAGCGAAGGAAGACCGCGGCGACCCGGTGCTGACGATCCAGGATCAACGTGGTCGGAATAACACTGGTGGGAAAGTTTCCGCCGAGAGCGAGCAAGGTCCGCATCGACGGGTCGTAGATGGACGGGTATTCGATCTTGTTGTCCACTACGAAGTCCTGGGCTTTGTCGCGCTGATGGTCACGGACGTTGATCCCCAGGAACGCGACGCCTTGATCTCTGGTCGCCGCGAAGACTTTTTCGAGAGCGGGCGACTCGGCGCGGCACGGGCCACACCACTGTCCCCACAGGTTCACGACCACGATCTGGTTCGGGAAATCGTCGACCGAAACGGTCTTTCCCTCGTTCATCAGATCGGGCCCCGAGAGCGTGCCGATCGTCCCGCGCGTGGCGGGCGGATCGTAGTAGATATCCGTTTTACCACCGGGTGAGACGAATTCGAAGGTCCCACCACCGGTGGCGACCGCATCGGTACCCGTCGAACAGCCCGCCGCGGCGATGATCACCAGCAGGGCGGACAGAACGGCGGTCAGCGCCCGCGGCCGACGGCCACGGGCGGTTCCCGACGAGGTGCAGCGTGTCATGCGCCGTGGACCGACGGATCCGACGCCCCGGCGGGCTCGGAATAGACGATGTCGACGAGCGTGTCGCCGTGGTAGACCAGCGAGGTCAGCGACGCCAGCGAGCACTGCCGGTTGCGCGGGTCGTGCCACAACCGCTGACCCTGCAGGAAGCGGCGCAGCGTCCACACGGGCAGCTGATGCGAGACCAGCACCACCTCGTGACCGGCGGCCTCGACGCGGGCCTTGTTCACCGCGGCGAGCATGCGATGAGCGATCTGCAGATACGGCTCACCCCAGGACGGGGTGAATGGGTCGCGCAGCTTCCACCAGTGCCGCGGCTTGCGCAGCGCACCGTCACCGACGGAGACGCGCAGGCCCTCGAAGGTGTTGCCCGCTTCGATCAGGTTCTCGTCGGTGCGCACGATCAGGTCGTGGGCGGCCGCGATCGGCGCCGCGGTCTCCTGGGCGCGCTGCAACGGGGAGGCGATCACCATCGCGATGTCGTGATCGGCCAGCGAACGCGCGACGGCACCGGCCTGCGAGCGACCGGCCACCGAGAGGCTGAAGCCGGGCAGGCGACCGTAGAGGATGCCGTTCGGGTTGTGCACTTCGCCGTGGCGCAGCACGTGCACGATGGTTTCGACACTCGACGGGTCGTCGTCGAGGGCGGGAGGTGCGGCGGCGGGGGCAGGATGGGGCGCCTCGTCGCTATCCGCCGGGACTGGGGCGAATTCTGCGTCGGGCTGGTCGGAGCTCACGCTGGGGATCCTTCGGGGGTTGCGGCCGCGGCCGCGAGGGCGGCGGCGGGCAGAGCGGCGGCGATACGGTCGAACGCGTCCTCGTCGAGTGCCGCGGAGACGAACCATGCCTCGAACGCGCTCGGCGGCGCGTACACGCCCGCGTCGAGCAGGGCGTGGAAGAAGGCAGGGTAACGCCAGGTCTGGCTCGCTTTGGCGGCGGCGTAATCGGTCACCGGACGCTCGGCGAAGAACACGCTCACCATATTGCCTGCGAACTGGACTTGATGCTCGACACCGGCCTCTGTCAGGGCTTTCGCGAACAACGCGCCCAGACGATCGGCATTGCGGTCCAGCGCCGCGTACACCTCGTCGTCGGCCGCACGCAGGGTCGCCAGGCCCGCGGCGACGGCGACGGGGTTACCGGACAGCGTGCCCGCCTGATACACCGGGCCGAGCGGGGCGAGGTTGTTCATGATCTCGGCGCGACCGCCGAACGCGGCGGCGGGCAGGCCACCGCTCATCACCTTGCCGAAGGTGTAGAGGTCACCGGCGACGCCTTCGCGGCCGTACCAACCCGACGCGCTGACCCGGAATCCGGTCATCACCTCGTCCATGATCAGCAGCGCGCCGTTGTCGTGGGCGAGGGTGCGCAGACCTTCGTTGAAGCCGGGCAGCGGCGCGACCGCGCCCATGTTGCCCGCGGCGGCCTCGGTGATGACGCAGGCGATCAGGCCTGGGTGCGCTTCAAAGGCAGCGGCGACGGCGGCGAGGTCGTTGTAGGGCAACACGATGGTGTCGGCGGCCTGCGCGCCGGTGACGCCGGGCGAGGTCGGCAGACCGAGGGTCGCGACACCGGAGCCCGCGTCGGCCAGCAACGCGTCGACGTGACCGTGGTAGCAGCCGGAGAATTTGATGATCTTGGATCGGCCGGTGAAACCGCGGGCCAAGCGGACCGCGCTCATCGTCGCCTCGGTACCGGAGTTCACCAGGCGGACCCGCTCGACGGGGTCGACGCGGGCGGCGATGGCCTCGGCCAGCTCGATCTCGGCCTCGGTCGGCGCACCGAACGACAGTCCGCTCGTCGCGGCCTTCTGCACGGCCTCGACGACGACGGGGTGGGCGTGACCGAGGATCATCGGCCCCCATGAGCACACCAGATCGACGTAGTCGTTGCCGTCGGCATCGGTGAGCGTGTAGCCGCTCGCGGAGGTGATGAACCGTGGCGTACCGCCGACCGAGTTGAACGCACGAACCGGGGAATTGACGCCACCCGGGATCACGGCGGCCGCCCGCTCGAAGAGCTGGGCCGAAACCGGTACCTGCGTAAGACTCACGGATTCCAGTGTCTCAGTTCGCCTCGGCACGCCGGACGACAGGGTGGAGCACAGTGACCCAGACCGCAGCGACCCACCGACGACACGCCCGACACGCCGCCCCGATCCGGGAAAGAATTCGATCTAGGCCCATTGGCCTGCGACTACGCTCCGGGCGGCTCAGCACCTGAGCCATAGGGAAATCAGGTATCAGCGAGAGGGTATTTCATGCGTTTCGGCGTCACCAGCACTGCCCTTGGCACAGGATTCGTCGCGGCGGGAGTGCTACTCGGCGCGGGTTCGGCCACCGCGTTCGCACCACAGGCCCAGCCCGATCGGATCGGTGCCCAACTCAGCCACGAGGAGACCGCGGCCCTCGGGGCGGGGCCGATTCCGGCGATCACCGCGATGCTCGTACCCGCCAATCGGATCGGCGCGGGTCTGCATCCCGACAGCGATCTGTACCGCGACGCCGACGGCGGCATCCACGCCACCCTGCGTCAGGTGGTGACGGAAGCGGCGGCCCATCCCGACGGCACCATCTCCGTCTTCCTGAACGCGCCCGGCACGCGCGGCGGCCGCATCGTCGACGTCTACCAGCAGTGGACCAGCTGATCAGGTGTACATGCAGGGCACTTCGGCCGAGATCGTGTGCAGCTGGCACATGATGCCGTTGTAGATGCCGCTCGAGCCGGTCTCCGGGGCGAAACCGTCGGCGGCCGGCTCGGCGATCATCGGGGTGAGCGGCAGGCCGGGGGCGGCCTGGGCGGGCGCCGCGGCCAGGGCGATCGTCGCCACCGCGGCGGCGACGGTACAGATTCCTGCGGTCAGTCTGGTCATCGATTCCTCCTCGAGGGAGCCCGCGGTGCGAGCTCGCGTCCCGAACCCCCACGCACACATCGGAATTCGGCTTCCTCTAGATCATCGGTTCGAGATCGCGCGGTGCTACAGATCCGCGGTAGATCCTGGTGACGACATCGATGACCAGCACCCCGCTCACGATCACCAGCGCACAGGCGAGTAACAGCAACGGCGGCACGTAGCGCACCGCCTCGAACCCGGGGTGCTCATCGGTGCCGGCGAATTCGGTCGTGCGCCGTGCGGCGCGCCAGCTGACGATCGCGCAGGCAAGGAAGAGCACGGCGAAGCCGAGTTCGAACAGCGCGATCCAGCGTCTCATTCCTGCGATCCTGCCAGGGGCGAGATCGAATCAGCCGACCAGGCTCGGTAGCAGAATCAGCGCGATGACGGCGAGGGTGAGTACAACCATCAGCCCGATCACCAACAGGTCGCGTCGCAGGCTGTGTGGTTGCTCGATCACCACGCGCATCATTGCCTCCGCTCCCCCGGCGCTCAACCGGTGTGACAATCCTCACCATACACTGTGTGGTGTCACTTCCGGCGGGACTGGAAGTACTTCGTCGACTCGGGCCGGTAGCTGAGGAACGCGGCCCCCGCGGCGAGCACGCCCTGCACGATCGCCGAGCCGCCCGCCACGATCGTCGCGGGATTGGCGACCGCGGAGAAGCTGAACATGGTGGCGACGGCGCCGAGTCCGAGCCAGATCGCGACAACAGTGAGCACCGTGCGCGCCCAGCTCTTGCCACGGCCGAGCTGATGCGCGATCGCCACGGTGACACCGGCCAGCAGCACCCCGACCAGCGCGGTCAGCGCGAAAGCCACCAGCACCATCACGTCGACGGTCGACGCCGGAAAGTTCGGATCCGACTTGTGCATCTCGTCGAGGAACTGCTTGCTGAGCTTGTCGCGCTCCCCGGTCATGGTGATGACACTGGCGAAGGTGTAGACGACACCGAGGCCGGCGATTCCCCACCACAGCTGACGGGCGGTGCCGACGTCCTCCGGCACGGGAAGGGTTTCGGGTTTGTTCGGCGGAACGATCACGACAGCCAGTGTGCTGCCTCGGTCGCCCAGTAGGTGAGCACGATGTCCGCGCCTGCCCGCCGGATGCCGATCAGCGACTCCAGGATCGAGGCCCGGCGATCGATCCAGCCACGCTCGGCGGCGGCGGTGATCATCGCGTACTCGCCGGAGATCTGATAGGCCGCGACGGGGACGGTGGAACGGTCGGCGACGTCGCGCAGGATGTCGAGGTAGGACATCGCGGGCTTCACCATCACGATGTCGGCGCCCTCGGCGAGGTCGAGGTCGAGCTCGCGCAGCGACTCGCGGCGGTTGGCCGGATCCTGCTGGTAGGTGCGGCGATCGCCTTCCAGCGACGAGCCGACGGCCTCACGGAAGGGGCCGTAGAAGGCCGAGGCGTACTTGGCCGCGTAGGCGAGGATGGCGGTGTCGGTGCGCCCGACCGCATCGAGCCCACGCCGGATCGCGCCGACCTGTCCGTCCATCATGCCGCTGGTTCCGAGCAGATCGGCACCGGCTTCGGCCTGCGACAGCGCCATCTCCACGTAGCGGTGCAAGGTGGCGTCGTTGTCGACCGCGCCATCGGTGCCGACGACCCCGCAGTGGCCGTGGTCGGTGAATTCGTCGAGGCAGGTGTCGGCCATGATGACCGTCGCGTCCCCGACTTCTTCGGCCAGCGCGCGCAGACCGCGGTTCAGGATTCCGTTCGGATCACTGGCCTGGCTGCCGGTGGCGTCCTTGTCCTCGGACAGCGGCACACCGAACAGCATCAGTCCGCCCACCCCGGCGGCCACCGATTCCACGGCGGCCTTGCGCAGCGAGTCCAGCGTGTGCTGATACACCCCCGGCATCGAGCTGATCTCCCGCGGCTCGTCGAGTCCGTCGGCCACGAACATCGGCAGTACCAACTGACGCGGCTGCAGCGTGGTCTCGGCGACGAGTCGACGCAATGCGGGTGTCCTGCGCAACCGCCGCGGGCGGTCGAAAGCGGTCATAGCCCGCAGAATACGCCTGTCCCCCGATGGTCGCCGCAGCGCCTACAACGGGTCGCGACGGCGGGCGGTTTCGCCCAGAATCTGCTCGAAAGTTGCGAAGACCGGGGACGGGCCGGCCGAACTCCACGTTTCGTTGGTGAGCAGGATCGCCGTCACCGCGCCGTCATTGGACCAGGTCGAGCCGAGACCGCCTGCCCAGCCGTAGGCACCTGCGCGTGGGCCGTCGGGTTGGTCGCGTAACTGGACACCGACGCCGTAACCCCACCCCGCGCTGTCGCCGGGGCCGGGTCCGCCGCGGGCCAGTTGCTCGGCGGTGAGGTGGTTGGTGGTCATGGCCGCGACGGCTCGCTCGGACAGCACCCGGATGCCGTCGAGTTCGCCGCCGTCGCGCAGCATCCGCGCGAAGCGGTAGTAGTCGGCGAGAGTGGAGACCAGGCCGTCACCGCCCCCTTCGAAGTCGGGTGGAGTGCTCCATTGGCCGTCGACGGGGTCGAAGACGGTGCGGGTGCCGTCTGTTTCCGAGTAATGCGGGCCGAATCGGGCCAGCTTGTCAGGCGGGACGGAGAAACCGGTGTCGGTCATGCCGAGTGGGCGCAGGACACGCTCGGCCAGGAATTCCGAGAGCGGTTTGCTCGCTGCCCTGGCGACCAGGAATCCGAGGATCGACGCGCCGACGTGGTAGAGCCAGCGTTCGCCGGGCTGATACTGCAGGGGCAGGGTGCCGAGCCGGCGCAGCCAGATGTCCGGAGGCAACATCCGCGCGGGCGTCGGCGGGCCCCAGCCGAGGTCGAGGGCACTCCAGGCGGCGTCGAACGGCTTGGGTGCGAAGTCGGCGAAATCCATGCCCCAGCCGAGGCGGAAGGTGAGCAGGTCGCCGACGGTGATCGGGCGGTTCACCGCGACCGTGTCGGCGACTTCGGCGGTGGGGTGCGCGAGTACACGTAAGCCGGCGAGTTCCGGGAGGAGCCGGTCGACCGGTTCGGCCGGATCGAGTACGCCGTCGTCGATCAGAATCGAGGCCGCCGCCGCGGTGAGCGGTTTGGTCATCGAGGAGATCCGGAAGATGGTGTCGGTGCGCGTCGGGGTGGTGCGGGTGGCGTCGAGGTGGCCGATGGCGCCGGTGATGACGTCGTCTCCGGTTGCCACGAGCCATGCCAGGCCGAGCAGTTCGTCCGCCGCGACGTGCGCGCCGAGCCGCTTGTCGATCTCGTTCACCGTCATCGCCTCTCCCCGGGTTGCCTTGCGCTACTAGACCACAGCGGTCCGACAGCTACCCGCGAATCACCACGCGCGGCGCTACGCCGAGGTCGGCGACCGGTCGCGGCGAACCTGTGGATAACATCGAAACCCACTGGAGCTCAATGGCTTCCGCGAGAGATCGACGAAACCTGTCGGTGCCCCTCGGTATAATCGAAAGCGTGTTCGAGGGTTCCGACGATCGGGGGCGGGACCCAAACGCAACGGGAGGACGCCGAATGAATGCCATTGCCGCTCAGACCACTTTCATCACCGCGCCGTACGTGCCGCTCGAGAAGAAGCGACTGCCCGCGGGCCGTCCGCGCCGCTGGTACGTGGCGCACAACCGTCGGCTCAAGGCCATGCGGTTGACGATCGCGCTGCTGGATTCCGGTGTGTACCTACCCAATCAGGCCACCAACGACACGATCCGGCGCACCGCCGAGAAGATCGACATCCGCCCGCCGTCCGATGCCACCTGCCGGCTCGTGCGCACACTGCTGCGCTACAGCCGATGACCTCGATACGCCGAAAGCCCGCCGTTGCGGGCGGGCTTTCGGGGTATCTGCTGAGATCAGCGGCTGCTGCTGCGGCGGCTCTTCTTACGCGGCGGCGGCAGCAAGCCCTCGGCGCGCAGGCGCGACGCGTGCTCGGCCAGTGCCTCCACCAGTGGGCCCACCTGAGCCGTCTCGGGCTGCACGTCCACACGCAGACCGAACTCGATCGCGGTCTCCGCGGTCTTCGGGCCGATGCAGGCCACGATGGTGCGAGCGTGCGGCTTGCCCGCGATGCCGACCAGGTTGCGCACCGTGGAGGACGAGGTGAACAGGACCGCGTCGAAACCGCCGGTCTTGATCATCTCGCGGGTCTCCGCGGGCGGCGGCGAGGCGCGCACCGTGCGGTAGGCGGTGACGTCATCGATCTCCCAGCCGCGCTCACGCAGGCCCTCGGCCAAGGTCTCGGTGGCGATGTCGGCGCGGGGCAACAGCACCCGGTTCACCGGATCGAACACGTCGTCGTAGGGCGGGAAGTCGGCGAGCAGGCCCTCGGAGGACTGTTCGCCGCTGGGCACCAGTTCGGGGTTGATACCGAAGGAGCGCACCCGCTCCGCGGTGGCCTCGCCGACACAGGCGATCTTCACACCGGAGAACGCGCGAGCGTCCAATCCGAACTCGGCGAACTTCTCCCACACCGCGCGCACCGCGTTGGTGGAGGTGAACACCACCCACTGGTAGCGCCCGTCGACCAGACCCTTCACGGCCCGTTCCATCTGGGCGGGGCTGCGCGGCGGCTCCACCGCGATGGTCGGCACCTCGATCGGGATCGCGCCGTGGGTGACGAGCCGCTCGCTCATCTCCCCCGCCTGATCCTTGGTGCGCGGGACGAGCACGGTCCAGCCGTAGAGAGCACGCGACTCCCACCACGACATCTTGGCGCGCTTGTCGACTTCCTTGCCGACCGTCACGACCAGCGGGCCGACGAGCTCGGACGCGGCGTTGTTCAGCGAGGCCAGCGTGGCCTCGATGGTGCGCTGCTGACGAGTGGTGCCACGCACGGTGACCGCGACCGGCGTCTGCGGCGCCATACCGTGTTCCACCAGCGCGCTGGCGGTCTCGGCCAGGTGACCGGAGGTGGCGTGCAGCACCAGCGGGCCGGGGGCGGCGGCCAGCGCCGACCAGTCGACCTCGCCGCGCACATCGGCCTCGGTGTGCCCGGAGCCCAGCGCGATGCCCGCGTAGCTGGGCACGGCCGAGCCGTTGGGCAGGCCCGGCAGCACCTCGAACACCATGTGCGAGCGGGTGACGGCGTTGACCTCGTTGATCACCGAATCGGTGGTCAACGGGTCGCCGGTGACGATGCGGACCACGTCGTGACCGTTGCGCGCCTCGGCGATCAGCGTCTTGGCCACCTCGGCGGGTTCGCCGAGGGCGGGCCGCACGTCGACCGGGCTCTCGCCGTCCTCGCCCACCTCGACCGCGCTACCGATCAGGGCGAGCACGCCCTTGTCGACATCGGGGTCGGTGAAGGCCAGCATCGCCCGCTCGAGCACCTCACGGGCACGCACGGTCAGCAGGGCCGGGTCGCCGGGGCCGGATCCGACGAAGAGGATCCGCCCTGGTTGCTTCTTGGTAGCTCGGCTGCTGCTCATCGGTTGTTCTCCATCGGGCTGGAATTAGTGAAGTCGGTGGGCGCCGGTTCGTCTGTGACGCTCAGCAATGCGCGAGCACCCAGGTCCAGCAGTTCGCGCGCCAACGTGCGACCGAGTTCGGCCGCGTCTTTCGGCGCGCCGACGATCGAGGCGCGGAGGACATCGGAGCCGTCGATCGCGGCGGCACAGGCGCGCAGCGAGAGTTCGTCGAAGATCCGGCCGTCCTCGTCGATCGACTCGACGATCTCGGCGAGCGCTCCGATCGGCGCGGTGCAGCCTGCCTCGAGCTCACCGAGCAGCGAACGCTCGGCGAGCACCGCGGCTCTGGTCGCGGCATCGTCCAGACCGGCGAGTATCTCGATCAATTGCGGGTCGTCACTGCGGCATTCGACCGCGAGCGCGCCCTGCGAGGGGGCGGGCAGCATCTGCACCGGTTCGAGCGATTCGGTGATCTCGTCGGTGCGCCCGATCCGGCACAGGCCGGCGCGGGCGATGACGATCGCGTCGAGTTCGCCCTCGCTCACCTTGCGCAGGCGGGAGTCGATATTGCCGCGCAGCGGAAGGATGTCGAGGCCGAGGCCGAGTGCGCGCAGCTGCGCAGCGCGGCGGGGGGCCGAGGTCCCGACGCGAGCACCGGCGGGCAGTTCGCCGAGCACCATGCCGTCACGAGCCACCAGCGCGTCGCGCGGGTCCTCGCGGGGCGGGATCGCGGCGATGGTGAAGCGCGGGTCCTGCGCGGTGGGGAGGTCCTTATAGGAATGCACCGCGATGTCGATGCCGCCCGCGGCGAGCTCGTCGCGCAGCGCGGAGGTGAACACCCCGACACCGATCTTCTGCACCGGATCCGAGGACAGATCGCCCGGTGTCTTGATGACCACCAGTTCGGCGGGCTGCCCCGCCGCGATCAGCGCATCACGGATGGTGCCCGCCTGTGTCAGCGCGAGCAGACTGCCGCGCGTGCCGATCCGCCACGGCGCACTGCTGCTGCCTGCGGTCACGGTGTCCTCTTCCTGCACTGTCGTGGTCATGCGGTTTCCTCCTGCGCATGCCCGAGCGGCGCTGCGTGGTTTCGCATGCTGCCTGTGTCGGGTCTTGACTCGGTCAAGCGTGACGGCCCATCGCCGAGGTGGCCTGCGGTGAAGTCGTCGGCCAGCGCGGACTCCGCCGCGGCGACCTCCATCGGGGCGGCAACCGCTTGTACCGCACCAGGTTTCAGTTCGAACAGCTCACGCAACGCTTCGGCGTAGCTGTCGCCGCCCGGCGTAGATGCCAGCTGCTTCACCCGCACGGTCGGCGCGTGCAGCAACTTGTCGACGACGCGGCGCACCGTGCGCGCCACCTCGTCGCGGGCCGGGTCGGCCAGGTCGGGCAGCCGCGAATCGAGGCGGAGCAGTTCGGCCTCCACCACATCGGCGGCACGCTGACGCAGCGCGGCCACCGTAGGAGTGACCTCCGCCATGCGTTGCCCGGCAAGGTATTTGGCGAGTTCGTCGGCGACGATGACGCGCGCGGCGGCGGTGTCGTCGGCCGCGGCTCCCGCGGCCGGATCGCGCTGCAGCGATTCGATGTCGATGACGGCGACGCCGGGCAGGCCTGCCACGGCGTGCTCCACATCGCGGGGCAGGCCAAGATCGCAGAAGACCAGTGGACGCTCGGCGGCGTCGGTGCGCGCCCGGCCCGCGAGTGCGCGATGGGTATCGGCCAGAGTCACCACGGACCCGACCGCGCCCGTACAGGTGATCACCACATCGGTACCCGCCATGGCCTCGGTGAGCCGCGACATCTCGACCGCCTCGGCGTCGACACCGTGCATGGTGCGCCCGGTCTCGGCGAGACGCTGTGCGCGTTCGAGGGTCCGGTTGACGACGATGATGCGCCCGATCCCGGCCCGCGACAGATGCGCGACGGCCAGCCCGCCCATCGCACCCGCACCGACCACCACGGCGGTCCGTCCGGCGAGATCGCCCACGACACCGCGCGCCCGATCCAGCGCCACCGACACCACCGAGGCACCGGCCCGGTCGATCCCGGTCTCCGAGTGCACCCGCTTGCCGACCCGCAACCCGTGCTGAGCCAGCTCGTGCAGGGTGCGCCCGACCGCCTGCTGACCGTCGGCGCTGGCGTAGGCGCTGCGAATCTGGCTGAGCACCTGCTGCTCGCCGACGACCATCGAGTCCAAGCCGCTGGCGACCGCGAACAGATGCTCGGCCGCGGCCTCGCTGTAGCGCACGTAGGCGTGCTTGGTGAGGTCGCCCAGCGGCAGTCCGGAATGCTTGGTGAGCAGCTCGCTCACCTCGCCGAGTCCGCCGTGGAAGGCGTCGACGACCGCGTAGACCTCGACCCGGTTGCAGGTGGAGACGATCATCGCCTCCGACACGTGGCTCGAGGCGAGCAGCCGATCCACCAGCTTCGGCCGATCGGCCTCACTGATGGCCACCTTCTCCAGCACCGACACCGGGGCGCTGCGGTGCGAAATCCCTACCAGCAGAACACTCATGACCACACCTCGCCGGCGCTGTGCCCTGTCATGCGTGTCCGCACGCCGTGTCGCTGTTCAGCTCGCTGGCGCTCGCTCATGGCGTGATCACCGATCCCTTGGTGCTTGGCTCCGTTGCCGAGTGGGGCGTGGCCGAGTGCGGCGCGGTACGCCGCGTCGGCCTGCCGCGGGCCGGTTCGACCGGTGCGGCATGGGTGAGGTGGTTCGGCGGCGGTACCCGGCGCGCGACGCGGCCGGAGCCGACCTCGGCGATCTCGGGCAGCGCGGGCGCGTCGTTGCGCGCGGCATCGAAGGACAGCATCTGCAGTTCCATCGCCAGGTCGACGCGGCGGACCTGGACATGGGCGGGCGCGCGCAGTTCCAGCGGCGCGAAACTCAGAATCGACGGCAGTCCGGCGTCGACGAGCCGGTCACACACGTCCTGGGCGGCTTCGTCGGGCACGGCCACCACCGCGATCGTCGGCGTCAGCGCCGGAATCTGCGCGGTCAGTTGCTCGACATCGCGCACGACGAGACCGGCGTACGACTGGCCGATCACCGACGGGTCGTTGTCGAAGATCCCGACCACGGTGAAGCCTCGTACCCCGAATCCGCCGTAACCGACCAGCGCGCGACCCAGATTGCCCGCGCCGATCAGCACTACCCGATGTCCCTGCGACAGTCCGAGCACATCTTCGATCCTGGTGCGCAACTTGGCTACGTCATAGCCGACACCCCGCACACCGTTGGGTCCGAGGAAGGAAAGATCCTTGCGCAGCTTCGCCGAATTGACACCCGCCGCGACAGCGAGTTCCTCACTCGATACGATGACTACACCCTCGTCGGCCAACCCGGCGAGAACCCGGAGATAGGTAGCAAGACGAGTCACCGTGGCCTGCGGAATGTCCCGCACAAGAGCCTTGCCGGAGACGCCACTCGGCGTCTCGTGCTGCTCTGTCACGTCGTCGGCTCCTCGTTCCGGGCCTGATCGCGGTCCGGTTCCTCTGTTTCGTTCACCGGTGTGGGTCGCTGCAATTACGAGAGCGCGACCGGTGCCATAGGGGCGGTACAAACCCGGCCACCGCCGCCGCGTGGAGCGGCGGTGCGGATTGCGTGTCACCACCGTAACCGCTTGTGCAGGCGTTCACAAAGTCGGTGAATTCGGCCTCATTTTCCGTCGCGACCAGCGATCCGGCTCAGGTCCGCCCGCAAACGGGGCTCATCGACGTCGAAATAGCTGTGTTCACGGCCGTTCAACAGGACCACCGGCAGGCGATCACCGTATTCGGCACGCAGTTCCGGCTCCCTGACCGCGGCTTCGTCGACGTCTACAGTGGCGACCGGGAGACCGAAATCACCACAGATCATCCGCAATTGCTCCAGTGCCGCGCTGCACATGCCGCAACCAGCGCGGGTCAACAGGGTCACCGTCGGTGTGGGATTAGTCATGAGCCCTATTTAATCCCCGAGCCCGCAGCGGGTTGTCGGTGCAGCCGGTTACTGTGGACATGGTTCGCGCGACTAGCGGAGGGTACTGGTGCCGGAACGTTCGAAGGTGACTAGGGCCGGATTCGTCGCAGGGCGATTCGGGGAGTTCCCTGCACGGTGGCAGCCCAGCCGCCTCGGTCAGGAACTGCAGGAACAGTTCGCACGGCTGCCACGCAGCCCGTTCGGACCGAGCGAAGAAGAGTTACGCGCCAACCTGGCCGGTGAGGCCAGCGCCGACGCCGCGCTCGAGCTGCACGATGCCGAGCTCGCCGAGCAGGGTGCCGACGCGGGCCCCGAGGTTCCGCGCGACCTCACCGCCGCGGCGTTCTTCGACGTCGACAACACCCTCGTGCAGGGTGCCTCGATCGTCCACTTCGCTCGCGGGTTGGCCGCGCGCAAGTACTTCAAGACCTCCGATCTGGTCGACGTCGCCTGGAAGCAGGTGAAGTTCCGGGTCACCGGCAAGGAGAACTCCTCCGACATGGTCTCGGGCCGGGAGAAGGCGCTCAGCTTCATCGCGGGCCGCCCCACGGCCGAACTCGCGGCACTCGGCGAGGAGATCTACGACGAGATCATCGCCGACAAGATCTGGCCCGGCACCCGCGCACTCGCCCAGATGCACCTCGACGCCGGCCAGCAGGTCTGGCTGGTGACCGCCACCCCGGTCGAGCTGGCCAATGTGATCGCCAAACGCCTCGGTCTGACCGGCGCCCTCGGCACGGTCGCCGAGAGTGTCGACGGCAAGTTCACCGGCCGCCTGGTCGGCGACATCCTGCACGGCCTCGGCAAGGCGCACGCGGTGCGTACCCTCGCCATCCGCGAAGGGCTCAACCTCAAGCGCTGCACCGCCTACTCCGACAGCCACAACGACGTCCCCATGCTGTCGCTGGTCGGCACCGCTGTCGCCATCAACCCCGACTCCGACCTGCGCGAGGTAGCGAAGAACCGCGGCTGGGAAATCCGCGACTTCCGCACCGGCCGCAAAGCAGCCAAGATCGGCGTCCCCACCGCCCTGGCGCTGGGCGCCGCGGGTGGCGCGGTAGCAGCAGTAGTAGCCCGCCACCGCGAACACTGAGTCCCCGTCTTCCACACCCCAACTAACCCAACCCCGCACCCGCGACCCCTAGGGAGCGGCGGCCACGAAGTGGCCGGTCGCGGCCGGGTCGCCGGTTAGGCGCCGGTGCGTACGCGACGAAGGAGCAAGCCCCGGTGCCTAACCGGCGGCCCCTCAGGGCCGCGACTCGAGCGCGCCAGCGCTCCAACAAACACAGCCTCAACCCTGCCTGGGACTACCG
>NZ_JBSGVG010000067.1:0-20842 GCF_053608345.1 Nocardia sp. NPDC055050
AAACCCCACACCGGCCCCTCGGGCCGCCGGGCCGCCCACCCACCCCTCCCCTCCCCCCCCCCAACCTGCCCAACCCCCCCCCCACCGGCCCCCACCCGCACCCCGTTGGCCCCCGCTTCGTCATGTGTGTCGGGTCCCGCTCAGCTCAGCGCCTGTTCGACATCGGCGAGGAGATCGCTGATGTCTTCGATGCCGACCGAGAGCCGGACCAGATCGGCGGGGACTTCCAGCGCCGACCCCTCGGTGCTGGCGTGGGTCATGGCACCGGGGTGTTCGATGAGCGATTCGACACCGCCCAGCGATTCGGCCAGCGTGAAGATCTCGGTCCGCGAGCAGAACTTCAGCGCCGCTTCCCGGCCACCGGCCAGGCGCACCGAGATCATGCCGCCGCTGCGACGCATCTGCTTCTGCGCGATCTCGTAGCCGGGGTGCGTGGGCAGACCGGGGTAGATGACCTGCGAGATGGCCGGATGGTTGGTCAGGAACTCCGCGATCACCTCGGCGTTGTCGCAGTGCTTCTCCATGCGCACGGCCAGGGTCTTGATGCCGCGCATCGTGAGGAAGGCGTCGAACGGACCGGGGACCGCGCCCGCGCCGTTCTGCAGGAACGCGAAGTCCTTGTCGAGGTCGGCGCTGTTGGTGATCAGCGCGCCGCCGACGACATCGGAGTGACCGCCGAGGTACTTGGTGGTCGAGTGCAGCACCACGTCGGCGCCGAGCAGCAGCGGCTGCTGCAGGTACGGGGTGGCGAACGTGTTGTCCACCACCAGCTTCGCGTCGGCCTCGTGGGCGATATCGGCCAGCGCGGGGATGTCACCGATGCTCAGCAACGGGTTGGTCGGCGTCTCGATCCACACCAGCTTGGTGTTGGGGCGGACAGCCGCGCGCACCGCGTCGAGGTCGGCGATGTGGGCGGGCGAGTGCTCGATGCCCCACTGGCTGAAGACCTTGTCGATGAGCCGGAAGGTGCCGCCGTAGGCGTCGTCGGGAATCACGATGTGATCGCCGGGGCGCAGCATCGCGCGCAGCGCACAGTCGGTGGCCGCCATGCCCGAGGCGAAGGCACGCCCGTAGCTGCCCGATTCGAGGGCCGCGAGGTTGGCTTCCAGTGCCGTGCGGGTGGGGTTGCCCGTGCGCGCGTACTCGTAGCCACCGCGCATGCCGCCGACGCCGTCCTGGGCGAAGGTGGAGCTCGCGTAGATGGGCACGTTGACCGCACCGGTCTGAGGATCGGGTTCGTATCCGGCGTGCACGGCCCTGGTGGAGAATCCCAGCTCACTCATCACCTCAGACTAGTTGGCCTGCTCCGGGTGCGATCGCTGGGGTGGCGGCCTGGTCGAAGTGTCGGTTTCGGGGCTGGTACTGCGGTTAAGCTCACGCCATGGTCACTGTCGAAGAGTTGTTCGCCATCGATCCGTTGCTGTCGTCGGAGGAGCGCGAAATCCGCGACACGGTGGCGCGATTCGGGGAACGCAGGCTGCGACCGCACCTCGCCGACTGGTTCGAGCAGGGCACATTCCCGGTCCGCGAGATCGCACCGGAACTGGGCAAGCTCGGGCTGCTCGGCATGCACCTCGACGGCTACGGCTGCGCGGGCGCGTCGGCCACCGCGTACGGCCTCGCCTGCCTGGAACTCGAAGCCGTCGACTCCGGCGTGCGCAGCATGGTGTCGGTACAGGGCTCGCTGGCGATGGCGGCCATTCATTTCTTCGGTTCCGAGGAGCAGAAGCAGCAGTACCTGCCCGCGATGGCGGCCGGTGAGGTGATCGGGTGCTTCGGGCTCACCGAACCCGATTTCGGGTCCAACCCCGGCGGCATGCGCACGCGGGCGCGCCGCGACGGTGACGACTGGATCCTGAACGGGTCGAAGATGTGGATCACCAATGGGTCGGTGGCCGATGTCGCCGTCGTCTGGGCGTATGCGGAGGAGCCCGGCGCGGACAAGGCGCGGGTGCGCGGCTTCCTGGTGCCCGCGGGCACACCGGGTTTCACCACTCGCGAGATCCATCGCAAGCTGTCGCTGCGCGCATCGCTCACCGCCGCACTGGATTTCGACGATGTGCGCCTGCCCGCCGATGCCGTGCTGCCCGAATCACGGGGGCTCAGTTCGCCGCTGGCCTGCTTGAGCGAGGCGCGATTCGGCATCGTCTTCGGCGCGCTCGGCGCCGCGCGCGACTGCCTGAGCGCCGCGATCGACTACGCCCGCACCCGCGAGGTGTTCGACAAGCCGCTCGCGGGCTATCAGCTCACCCAGGCCAAACTGGCCGATATGGCGCTCGAACTCGGCAAGGGGCAGTTGCTCGCGCTGCACCTGGGCCGGTTGAAGGATCGACACGAGATCACCGGCGAGCAGATCAGCGCGGGCAAGCTGAACAGCACGCGCGAGGCCATCAAGATTGCTCGCGAATGCCGGACCATCCTGGGCGCCAACGGCATCACCCTCGACTACCCGGTGCTGCGGCACGCCAACAACCTGGAATCCGTGCTGACCTACGAGGGCACCGCCGAGGTGCACCAGCTGGTCATCGGCAAGGCGCTCACCGACGCCAACGCGTTCCGGTAGGTCAGGTTCGGGCCGACAGGCTCGGCCTCGGCGCGGGCCTGATCATGCCGCCGGCGAAGGCCGCGGCGAGCATCACGATCACCACGGTGAGCACGGTCAGCGCGATCGGCACGGTGATCGCTGCGGGAATGCCGAGCAGGGTCAGCCCGGCCACACTGCCGCAACCCCAGAAGATCGCGGCGGCGAGACGACCGAGCAGGGGTGCGTAAGGCGAGCGGCGCCAGGCGCGGGAGACCCTTGTCTGCGCCGAATACCCTGCGCTAGCAGCGATTACCGTGCTCATGCCGAACAGGTGAACGGCCGGGTCGGTGACCTGCACTGCGGGATCCCTTCGCTCGCCGGGCTGGTTTGCCGAAAGTTGTCTCCGAACGGTTATACCCATTCAGAGTCCATCGGGCGCCCGGTTCACGCAAGTCCGCGATCTCGATCACATCTCGTCGGCTACGCCCTCGTCGTCGAGGTCGGCGCGGGCAGTTCCAGATTCTCGCGGTAGGTCGCGCCCAGATAGTCGGTGTCGAGCAGCTTCCGGCGACGCAGCTCGGGCAGCAGTCCGTTGACGACGAAATCGTGGGTGCGCTCGTCGGTGAACCCGCCGAGGGAGATCACGTCGAGCACATTCGCCCGATAGCGCTCCTCGATCGCGTCGGCGAGTTGTTCGGGTGTGCCCGCCGCTGCCCAGTGGCCGGTGTCCTTGGCGGCGATGACGAGTTCACGCAGCGTCGCGCCGGAGGCGGCGAGCTTGGCGAAGATCTCGACCCGGCCGCGTCGCCGGTGTACCGAATCCAGTTGTGGCAGCAATGTTTCCGGGATGGGCTTGTCCAGCGGTAGCTCGGACAGGTCGATGCCGCCACCCAGCATGTCGGCCAGTTGACGGCGCCCCGCCTCGAAATCGGTGGCTTCGGCGGCCTCGCGAACCAGCCTGTGGGCTTCTTCCTCCGTCGCGCCGTAGGTGGCGTGGAAGGAACTGAAGATGAGCGGAAGCCCGTCCGGCCTGCCCAACTCGGTGGCGCGGGTGCGGATCTTCTTCGTGTAGGTGATCGCATCCTCGAGCGTGGCCAGCGAGGTGAACACCACCTCCGCGAATCGTGCGCCGAGTTCGACGCCGCCCGCGGATTGACCGGCCTGGAACTGCACCGGCCTGCCTTGGGGCAGCGGCGGGATGTTCAGCGGGCCGCGGACCGAGAAATGCTGTCCGGCGAAGTCGATCGGCCGCACGAGCGATTCGTCCAGGGTCGCGCCCCCCGCGCCGTCCGGCCGCAGCGCACCACGGCGCCAGCTGTCGAACAGCGCGTTGACCACCTCGATGGATTCCGTGGCGCGCGCGTAGCGCTGCTCCGGGCTCGGTAGATCGCGGTCGCCGTAGTTCTCCTCGCCCAGCGACGAGGTCACCGCGTTCCAGGCCGCGCGGCCGTTGCTGATGTGGTCGAGCGTGCCGAAGAGCCGGGCCAGGTTATAGGGATGATGGAAGGTCGTGGACACGGTGGCGATCAGGCCGACATCGGTGGTCACCGCGCCGAGGGCGGCGAGCTGGATCAGTGGTTCCTGCGCGCCGATCGCCCCCTGGGCGCCGAAGCTGAGCAGGTCCGCCGCGAAGATCGCACCGATCTTGTTCTGCTGTGCGATCCGCGCGATCCGGATACCCTCCTCGAGCGTGGAACGGGTCGGGTCCAGTGCCGCGGCGTACACATCGCGTGATCCGCTCACCCCGGTGACGGTCTTCAATTTCCGACGTTCGCTGCCCATGGTCGACAGTCCAGCAGGGCGCTGCGCGAGCGACCATGGTTGTGCTCAACCGAATTCGATCGACCCGCGAAATGGTTGCGACATATTCGCCCGGTCACGCTATCGATCTTGAATCGATCCAATTTCTTCAGCGACGGAGAGATTGCTACCATATTGCAATGTTTGCGCCAGGTCCCGCGTTGCTCGAACTCTCGGCGCAACGACAATTACAGCAGTTGAACACCGAGTTCGGAGCACCCGCGGCCGCCGTCGCCGCGGTGGTACCCGGACTGTCCGCCCAGCTCGACCAGCATGCCGCCGCGGTGCGCGACATTCTCGCTCTCGGCGTCGACGATTCGACGCGGGTGCCGCTCGGTATTCTGCTCGCCGGTTATGTCCGCGGACTGCTCGACCATTTCGCCGAGCGGGCCGACGGGTTCTTCGCGGGTGCGCCGGACAACTGGCACGACGCCGACTGGCTGCAGTTGCGCCTTGCCGCGGTGTGCGCGTACGCCGCCGACTGATACCCCACCGACGACATCGGCGCACCGCCACCCGAAGGTGACGGTGCGCCGATGCCCGTTGATCACCGCACGGTTTCGCCGCCCCAGCCCGGCTCGCCGCCGGGGTAGGTCGCGCCGGGCGTGACCCGCGCCTGCTCGGCCGCACTCGGCGCCACCCGCTCGCCCTGACGCTCGGCGTCCTCACGTCCGCGCTGGTAGGCCTGGGCATGGCCCTTCATCGCCGGCATCTCCGATTCCAGGTTGCCGAGCCAATTGCTCCAGCGCTGCTCCATGGGCCTGACCAGGCCGCCACCGACACCGACCACCAGGATGCCGCCGATGGTGGCGAGCACGGCGATCAGGACCGGGGTGGTCACCGAGGTCGCGACACCGATCTGGTTCAGCGCCGCGATGATGCCGATACCCCAGATGAACACCGCCGCGATCCGGCCGAGCATGTGCCCGTAGGACAGCCCGCCGAGCGCGTTGGAGACGAGATCGCTC
This sequence comes from Nocardia sp. NPDC055050, assembly GCF_053608345.1. Taxonomy (NCBI): domain Bacteria; kingdom Bacillati; phylum Actinomycetota; class Actinomycetes; order Mycobacteriales; family Nocardiaceae; genus Nocardia; species Nocardia sp. NPDC055050. Next base: position 5,293 of record NZ_JBSGVG010000067.1, read on the forward strand.
ACCGCGTGCGCGATCGCCGCGGCGATCACCACGATGATGATCGCGACCACCGCCTTGGGCAGCCACGCCACGATGCTGGTGAGCAGCGCACTGACCGGGTTCGGCCCGAACACCGCGAAACCGATCTGCAACGCGATCAGCAGAATCGCGTAATAGGCGATCTTGGCGATGATGTCGGAAGCGTCATATTTACTGCGGGACATCATTTTCCGCAGTTCGCCACGTTCGACGAGCTTGTCGAATCCGACACGTTCCAGCACCGCGTTCACGATCTTGGCGACCACCTTCGCGATGATCCAGCCGACGAGAAGAATGGCGATGAATGCCACCGCTTTGGGGACGAACTGCGCGACCGAACTCCATGCGTCGGTCAAGCCCTGCTGGAAATCTATCGCAATGACGGAGGTATCCACGGCCTATCCTTTCGCTCATTCCGATCAGTGCGGCTGAATTGCCGATGCACCTGTTCGTGCTGCTTACCCAGGTAATTACCATCGAATCCGCGCAGTTGCGATAAATTTGCTCACGGCCGGTCAGAGCCACAATGACCCACGGATCTCCTTCCGCCCAGCCCCTCGAGCCGATCGGCGCCGGTCCGAAATTCGGTTGCCTGGTTCTCGACCGCTTCCTAGAGTCGGTCCCATGTCGTGCCACTACTTCATTCGCCTCCGCTACAACCGGGCTCTGGCCCGCTAGCGGACGCGGATAACTTCATCGGCGTCCACCGGCGCGCCCAGGGCCCTTCGAGACTCATTCGACTCGAAGACCCGAAGGGGCAACTGCCGTGGCGCAGGATTTCGCACATCGAAACTACTCACACACTCAGCGCAAGGTCACCGGCAAGAGCGGCGGTCGGACCGCCCGTGACCACGCGAGAAGAACACTGTCCCAGAACTTTCTGGTGGATCGTGCCGCCGTCGAATCGATAGTGACGGTGGCCGATCCGGCGGGAACAGTTCTCGAACCCGGTGCGGGCGAAGGCGTTCTCACACACGCACTGGCTCGCCGGGGCGCTCAGGTCACCGCGTACGAGATCGATCCGCTGCTCGCGGCCAAGCTCTCGGCACGAACCCGGTCCGAGAACGGAATCCGCGTCGTCCGTGGCGATTTCACCAAGGCCAGGGCTCCCCGTGAGCCGTTCGCCGTGGTGGGCAACATCCCGTTCTCCGTGACCGCCGAGATCGTCGACTGGTGTCTGACCGCACCGGCCCTGACCTCGGCGACACTGCTCACCCAACGCGAATACGCCCGCAAGCGCACCGGCGACTACGGCCGCTGGAGCCTACTGACCGCGACGACCTGGCCGTGGTTCAGCTGGGAACTCCACGGGCAGGTACCCCGCGACAGCTTCCGCCCGATCCCGTCGGTCGATTCGGCGATCTTGCGGATCACCAGAAGACCGGAACCACGTGTGCGACAGCAGGATTCCTACACCGAGCTGGTCCGAACCGGCTACTCCGGTATCGGTGGCACGGTGCGCGCTTCGCTGCGTACCCGATACCGAGGCGTCGACGAAGCGTTGACCGCCACCGGCATCGACCACAGCACTGTCGTCGCCTATGTCCACCCGGACCAGTGGGTGGAGTTGCACTCGATACTCACTCGCTGACCAGGAGTCGGTGCTGCCTTCACTCGTGCGGGCAGCACCGTCCTCCGCATGCCGCGCTGTCAGGGGATGACGACCGGTCCGGTGAGCGGTGACGGGTCGTCGGCCCAGCGGTGGCCGATCTCGCGGGGGGTGATGTTCTCGTCGGCCCATGCGATCAGCAGCTGTGCGACCTTGTCGTGCATGGTGGTGCGGAGCCGGTCGAAAGAGGTGTCGGGGACGTCGTCCACTTCGCCGAGCAGCAACCACCACGCCCAGGCCACCGCACCCGCGTTGGCGACGAAATCGGGCAGTACCGGGACACCGCGGGCGGCGAGCATGGCCTCGGCTTCCGGTGTGGTGGCGGCGTTCGCGGCTTCGACGACGATGCGCGCCCGGATGTCGTAGGAGTTGTCCGGCGTGATCGCATACGAGATCGCCGCGGGCACAAGGATATCGACGTCGGCCGATATCACGGCACCGCGCGGCATCTCCTCGATGCCCGCGGGCAGGCGGGACCGGTCGATCTCGCCGTAGCCGTCGCGCAGTTCCAGCAGCGCCGGAATGTCGAGGCCCTCGGCGCAGTACAGGGTGCCCGCGGCATCGGCCACGGTGGTGATCTTCATCCCGGCCTCGTGCAGGTAGTACGCCGCCGCCCCGCCCATGGTGCCCACGCCTTGGATCGCGGCCGTCGTGTCGGCGGGCGCCTGCCCCCACTGCACGGCCGCGGCCAGACAGGCGTGCGCGACACCGAAACCACCGATGACGTCACCGAGCAGGAAGCCGCCGTCGACCGCGACGTTGAGCCCGCCGCGGACTCGCGCCAGCGTCGCCGCCGGGTCGGCGGAGCGCCGGATGGCGGCGTGGAAGCTCTGATCCAGGTCGAGCTTGACGAAGACCGCGTCGATCAGGTGCTGCGGGACCCCCAGGTCCTCGGCGGTCACCCAGTGCGTGTCGAGCCACGGGCGCATCGCCTCGCAGAACCGCTCCAGCACATCCACCGCGCGCGGATCCTTCGGATCGAAGTCGATCCCGCCCTTGGCGCCGCCGATCGGGAGGTCGAAGGTGGCGGTCTTGTTCGCCATGCCTCGCGCCAGGTCCTCGACCTCGCGCAGGGTGCAGCCGGCGCGCATCCGGGTGCCACCGGTGGCCAGGCCGCCGCGCAGGGTGTGGACGACAAGGTAGCCGACCGCGTCGGTGCGCGAATCCGTCCAGTGCAGACGCAGGTACGGCTCGCAACGACGGTTCGCGGGAGTGATGGCCGGATCCGTCGATGTGCCCGCAACGCCGTGCGAACTCACCTGCGGCATACCTGTGCCCGGGTCGAGCATCGTCATGGTGCCCACCTCCTCATTCGTCGTGATCGCCTGTGGCGGACCTCGTCGTCCCCGGTAGCACCAAGCCTGCGCGGCCCCTGCCCGCGCGTCTATTTACGGTTCGTTCACGGCACCCTTCACGGTTCCTGCACAGTGCATACGCTCGGTGCTATGGACCTGTCTCTGGCCCGCTTGCGAATGTTGCGCGAACTACACCGGCGCGGCACCATCACGGCCGCCGCGGCCGCTCTGCACTACACCGCGTCGGCGGTCTCCCAACAGCTCGCACAGCTCGAACGCGACGCGGGCACCCGGCTGTTCGAACGACGCGGGCGCCGAGTGCAGCTCACCGACCTCGGGATCGTGCTGGCAGAGCACGCCGAAGAGATCCTGGCCGCGGTCGAGCGCGCGACCCAGGCGCTCGAGGAAGCGGGCGGATCGGTGACGGCGAAGATCACCGCCGGAGTGTGGGCGTCGGTGGCCTCCGGGCTGCTCCCCGACGCGCTCACCACCCTCGCCGCCTCACACCCGGGCATTCTGGTGCGTACCACCGAACTCGCACCGGAGTCGACGGCCGCCGCGGTCCGTGACGGCACGCTGGACCTGTCGTTCGTTCTCGACTACTCGAACTATCCGATGACCTGGGACCGTGGCCTGGAGCGGGCGGTCATCGGTGTCGAACGGATCCACGCCGCCGTCCCGGCAGGCGCGGTGCCCGCCGCAGGGGTGACCCTGGCCGAGTTGTCCGAGCATCCGTGGATCATCGCGCCCGCCCGGTCGCACTTCGGGCACGCGGCGCGGCTGGCGTTCCAGTCGGCCGGGCTGCGGCCGCGCATCGATCACGAGCTGGAAGAGCAGGCGACCTCGATGGCGATGGTCGCGGCCGGTCTCGGTGTGACACTGGTGTCGGATCTGGGTCTGGCGTTGCGCCCACCCGGGGTGGATATCGTGGCGCTCGGCGACGCCCTCACCCGCACGGTGTCGCTGGCCTACCGCACCAACTCGGCGGGCCGGGCCGCGCTGCTGCTGGTGGTGGACGCGATCCGGACCGCCGCGGCGAAGAAGGGACTCGCCCCCGATATCCGCACCGCACCCACCGTGCGCCGAACCTCAGATGCTGCCGGTGCTCAGGAAACCGAGTAGATCGTGGCGGGTGATGACGCCGACGGGCTTACCGTCTTCGACGACCATCAGCGCGTCGGAATCCGACAGTGCCTTGGTGGCGGTCGAGAGTGGCTCGCCCGAGCCGATCAGCGGGAACGACGGGCTCATGTGCTGGGCAACGGAGTCGGTGAGATTGGCGCGGCCTTCGAACACCGCCGAGAGCAGGTCGCGTTCGGTGACGCTGCCCGCGACCTCACCGGCCATGACCGGCGGCTCGGCGCCGACGACGGGCATCTGGGAGACGCCGTATTCGCGCAGGATCTCGATGGCGTCGCGCAGGGTTTCCGACGGGTGGGTGTGCACCAGGTCGGGCAGGGCGCCGGACTTGCCGCGCAGCACGTCGCCGACCAGCGGTTCCGGGCCGGCTTCCAGCGGAGTCTGGAGGAAGCCGTAGGAGCTCATCCACTTGTCGTTGAAGATCTTCGACAGGTAGCCGCGGCCACCGTCGGGCAGCAGCACGACCACCACGGCGTCGGGATCACGGCGGGCGACCTCGATCGCGGCGACCACGGCCATGCCGCAGGAACCACCGACCAGCAGACCTTCCTCGCGTGCCAGGCGCCGGGTCATCTCGAAGGAGTCCGCGTCGGAGACGGCGATGATCTCGTCGGGGATCGACGCGTCGTAGGCGGTGGGCCAGAAGTCCTCGCCCACACCCTCGACCAGGTAGGGGCGCCCGGTGCCGCCGGAGTACACCGAGCCCTCCGGATCGGCGCCGATGATCTTGACCTTGCCGCCGGACACTTCCTTGAGATACCGGCCGGTGCCGGAGATGGTGCCGCCGGTGCCGACGCCCGCGACGAAGTGGGTGACCTTGCCTTCGGTGTCGGCCCAGATCTCGGGACCGGTGGTCTCGTAGTGGCTGTCGGGGCCGCCCGGGTTCGAGTACTGGTTGGGCTTCCAGGCGCCCTCGATCTCCCTGACCAGGCGATCGGAGACGTTGTAGTAGCTGTCGGGGTGCTCCGGCGGCACGGCGGTCGGGCAGACCACGACCTCGGCGCCGTAGGCACGCAACACGTTGCGCTTGTCCTCGCTGACCTTGTCCGGGCACACGAACACGCACTTGTACCCGCGCTGCTGGGCGACCAGCGCCAGGCCGACACCGGTGTTTCCCGAGGTCGGCTCGACGATCGTGCCGCCCGGCTTCAGCAGTCCGTCCTGCTCGGCGGCGTCGATCATCTTGACCGCGATCCGGTCCTTGGAGCTGCCGCCCGGGTTCAGGTATTCGACCTTCGCGGCCACCAGGCCCGCGTTGGGGCCGACCACCGAGTTCAGCCGAACAAGGGGGGTGTTGCCGATGAGATCGACGACATGATCCGCGATGCGCATGGTGCCGAGGGTAGCCGAGCACTTGCGCCCGACGCCGAGCGGAGGGGCGCCCACCAGGCCGCAAGTGGCCGACATCTCCGTTCCTCACGATCTCCGTCGTAGAATTTTCGAATGTGAGCGCACCTCGAATCAGCTGGCGGACGGCGGCCGTGACCGGAGCGACGACGGTGCTCGCCGGATCGAGCGCCGGAACCGTCTCCTGGGCGACGTATCGATTGCTGATGACGCAGGCGGGTGCGGCGCGCGCGGTGATCGGCCGCGATACCTCCAAGCCGCCCGAGGCCGATGGCGTGTACGCACCGGGCGCGAGCCTGCCGGAACCGTGGCGTAAGACGACGCCGGTCGACCTGCACCTGATGATCTTCGGCGACTCCACCGCGGCCGGGCTCGGCTGTCTCGGCGCCGCCGATGTGCCGGGGGTGCGGTTGGCCCGCGGGTTGGCCGAGGCCACCGGCCTGCGCATCCGGTTGAGCACCAAGGCCATCTCCGGCGCCACCTCGAAGGGCTTGGCCGGACAGGTCGACGCGATGTTCGTGGCGGGGCCGCCGCCGGACGCGGCGGTGATCCTGGTCGGCGCCAACGACATCACCAAGAAGCACTCCATCCGGGCCTCGGCGCGCAGGCTGGCCGCCGCGGTGTCGCGGCTGCGCGAGGCCGACGCGCTGGTGGTGGTCGGCACCTGCCCGAACCTGGGCACCGTCACCGCGATCCAGCAGCCGCTGCGCACGATCGTCGCGAACTGGAGTGTGCGGCTGGCCAAGGCGCAGACGGTCGCGACCACCATCGCGGGCGGCATCGCGGTGCCGATGGGCTCACCGCTGGTCGCCTCGGAGTTCCGCGCCGCGCCCGAAATCCTCTTCGCCACCGACGGATTCCACCCGTCCGCGGCAGGCTACGAATTGGCCGCCGCGCAGCTGCTCCCCGTGCTGATCGCCCAGGTGCGCGACCGCCCTGCTCTTCCCGTCGCGCAGCTGGAGACGTAGATTCGAGAATGACCGGCATGTAAACAGCCGTTCACGTCGAACAACGCGAAAAGGAGTCCTCATGCCCGAGGCCGTCATCGTCAGCACCGCCCGTTCCCCCATCGGCCGTGCCGTCAAGGGGTCACTGGCGGGAATGCGCCCGGACGACCTGACCACGCAGATGATTCGTGCCGCGCTGGCCAAGGTGCCTTCGCTCGACCCGACGCAGATCGACGACATCATTCTCGGCACCGGCTCCCCGGCCGGTGAGGGCGGCTTCGGCATGGGCCGCATCCTCGCCATCCAGCTCGGCCTCGACGTCGTCCCCGGCACCACCGTGCAGCGCTACTGTGCGTCGTCGGTGCAGACCACTCGGATGGCCTTCCACGCCATCAAGGCAGGCGAGGGTGACGTGTTCATCTCCGCCGGTGTGGAGACCGTCTCGCGCTACGCCCGTGGCTCCGCCGACAGCTCCCCCGACACGAAGAACCCCGAGTTCGCCGAGGCCGAGGCCCGCACCGCCGAGACCGCACAGGGCGGCAAGGGCGCATGGCACGACCCGCGTGAAGACGGCCTGCTCCCCGACGCCTACATCGCGATGGGCCAGACCGCCGAGAACGTCGCGTCGCTGACCGGCATCTCGCGCGAGGACCAGGACCGCTGGGGCGTGCGCTCGCAGAACCGTGCCGAAGAGGCCATCAAGGCCGGCTTCTTCGAGCGGGAGATCACCCCGGTGACCCTGCCCGACGGCTCGATCGTGAGCAAGGACGACGGCCCGCGCGCCGGCGTCACCTACGAGGCGGTCAGCCAGCTCAAGCCGGTGTTCCGTCCCGACGGCACCGTCACCGCGGGCAACTGCTGCGCGCTCAACGACGGCGCCGCGGCGCTGGTGATCATGAGCGACACCAAGGCCAAGGAGCTGGGCCTGACCCCGCTGGCCCGCATCGTCTCCACCGGTGTCTCCGGCCTGTCGCCCGAGATCATGGGCCTCGGCCCGGTCGAGGCCGTGAAGCGCGCGCTGGCGATCGCGGGCAAGTCGGTCTCCGACATCGACCTGTTCGAGATCAACGAGGCCTTCGCCGTGCAGGTGCTCGGTTCGGCGCGTGAGCTGAAGATCGACGAGGACAAGCTCAATGTCTCCGGCGGCGCGATCGCGCTGGGCCACCCGTTCGGCATGACCGGTGCCCGCATCACCACCACCCTGCTGAACAACCTGCAGACCTACGACAAGCAGTTCGGCGTGGAGACCATGTGCGTCGGCGGCGGCCAGGGCATGGCGCTGGTCATCGAGCGCTTGAGCTAGTCCGCCTCTCCGCGTCTTCTGGCCAGGATCGGGTGCCGCGAGACATCCGACGCGGCCAGACTTCGCAGTCGGCCGAGTCAGCCGGTCCCCGGTGAGTTACCCATGTACTCGCTGGACATAGTCGAGCGGCTCCCCACAGATCGTGGGGAGCCGCTCGGTTTGTTTGTGTGCTTCTAGATCAGTCGCGCTGGAAGTAGCTCAGCAGGCGCAGGATCTCGACGTAGAGCCAGACCAGGGTGATGGTGAGGCCGAGGGCAACGCCCCAGGCGGCCTTCTCGGGGGCCTGGGCGCGGATCAGCTGGTCGGCGGCGTCGAAGTCGAGCAGGAAGCTGAACGCGGCGATGGCGATGCAGACCAGGCTGAACACGATCGCCAGGGCGCCACCGTCGCGCAGGCCGAAGCCGCCGTCGGTGAAGAAGCTCGCGATCAGGTTGCCGACCATCAGCACCAGCACACCGACCATCGCACCGATCAGCATGCGGGTGAAGCGGGGGGTCACGCGGATGGCGCCGGTCTTGTAGACGACGAGCATGCCGAAGAACACGCCGAACGTGCCGAGCACCGCCTGGCCGATCAGGGCGCTACCGCCCACACCGCCGAATTCGGTGTCGGTGAACATCAGCGACAGCGCGCCGAGGAACAGGCCCTCGAAGGCCGCGTAGGACAGCACGATGGCCGGGTTGTCCATCTTGCGGCCGAAGGTCGCGATCAGGACCAGCACCAGGCCGACGATGGCGCCGCCGATGACGAACAGTGGCGCCAGCGACGGGTTCGCGCTGGACAGCGCGAAGGAGATGATCGCCGAGACGGTCAGCACCGCGAGGGTGATGCCGGTCTTGGTGACCACATCGTCGATGGTCATCGCGCGGGTGGCAGGGGCCTGCTGGAATTGCTGGCCGTACTGCTGCCCGTATTCGCCGTACTGCTGGTTGCCCAGCTGGCCCGCGCCGGCTACGCCCGAACCGAAGTTCGCGTAACCGCCGACACCCTCCTGGCGGGGAAGGTTCTTGAACACCGGATTCGATGAGGTACGCACCGTGCGCCTTTCTTGGAGTTACGAGTCGCTGTACAAGCTCCAACTGCCCTGTTCAACGCGCCACGATCGGACAAAGTTCCCAGCGATCCGGTCCATGACCACACCGCCCGCCCGTTCGGACAAATCGGACTCTACCGCGTTCGGGTCGCCCTATCGTTGTACGTCGCGCAGACCACGAACGGACCGCGTGACCGTGAACTTCTGGTTCCGGCCGATCACATCGGTGCGCCCCACCATCCGCTCCACCACGCCGCGATAGTTCAGGTGCGAGTTGTACACCGTCCACAGCTCGCCGCCGGGCCGCAGCACGCGCCCGGTCTCGACGAACATCTTGATCGCCGAACCGGTGTGCACGGCCGCGCCGACATGGAAGGGCGGATTGCACAGCACCAGGTCGGCGCTGTTGTCGGCGGCCGAGGACATGGCGTCGTCGCGCACCACCGTCACCCGATCGCCGACGCCGTTGGCCTCGGCGGTGGCCCTCGCCGAGGCGACGGCGGCGGCGGACTGGTCGGTGCCGACCACCCGGATGTACGGGCGCGACTTGGCCAGCGCGACAGCGAGAATGCCGGTGCCACAACCGAGATCGACGGCATCACGCGCGTCGGGCTTCATCCGGTCCATGTGTTCGAGCAGGAAGCGGGTGCCGATGTCGAGGCGCGAGCCCGAGAAGGCCGCACCGAAAGCGACGACGTCGCCGTCGATCTCGATGACGTGCTCGCGCGCCGGGAACCGGGGTTCGCCCACCGGCAGCGGTTCGCCGACCACGAGCACGCGCGACTTCTGCCGACCCCGGCCCGCGCGGACCTGCGCGAAGAATTCGGCGAGTATCTCGTTCATGGCCGGAGTGAGGTACTTGTCGCGACCGCCCGCGAACACCACCACATCGCCGGCGGCGTGGCGGGCGATGGCCTCGGCGATCTCGGCGACACCCGACAGCATCCGCGGCAACCGCATCACGACCACGCGCGCCCCGGACAGCAGGTCGGCGTCGAGGGCGTGGGCGGTGTAGCGATCGGTGAGCCCGAGGGTCTTGGCGTTGGCCGCCAGCGCAGATTCGCCGGTGATCAGGTCCTGGTGCACGCGAATACCGGCGAGTCCGTGCTGCGCGGCGATCCCGAGGGTGAGCGCGCCGTACGCGTCGCCGATCACCGCAACCTCACCGCTACCCGCGGCCGCGAGGGCATCGGCGGCTGTGTCGAGGATCAGTCGGTCGGCGGCGTCGACGGCATAGAGGTTCGGCGCCTCCACATCCGGATACCGGCGTAGTCGGTCGAATACGTCCTCAACACTGTCCACCCGGCAAGTGTGCTAGATCGTTGCCCCACCGTCACATCCGGCCCCGGTATCGACAGGCGAGGTGGCTCCGGAGGGGTCGCCGTGAGATGTATTTCACTGAGCACTAACGGGTTCCGTCGATTTGCGACGTCCTTGCAGATCGCTCCGGATTCGCCGGTCTCACGAATTTCGTTGTTCCCCAATGCTTCGCCGAAGGTCACCGCCCGGTCCGTGCCGGAACCGATCGCCGCAGGTCGCGCTAACCGCGGAACTGGTACGCGTTCACCGAAAAACCCGGCCCCGACCTGGGCGCATCAATCGCAACAGCTCCCATTTCGAAGTAATCAGCAAACTTTCGGTAGCCCGAACACACCCCGTGTTACTTCGCCCACCACGCCGCTGTCCCTGCGTAGCATCAGCCCCATGCGCAACGCCCTCGTGTTCGTGCTGATCGCCGCGGCCGCGGTTTCGGTATCCGGCTGCGGCACCGACGACGCACCGGCCGCCGCGCCGCCGACAACAACGAGCACCACCAGCACGTTCGCCGATGCCACCGGCGAAGTGCCGGCCGACGCGAGCCCGAAGTCCGGCGCGGCCTCCCCGGGTGCGGCGCTGACCGTCAGCGATATCCGGATCGGCAAGCAGCCCGGCTTCGACCGCGTGGTCTACCAGCTCGGCGGCACGGGCTCCCCCGGCTGGCAGGTGGCCTACACCGACAGCGCGGTGCAGGACGGCAGCGGCAAGACCGTCGACGTGGCAGGCCGCGCGATTCTCGAGGTGCGCATTCTCGGCTCGGCGTATCCGTTCGACTCGACCGTCGCCCCGTTCGCCGGGCCTGATCCGGTGACCGATCCGGGCACGCCGACTATCACCGGCGTCTACAAGAAGCTGGTCTACGAGGGCGTCACCCAGTCGTTCATCGGCCTCGACGCCGACCAGCCACCGTTCTCCGTCACTGCTCTCGCCGATCCCCCGCGCCTGGTCGTCGACATCGCCACCCCGTGATTGCTACCCCTACCGGGTATCACGATGGCGATCGCTAGACTGGTCGCCGTGATGGACCAGCAGCCCGCGCGCGCACCCGGCATTGCCAGGGCGCTCGCCGTGTTGACGCTGCTCGCCGGGATCGTCGCCATGCACTCCGCGGTCTTCGGCACCGCGCACGCGAGCGACAGTGCGCACGGCCCGCAGGCTCCGGTCGCCACCGACCACTCGGACCCGCGTTCGGCCGCGGCTCCGCCCGACCAGCACGCCGTGTTCCCCGCGATCGACCACTCCACGCAAGATCTCGCCGGAGCACCGTCGACAGGCTCGACGCTGTCCATCGCCGCCCCCACCGACCCGCACACGGGCTGCGGCGCGGCGGGCTGTGATGAGCACTCCGCCGTCCACGCCTGCGTTTTCGTCCTGGCCGCACTCGCCATCGCACTGACCCTGGTCCTGCTCTACCGCCTCGGCGACACCTCCGAAGCCGCTCGGCAACCGTCGAGGGCATGGCGCGGCCGACGCGAACGCCCACCACCATGGACCGTCCTCACCCTGTCCCAACTGGCGATTCTGCGGATCTGACAGGCACGGCACCACGCGTGCCCTGCCAGTTTCGACACCTCACCCGAATCCCCAGGAGGATCACCATGTCCATCAGCCGTACCCACATCCTCGTCGCCGCGGCCGCCACCGTCTTGTTCGCGGCGGGTTGTAGCGACGACAGCACCACCGCGCACACCACCGAGCACTCCACCACCACCGCGACCAGCGCCGCCGCGAGCACCGACTTCGACGATGCCGACGTCACCTTTTTGCAGATGATGTACCCGCATCACGCGCAGGCCGTCGAGATGGCGAAGATGGTGCCGAGCCACACCCAGAACCAGCAGCTCATCGCACTGGCCGCCCAGGTGGAGAAGGCACAGGCCCCGGAGATGCAGCAGATCACCGACCTGCTCGCCGGTTTCGGCAAGCCCGCGCCGAGCGCGACCGAAGGACACGGCGGGCACGACATGCCCGGCATGATGACCGACGCGCAGATGAGCAGTCTGCAGGCCGCGAACGGCGCCGATTTCGACCGGCAGTGGCTGGAGATGATGATCGAGCACCACGAGGGCGCGGTCGGGATGGCCCAGACGGAGCTGAACGCCGGTGTGAATCCGCAAACACGTCAGCTCGCGACGACGATCGTGGCCGATCAGGAGGCTGAGATCGCCACCATGCGCGGCATGCTCGGACAGAACTGATCGGGTGCGGCGCCGGGCCCGACACCCCGGCGCCGCGTCTCGGTTCATCATCGAAATCGCCACCGCGACCTGACGTCACCCGGAAGTTGCCAGTACGGTCGATATGTTCGGCTCCGGCCCAACCGGTGCCTGCAATCTCGAGGCAGGAGAGAGAAATGCGAGTACTGGAACGGCTGGGGCTCGGGACCGCGTTCGCGGCCACCGCGACCGGAGTGATCTTCCTCGGCGCCTGCTCCCAGCAGGTACCGGGCACCGCCGAGGTGAACCAGAGCGAGCTCGCCTCGTACACCTCCGAGGTGGCGGCGTCCTCGGCGGCGGCGGCGTCGTCGAAGGCGGCGAAGATCGAGGCGGCCAACGACACGGCGTGCGACGGCCTGCGCTCGGCCAACAAGACCTCGGTGACCTCGTTCAACGCCTACATCGCGGCGTCCAACGATCAGGCCCCCGATGCCGACGCCAAGGCCACCGACGCGGTCACCACCCTGCGCAACAGCGCCAAGGACCTCGACCGCAAGATCACCGCCGATGTGATCCCCGATCTGTCCGTGCCGCTGCGCGCCTACATCGAGAAGACCAACACCCTCGCCGACACCCTCGAACGCCGGGCGCCCACCGACGAACTCAACGGCGTGATCGACATTTTCAACACGTCCAAGGACGAAGCGATCGCGGTGTGCACGCCGTACGGCAGCTGATTCCCTCGTAACAAGAACGTGATCGTTCACGATTCCCCTCCGGACACACCATCTGGAGGGTTGCGTGCAGGGCTTTCTGAAATACGTTGTGGCAGCGACGATTACCGCGATGACCCTGATTTCGGGGGCATGGCTCCCGAGCTCGGCGAAGGCCGACCCGGTCACCGCGAAGCAGTGTGAGGTCACCACCGGCCGCACCCCGCAGTCCGCGACACCGGCCGAAGCCGCGCTCGACCCCGCCGTGCTGGCCGCCGCCATGGTGCGGGCCACCGACGTGACCCGCTTCAACATCCAGCTGTACCGCAACAACTGCCTGATCGCGACGGGCCCGCGCAACGCCGAATCCGGCGGGGTGGCGTGGAATCTGTGGAGCGGGACCAAGAGTGTCGTGGCGCTCGTCGCTGGGGCCGCCGTCGACGAGGGGCTGCTGCGGATCGACGAGCCGATCGGCCGCTATCTGCCACCGGGCCTCGGCGACGCCGCGCACCGGGAGATCACCGTTCGCAATCTGCTCACCGAGTCCTCCGGCATGGAAGTCGCCGTCGCCGCGGAGGGCGCGACCGGGCTGGCGCAACTCGATCCCAATGTTGTCGCGCAGGCCCTCGCGATGCCGATCGAACGCCCGCAGGGCACGATGTTCCGCTACAGCCAGCGCGCGGTGGACCTGCTGGTCTACGTGGTCCAGCAGTCGGTCGGCGAGGATTTCCAGAGCTTCGCGCAGCGAAAGCTGTTCGACCCGTTGGGCATCGCCCGCGGCGACTACTACTGGGCCCGCGACCGTGCCGGAAACACCTACGGCCACGCGCATTTGATCCTGCCGCCGGACGACTTCGCGAAACTCGGTCTGCTCGTGGGCAATCGGGGCCGCTGGAACGACGGGCAGGTGATCTCCGAGGACTACATGCGCGCGGCCGTGTCACCGTCGCCGAGCATGCCCTGCTACGGCTTCCTGTTCGTGATCAACGGCGCACCGTGTCGGCTCGAATTCCCCGGACTGCCCGACGACGCGGTGAAGATGTCGGGCATGCTGCGCAACGACAGCTTCATCGTGCCCAGCCTCGGCCTGGTGCTGAATTGGACCGGTGTCGCGACGGTGGGCAGTTCGACCACCTACACCCACGACGTGATGCGCACACTCGTCTCCGCGTTCCGCGACCAGCAGATCCCCGATCCCGGCGAGTATCGGGAACGTCCCGATGTGAGCGTGACCGATCCGATGATCGCCCGGCCCGATGCCTTCTTCGGCACGCTCGGGGTCGGCCCGTACGCCTACCCCGGTTGCAACTTCCTCGACTGCCTCGGCGAAACTCCGAAGGCCCCGTTCGCGGATTCGCCACCGGGATGCGTCATCCTGGGATGCGTCGGCACCGACCCGCGTACACCGGGAATCCGCTGATCCGGGTGTAGATCTCTGGGCTCCTCGGCGCCGGTCGCGTATTCTCGGTTCCACCGGATAGGACCAGTAGGGACCGGTCGGCCTACCAGGAAAAAGGAGCCACTGGCGATGCCCGCACCGCTGCGCGACAGCGCAGTGCCCAAACACGAACAGCTGCGCGCGATCCTGCTGCAGAAGTGCACGCGCGAGCTACAGCCGGGCGACCTGCTGACCAGCGAGCGCAATCTGATGCAGGACTACGGCGTCAGCCGGATCACCGTGCGCGAGGCGGTCGGTCAGCTGGTGAACGAGGGATATCTGGTCCGGGTTCGCGGCAAGGGCACCTTCGTCGCACACCGGCCCGTGCAGTCGCGGCTGCACCTGGCCTCGTTCACCGAGGAGATGCGCGCGCTCGGCCACCATCCGACCACCCTGGTGCTCGTTGCCGAGGAAGCGATAGCGCCCGAGGCCACCGCCCGCGTGCTGCGTCTGCCGCAGGGCGTGCTCGCCTATCACGTGCGCCGATTGCGGTTGGCCGACGACGATCCGGTCAGCGTCGACGACGCCTGGTTCAACCCCGAACTGGTGCCCGGCCTGATCTCGCACGACCTCACCGGCTCGATCTACCGGACCACGGCAGACCGCTACGGCAGGCCGATCGAACGCGCCGTGCAAACAGTCGACGCCCAGGCCGCCGAAGCCGGTGTCGCGGCGCTGCTCGGCGTCAAGAAGGGCGCTCCCGTACTGCATTTCGACCGGGTGTCGTTCAGCGCGGAGGTGCCGATCGAGCACACCCAGAGCTGGTACCGCGCCGACCGCTACCGCGTTCAGATGGAAGTGGGCCAGCGGCCACAGGCGTAGCGGACCGCGCCGATCTGGTGTGAAATCAGCGTATTTCAGTTACCGTCTGGGAGCTATCACAGCGAAGCTCTCGGAGGTATCAGCCATGTCCATCCGTCAAACCACCGCCGCCAGGGCAGGCCTGCTGGCCGTGCTCGCCGCGGGAACCCTGCTCGGCACCGCCGGCACCGCCGGCGCGGTCGGCAGCGCCGATTGGGATCTGCTCCCCTCCGGTTCGGTCGTGATCGGCCCACCCACCGGTAGCTCGATGGGCTCGGTCGACGTCGGTAGCGGCACCGGCTCGTTCGACGCCGACCTCGGTTCCAGCGCCCCGCCCCCGCCGTCGACGGGCTCGGCCGCGCTGCCGATCTTCGGACGCTGACCCGTCCCCGCGCCGCCGTGGCCGACTGCTCGGCCTCGGCCCCGCCGACAC
>NZ_JBSGVG010000068.1:0-20579 GCF_053608345.1 Nocardia sp. NPDC055050
GGCGGACTCGAAACCGTTCACTGCGGACGGAACGGGCCGATCAGGCCCGTTCCCGCAGGTCAGGATCACACGTCGTAGTAGAGCTCGAACTCGTACGGGTGCGGACGGAGGTTGACCGGGGCGATCTCGCTCTCGCGCTTGATGTTGATCCAGGTCTCGATGAGGTCAGGCGTGAAGACGTTGCCCTCGGTGAGGTAGTCGTGATCTGCCTCGAGGCGGTCGATGACCGTGGCCAGGCTGGTGGGGGCCTGGGGGATGTTCTTGGCCTCCTCCGGCGGGAGCTCGTAGAGGTCCTTGTCGACCGGGGCCATCGGCTCGATCTTGTTCTTGATGCCGTCCAGGCCTGCCATCATCATGGCGGCGAAGGCCAGGTACGGGTTGCCCGAGGAGTCCGGCGCGCGGAACTCGATGCGCTTGGCCTTCGGGTTGTTGCCGGTCACCGGGATACGCACGGCGGCCGAGCGGTTGCGCTGCGAGTACACCAGGTTGATGGGGGCCTCGTAGCCCGGCACCAGACGGTGGTACGAGTTGACGGTCGGGTTGGTGAACGCCAGCAGCGACGGGGCGTGGTGCAGGATGCCGCCGATGTAGTGACGCGCCAGATCCGACAGGCCACCGTAGCCGGCCTCGTCGTGGAACAGCGGCTTGCCGTCCTTCCACAGCGACTGGTGCACGTGCATGCCCGAGCCGTTGTCACCGAAGAGGGGCTTCGGCATGAAGGTGACAGACTTGCCTTCCTGCCACGCGGTGTTCTTCACGATGTACTTGAACAGCTGCAGGTCGTCCGCCGCCGAGAGCAGCGTGCCGAACTTGTAGTTGATCTCGGCCTGACCGGCGGTGCCGACCTCGTGGTGGCCGCGCTCGAGCTCGAAGCCCGCGTTCTGCAGGTTGGTCGAGATCTTGTCGCGCAGGTCGACGTAGTGGTCGTACGGGGCGACGGGGAAGTAGCCACCCTTGTTGCGGACCTTGTAGCCGAGGTTGCGGCTGCCGTCCGGGTTGAACTCCTTGCCGGTGTTCCACGAACCGGAGACGGACTCGATCTCGTAGAACGAGCCGTTCATGCCGGAGCCGTAACGGATGCCGTCGAAGATGTAGAACTCGGCCTCGGCGCCGAAGAAGGCGGTGTCGGCGATACCGGTCGAACGCAGGTACTCCTCCGCCTTGCGCGCGATGTTGCGCGGGTCGCGGGAGTACGCCTCACGGGTGAACGGGTCGTGCACGAAGAAGTTCAGGTTGAGCGTCTTCGCGGCGCGGAACGGGTCGATCCGGGCGGTGCTGAAGTCGGGGAGCAGGAGCATGTCCGACTCGTCGATCGACTGGAAGCCACGCACCGAGGAGCCGTCGAACGCCAGACCCTCTTCCGCCAGGTCAGCGGTGAACGCCTTGGCCGGGATCGAGAAGTGCTGCTGGACGCCGGGCAGGTCGGAGAAGCGGATATCGACGTATTCGATGTCCTCTTCCTTGATGTACTGGATGACCTCTTCGGCCGTGCTGAACGTCACTTGCTCTCCTTACGAATCGGTTCCCAGCCAGTCGCGATGCTGGCCCTTTCGAACGACCTGCGCGCAGTCGCCACGAAGGGGTTCGTCGCGACCTGACGCTAAGGACGCGGTGTTTCCCAACAGTCAAGGCTATGTTTCGCCAGTGTTACGCGAGCCGGATGCCTGGGTGATGTCAGCCATCCGGGTGCGATCTTCACGCTAATCCTGCCATCCGCGTGATCCCGCGCTGACGTGACCTCCATTAATGCGGTCGTGGGCGACCGATCGCGCGCCACTATCCTGGGTCCCATGGCGCGTATTACCGGCACATGGCTATCCGGATCCCCGGGCGAACCCGGCGACTCGGACATCTCCGGCTACCCCGGTGAGCTGTACGGGCTGCCGCGCGAGGGAGCGGGCTCGCTCGCCCCGACGTGGCGACGCGTCGTCGCGCTGTTCATCGACTGGTTCATCGCGGTCGGGATCGCCGCGGTGATCACCCGCAGCTTCGCATCGTCGTCGATGCCGCTGCTGGTGTGGTTCGTGGTGGGCGTGGCCGCGGTGACGCTGTTCGGGTTCACCCCGGGGCAGTACTTCACGAAGCTGCGGGTGCTGCGCATCGACGCTCCGGTGGCGGTGGGTTTCGTGCGCGCGCTGGCCAGGCAGGTGCTGCTGGTGTTCGTGGTGCCCGCGCTGTTCACCGATGCCGACGGCCGCGGCATGCACGACCGGGCGACCGGGACGGCGCTGGTCAACGCTCGCTGAGTCGTTGGGCCCGCTCGTACTCGCGCGCGGCCATACGATCAAGCCGTGTCACTGAATCCGGCCATGTTGGCCGTACGTTTTCTGCTCGAATTGATCGCCATCGCCTCGTTCGGCGTCTACGGATGGCGCGCCTTCGACTCGCCATGGCGGTACCTGCTCGTGGTGGTCCTGCCGATCGCGGCCGCGACGCTGTGGGGCGTGTTCACCCTGCCCGACGATCCGGGACGCGGCGGCGGTTCACCGGTGCCCGTCTCCGGCCCGGTCCGGCTGCTCGTCGAGTTCGCGGTGCTCTTCGGTGGCGCCGCGGCACTGTGGGCCGCTTCGCTGCCGCGGCTCGCCTTGATCTCGGCGGCTGTTCTCGTCGGTTACCACCTGTTGGCATACGACCGGGTTCTGTGGCTGCTGACCGGCCGCTCACCCAACGCCTGAAACGGCGCGAGCCCGTCACCTGACAAGGTGACGGGCTCGCGGCGGGAGTGGGTCAGCGGCGACGGATCGCGCGCTGCATGCCCTTCATCTTCGCACCGGGGGGCATCGGGCCCTTCGGCATCGCGGGACCACTGCGCGAACTCAGGGCCGAGAGCCTGCCCTCGATCTGGTCGATCCGCTTGACGTCGATGTTGCGCGGCAGCTTGGTGAGGTACTTCTGCAGCTCCTTGAGGGGAGTCTGGCCTTCCTCGTTGCCGACGATCACTTCGTAGATGGGGGTGTCACCGACCAGGCGGGCGGTGCGCTTCTTCTCCTGCGCGATGAGCGAGCGGACTCGCTGCGGCGAACCCTCGGCGACGAAGATCACCCCGGGCAGGCCGATCACGCGGTGCACGGCGTCGAGCTGGGTGGTCGCGGCGACGCCGTTGGCGACCCGCCACTTGCCCTGCAGGTTCTCCAGCACCCACGCCGCGGCGCCCGCCTGACCCTCGGCCTTGCGGTACACGTTCTTCTGCACGCGGCGCCCGAACAGGATGAATGCCAGCAGCACACCCAGCAGCAGACCCAGCGGCAGCAGGAACCACTGCATGTCGAAGATCAGCCCGATGAGGAAGAAGACCACCGTGGTGCCGACCAGTGCGCCGATCATCAGCGGCAGCAGCGCCTTGTCTTCCTTGCGCTGCATGTTGAACGCCTGCCACAACTGCTGACGACGTTCGCGTGATGCCTGCTTACGGGCCGCTTTAGCCGCGGCCCTGGCTTCCTTCGACGGCTTGCCGCCCTTGCCTCCTGCCATGGTGCCAGCTTAGATGGCGCGCCGCCGGGGCGTCTGACCGCATCACACCGCGCGACGATCCCGGCGTTTCGGGCACGGTTCGGCGGGCGGCGGCCCATGCCACAGGCCACAATGGCTGAGATGCGCCCGATCACCGAGAACCCCGCCCTGCCCCCCGTCACCGAGGGCGTCGATGACGAGGTCGCCCGGCGGCTGGCCGTCGCGCTGCAGTGCGTGACGGTGTCGACCGAAGATCCCGCGCACACCGCACACGCGGAGTTCGCGCGCCTGGCCACCCACCTCGAGACATCGTTCCCCCGCGTGCACGCCGAGCTGACATTGACGACCTTCGGTCACAGCAGGCTCTACCGCTGGGAGGGCGCCGAGCCGGGTGCGGTGTCGGCGATCCTGCTCGCGCACCAGGACGTGGTGCCGGTCGACGACGCGCAACGCTGGACCCATCCCCCGTTCGACGGTGTCGTCGACGACGAATTCATCTGGGGCCGCGGCGCGATCGACGACAAGAGCCGCGTGCTCGCCGTCCTGGAAGCGGTCGAGTCGGCGCTGGAAACCGGAATTCGCCCGCGCCACACCGTGTTCCTCGCCTTCGGTCACGACGAAGAGGTCTTCGGTGACGGCGGCGCGGTCCGGATGGCCCAGCACCTGCGCGACCAGGACGTGCGCGCGGAGCTGCTGCTCGACGAGGGCGGGGTGATCACCGACGGCGTCGCCGACGGCGTCGACCGGCCGGTGGCCAGCATCATGCTCGGCGAGAAAGGCTATGCGACGGTACGGCTTTCGGTCACCGAGACCGGCGGTCACTCCTCGATGCCCGGCAAGCAGACCGCGGTGGGACGGCTGGCACGCGCGGTCGCACGCGTGCAGGACCATCCGATGCCACTGCGGCTGACGCCGGTGATCAGCGACATGCTCGCCCGCATGCGTGAGGCGCTGCCCGAACCGCGACGCCGGCTGCTCGAGCTCACCGACGCACGCGGGCTGTCCAGGCTGGCCGGACCACTCGTCGCCCGCATCATGGCGACGGGCCCGACCACCGAGGCGCTGGTGCGCACCACCACCGCGCCCACCGTGATCAGCGGCGGCGTGAAGGCCAATGTGCTCCCGCAGAGCGCCGAGGCACTGGTGAATTTCCGTATTCTGCCCGGTGATTCGGTGGCGGCGGTGCTGGCGCACTGCACCAGGGTGATCCGCGATATCGGCGTGGCGATCGACCTCGTCGGGCCCGCGTCGGAGCCCTCGCGGTTCCACGGGCCGGGTCCGGCTTTCGACATGGTCGCCGAGCTGGCGTCGAGCGTGGTGCCCGGGATCGTGACCACCACCGGGATCGTGCCCGGCGCCACCGATTCACGCCACTACGACGGCCTGGCCGCGACCCGCTGCAACTTCGCGCCGATCGTGTTGACCGCGGTGGATCTGGAACGGATCCACGGAACCGACGAGCGGATCTCGCGACTCAACTACGCTCGGCTGATCGAGTTCAACCGGCGTCTCATCGAGCGGCTCGCCGCGGCGCCCGAAGCAGGAGGAGCGCCACGATGACGACCGACACCGGCGAGTTCGCGGGCCACGGCGGCAAGATCGCCTGGCGCGCATGGCAACCGGAGTCCGCACCGCGCGCGGTGGTGGTGCTGGTGCACGGCGTCGCCGAACACTCGGGTCGCTACGAACACGTCGGCACCACACTGGCCGAGGCCGGCTTCGCGGTCTACGCGCTCGACCACATCGGGCACGGCCTGTCCGAGGGCCCGGCGGCCAATATCGGTTCGATGCAGGGCGCCGCCGACAATGTCGCGACCCTGCTCGATCTCGCGGGCGCCGCCCATCCCGGTGTCCCCCGGTTCCTGCTCGGGCATTCGATGGGCAGCCTCGTGGTCCTGCACCAGGCGACCCGCGGACCGGTCGACGTGGCGGGCATCATCGTGTCCGCGCCGCCGCTGGACATCCCGCTCGGCAATCCGCTCCAGCGCCTCGCCGCTCCCCTGCTCACCCGGTTCGCACCGAATCTCGGTGTGCTGACCCTGGATTCGTCCACGATCAGCCGCGATCCCGAGGTGGTGCGCGCCTACGACGACGACCCGCTGGTGTTCCGCGGCAAGCTGCCCGCGCGCACCGCGGTGGAGATCCTGCAGCACACCGCGCTGGTGAAGCAGCGTCTCGGCGCGCTCACCGCGCCGCTGCTGGTAGTGCACGGCACCGCCGACGTGATCGCGTCACCGTCGAGCGCCGATCTGCTCGAGCGTGACGCGGGCTCGACCGACGTGACAGTGCTGCGCTATCCCGGGCTCTACCACGAGGTGTTCAACGAGCCCGAGCGCGCGAAGGTGCTCGGCGATGTCACCGACTGGCTGTCAACCCATGTTACCGGTCAGTAAGTTTCTGCGCGGGCGACACTAGTAGACTTACCACCCATGACCACGTCTACCGGCGCCGTTGCCTTCATCCGCGCCAGCTGGCACAGCTCCATCGTCAACAAGGCGCACGAGGGCTTCCTCGCCGAATACACCGGCTTCGGGTTCGATCCCGAGGTCGTCGAGGTGTTCGACGTCCCCGGCGCGTTCGAGATCCCGCTGCATGCCCAACGCCTGGCCCGCACCGGCCGCTACGACGCGATCGTCGCCGCGGCCCTGGTCGTCGACGGCGGCATCTACCGCCACGACTTCGTCGCCTCCGCGGTGATCGACGGCCTGATGCGCGTGCAGCTCGACACCGATGTGCCGGTGTTCTCGGTAGTGCTCACACCGCACCACTTCCACGAGCACAGCGAGCACGTGGACTACTACACCAACCACTTCGTGACCAAGGGAGCCGAGGCTGCCCGCGCGGTGGCGAACACCCTCAGCTCCCTGCGGTCACTGCCTACCTCGCGCTGACTACTTGAACTGGTTCAGGCAGGCCTGCTCGCCGCTGAGGACACCGGTGCGGAACGCCTCGAGGCGCTGATATCCGCTCGGCACCACCTTGCCGTTGACGTCGGAGGCGGCGAGGCCGTCGGCGAGCAGGCCGGAGACCGCCTCGTCGAGGTCACCGGCCGACAGGCGCGGATCACTGTTCGGCTCACTGAGTTTCGTGGTGAGCACGCCCGTCAGGCACGCCGTGCGCAGGCCCGCCGACTCGGCACCCGACAGCGACAGCTTGCGATCCTGCTGCACCGCGAGGGCATAGCGGGACACGAACACCGCGGCGGCGTTGTAGTCACCGGTGACGACCGCCGACAGCGGCTCCTCCTTGGCGCTCGACCCCTCACCCGCACGCTTGGCCATGGCGGGGACATCGGTGCCGATGGTGTTCGAGCCCGGGCAGTAGGAGACCGGCTCGGTGGTGGTCGTCGACGCGCAGTTGCGGGTGACGCCGGCGTAGTCGAACTTCGGCGCGGTCTTCACCGGCATCGACTTGCCGAGCTGGGCGGCCAGGGTGGTCAGGGTCTCCTTGTTCACCGGCAGTTGCTTGTCGCGTTCATCTTCTTCGAAGGTGACGGGCAGACCGGCGCGACGCTTCTCGATCTCGTCCTCGTTGATGTCCTTGCACGACTTGGCGCCCTGGGTGTAACCCATCTGCACCGCCGTCACCCGCTCGAACGCCGAACCGTGCACGGCGTCGGGATCGTTGGGGTCGCGGTCGCGCACGGCGACGGTCGCGCCGAGCACACCGTTGAGCCCGTCGGTGGTGTTGAGCGTGAAGTGCTTCGAATTGCCTTCTGCCACATGGCGAAGGAACACACCGGCCAGGCAGTCGGCCTGCTGCTCCTTGACCAGCGCATCGGTGAGGAACCCGCGCAGCAGGTCGGCCTGGGACTGGATGGCGTGCCCGTATTCGTGGGCGAGCACCATCACCACCGACATTTCCTTGTACTTGTCGACCAGCAGCGGCAGCAGGACGGTGCGGTCCCAGCCGATGGTGTGGTCGAGCGGGCAGTACGCGGCGTTGACCAGCTTGTAGGTGCTGCTCTTGCAGAACTGCACCGACTCCGACTCCGGCGCCTTCGCCGACCAGGAGATGTACTTCGAGGCGGGCTTGAAATTGCCACGGAAAGTCTTGGAATACTCGGTCTGCCAGTACTCTTCGATGTCGGCGATGGCGTTGAGCGCGAGCTTGTCGATCTTGCCGTTGTCGCCGTTGTCGGCCTTCTTGTCCGTGTCGGGCACACCGGGACGCGACCCGCTGGGACCGGTGGACGACGCCGCGCCCGCCACCTCCCATGGATTGTCCATGATCGGCTGCGCCTGGTCGCTCGCGACAGTTGTCGCCCCGCAACCGGATACGAGCATGCCGATACTCATCAAAGCTGCCATGGTCGCGCCGAACCGATGTCTTCTCATGCGCTGTCCTCCCCAAAAATGACGCGGCCGCCTTGCGGTCCGCGATCGAGCGCTCACATGGTAAACGACTACTGTCACAGGTCCATTCGGATCGTGGCCAGCACCGCGCGATGGTCGGAGCCGGGGATGGTGAGCGTGCGGATCTGTTCGGCCACCCCACCTGCGACGAGGATGTGATCGATCCCGATCACCGGTCCCCACCGGCGATCCGCCGGGTAGGTGAGCAGCACACCGTCGCCGGTCTGGTCGGCGGCCGAGGCGAACGCGCCGTCGAGCAGTGCTCGATAGGCCGAGTGGTCGTGTGTCGCGTTGAAATCCGCGCCGACGATCGCGGGTGCGCTGGTCGCCGCGAGGATCTCGTCGACCCGGCGCATCTCGGCCGACCAGGCACCGAAGTCGATATTCGGCGGGATCGGATGGAACGCGAAGACCGACATCGGCCCGCGCTGTGGATGTTCCATCGTCGCCGAGATATTGCTCATGACGAAGCCGTCGTATTTCTTGGTGTCGCGCAACGGGTATCGGCTGTAGATGCCGGTGCCGCCACCACCCGACTGCGCCGGTTCCAGGTAGAAGTAGGGCAGTCGTTCCTCGAGTCCGGCCACACGCAGACCCGTGATCGAGTCGACGGTCAACTCCTCGACGGTGAGCACGTCGACGTTGTTCTCCCGCACCGCACCGACCACGGCGACCGGATCGGCCTGGCCGAACAGGATGTTCGACTGCATCACCACGAGTTCGGGCCCATCGGCGGCCCTGGCCTCCGGAATGTAGGACGGCACCACCAACCACGCGGCCCCGGCCAGCACCAGTGCCGCCGCCCCCGAGCTGCGCCAGCCTCGGGCGAGCAGCAACAGCACCAGCCCCACGACCGCGCCGAGCATCAACCACATCGCCCCCGACGCCAACAGCACCATCGACTTCTGGCGCCAGTCCACGACATGCAACACGATCCCGGCCACCGCCGCGACCACCGCGCCCCACCCCAGGACGAGCAACGCTCGTTCCGCCCATTTACGCATCATGAGGTCACCCTAAGCGGCGCCGCTTTCAGGTCTCTTGCGGCTGTCTTGGGAACTCCGCGAGGACCTACACTGGCCGCCGGAAGGGAGGTGACCGTGTACATCGAAGAGTTCTCCGCCGCGGGTCCACTCACCGAGCGGGCCGTCGAGGAGCTGATGACCGTTGCGAACAAGTACACCTCGGCGATCACCCTGACCGTCGGTGAGCGCACCGTGCAGCTCCCGGTTCTCCCGGTCTGCTGGGACGAGCTGCGCGTTGCTGC
Source organism: Nocardia sp. NPDC055050 (assembly GCF_053608345.1). Lineage (NCBI taxonomy): Bacteria > Bacillati > Actinomycetota > Actinomycetes > Mycobacteriales > Nocardiaceae > Nocardia > Nocardia sp. NPDC055050. The sequence goes on from NZ_JBSGVG010000068.1 coordinate 9,073, forward strand.
GGGCACCCCGATCACCGTCGAAGCCGACCGCGGCTACCGACCGGCCGACCTCGAGGACCGCACCGCGCTGACCGACTTCGTCTCGACCTTTCAGCGCGCGACCGGTAGGCCCTAGAGCGGCAGACCCGCCTCGATCCAGTTGTAGGCCTGGATCTTTCGGGACTCGGGATCGTTGACCACCTGGTTGATGAGGTCGTTGATCTGATCGGTGGACAGGGGGTAGCCGTAATGTTCGGCCGCGCCCGCCGACGCCCACAGCGAGGCGAACAGACCGGGCCCGCCGAGAAGGTGGGACAGCACGGTGGCGACCTCGTCGACGGTCTCGATGACCCCGTGGACCAGAGCGATCGCGATGTCCTCGTCGCCGGGCGGCATGCCGGGGGCCAGCGCACCGGATTCGACGGCGCGCTGGGCCAGCCACGCACGCGGGACCAGTGGGCTCGGGCCGATGGCGTCGCCGAGGTAGTAGCGCCATTCGCCCGGGTTGCCCTGGTCGAAGGCGTGGATGTAGAAGGTGCGGGTGAGCGCCCACAGGGCGATGTAGCGCAGGGCCAGCTGTTCGGGACCGAGCAGCGCGTCGGGGCCCTCGGCGCGGTCACGCTCCAGCAGGTTCCAGGCGAAGCGGAACCAGACCTGTTCGGAATTGCCGACCCAGGTGGCGGGCAGGCGGTCGGCCAACGCGGCAAGATCGCCGACCGGGCCGTCGATACCGCTGTCGCCGGAGGCTTCCACGCGCAGGTTGTCGACATAGCCGCGCAGGGCGTCGACAGAGGTGAACACCGCGTAGCCCAGCTGGGCGAAGCGGGTGAGGTCGGCATTGGACGGCTCGAGCACGAGCACCACCGGCATGCCGACGCCCGGCTGCAGGCCCTCTGGCCAAAAGGCTTCGGCGACAGCGAGTTCGCGGCCGGTGACCGGGTCGGAGACCTCACTGTCGAGCAGCGGGAAGCCGAAGCCGTCGGCGACGAGGTCGTCGACGAGCGCGTTGACCTGGTCCACCGCGGGATCGCCGATGGTCACTCCGGCGACACCCACCGTCAACAGGGTCGGGCGGTGCAACTTGCCGGTGCGCAGCTTTTCGAGGAACGCATCCGCCGAGGCGGAGAGCATTTTGCGGCGCGCCCGCAGGAACTCACGGTAGTTCTCCACCCGCCACAGCGACGGGTCGGTCGGAATCCACTGCGAGGCGAGCACACCCGGGTTGCGCCGTTCCATCTCGGCGAAGTAGTCGGCGGGCTCACGCTCGCCGAGCTCGGCCTCCGAGCCGGGGCTGAGGAAGCAGAAATTGGCGATCGCGTTGATCTCGTTGCGTTCGTAACCGGCGTCGCGCAGCAGGGTTTTCGGGAACAGGTAGTGCACCTGCACCGGTGTGCGCTCACCGAACTGCTCGATGCCGAGTTCGGAGCCGGTGCCGAGATCGCGGGAACCGTCGACGCGGGTGAGCATGTACAGCAGCGGATAGAACCGGGAACCGCGAGTGGCACCGGCGAAGTCGTCGGCGCACAGGTCGAGCGAGCCGCCGCGCAGCCGTTCCAGCGAGCCGATCAGCGCGTTGATGCCGCCGCGTTCGAGCGTGTCGTAGTCCTGTTGCAGGAACGTCTCGGTGGAGCCGCTGAACCGGCCCCAGAGCGCGGAATGCACGTACCAGTACAGCACCCGGTCGCGGTGCAGGTCGTCGTCGAAGCGGCCGCCGTTGAGGAACAGCAGGCGGGTGATCACGGGAATCGCGTAGCGCCCCATCAGGACTCGGTCGTGATCGAGGCCGAGCCGGCCCGCCACCGTGTCGAGGAAGGTGTCCACCTGTTTCGTGGTGGCCACCAGGGCCTGCTCGAATTCCGCGGGCGCCAGATCGCCGAGCGCGTCGAAGTGCGCGCGGCCGTTGCCGACGGCGATCACGTTGCGCAGCAACCAGTCCAGGGTGAAGGTGTAGCCGTCTTTGTCCCAGCGGATCAGGTGGTCGCGCAGGTTGCCGCGGGCCTGCGGCCACTGCGCGCACAGAGTGGCCAGCGCGAGGTCGCCCTTGGACAGTTTGGTGCCGCCGGAGTTGACCCGGTTGAAGATGTCGACCACCTCGTCGACCGTGCGATCCGATCCGGTGATGGTCTCGACGTTGAACTCGCGGTTGGCGACCTCGCGAACCTTGTTCAGCCGATCGAGATAGAGGGCAAGGGTTTCCGGCGACTCGTCCGGGAACCTGGCCAGATAGTGCATCGGGCCCTGGGCGAACAGTTCGGTGATGTCGATCCAGGCCGGTGCGGTATCGCGGCCGGGCACCTGGAATTCGAAGAGCTCCCGCTCGACATCGAAATGCAGACCGGTGAAAGCGATCTCGTCGCCTTCGAAGAACGACGGCGCTGTCCCGCGCATGATCCCGTACAGCGTGGTGATGCGCTGCTGACCGTCGAGCAGCAACTGGCGCAGCCCCGAGCCGGTCGTCGACCCGCGTACCGCGATCTCCTCGGACCCGGTCTCCCACACCAGCAACCCACCGACCGGATACCCGAGATACAGCGACCGCATGAGTCCACGCACCTGGTCGCGGTTCCACACGTAGCCGCGCTGGAATTCGGGCAGCAGCACAGCACCGGAGTCGATCTGGTCGAGCAGGGTGGACAGACGTGTCACGGCAGCCTTTCGATCGAGATCCGGTGGCAGACAAGCGCCCCATCGTTGCACGAATCGTACCGACACATCCCGACATGCCAGCGGCCGAACGGAACTGGCGTGATCACTCCATCCCGGACACCGCTGCCCGGAAGGCCTCCGATGCGTAGAACGGCGCCAGCCTGCGACGCAGCACGGTGTCGAGATAACCGCGCTCGTCGAGTGTTTCGAGGACCGGCGGGCCGAAACGCAGCGCCTCCTCGAGCATCTCCGCGCGCCCTACGCCCAGCTCAGCCAGCAATTCGGCAAGGGGGGTGTCGCCGTACTTGTCGAAGACGTGGTCCACGCCCTCGTCGAGCAGGGCGCGGAAGTAGTCGGTATCGCGGAAGGTGCGCCAGAATTCGAAGACGAGCACGACGATGTCTTCGACATCGGTGGCCGAGACCAGATCACGGAACGAGCCGACGGCGACGCCGGTGTGTTTGCGCCAGGTCTCGCGGGCGCTGTCGAGCAACACTTCGTCGGCGTCACTACTGTTGCCGCGCAACACGAATCGCGCACCGGTGCGGGTGAGCCTGCCGACACCCTGCTCGATCGCGGGCATCGCGGGTTCGGCCAGCCGCGACAGCGCACCGCGCAGCGTCCGGGCCAGGCCACCGCCTTCGGGGTGTAAACCGTCGTCGACCGCGGTGACCACCGCGCGCTGGACCGCCTCGACGCACGCGTCGACGGTCACCGGGCTGTTGAGCACCAGCCGCACCAGCCGGTGGGTGAGATCCAGATCGGCTACGCCGTCGACCAGTTCGTCGAAGCGGCGGTTGTCGACGAGCTCACCGACCTCGATCTCGTCGTTGGCGCGATGGTTGTACAGGCGGGTGGCGATCTCACCGACGAGTTCGGGAATAGCGCCCTCGACGGGAACCTGCACGGCGAACTTGTGCGCGACCGCCTTGATCTGCTCACGGGTCACCGCCTGCGCGAGGGTCAGTTCCGCGGCCTCGTCGAGCGCGCCGTCGATCTCCTCGGTGACGAACTCGAGGAAGCCGGCGGGCTCGCGCAACTGCTGCTTGGTGAACGCCACGTGTGCGTCGAGCACCCGCATGGCCAGGTCGACGTGCCCGCCACGCCCCGCGTTCATCTCACCCATACCGCTCAGATTGGCACAGTCCGCGACGCGATGTGAAAGGGGCGTTCGCATTGGTTGCCGACCGACTCGACACGCCGGTTTTCCACGGTATACGCCGCCCACATCGCAGTGTGACAAACCGCAAGGCGCGGTTTGCTGGCGAGTATGGCATACTGGGTTGCTGAGACTGGGCTGATCGCAAGTGATCGCCATGGCTCACCTACGGAAAAGACTTTTAAAACATGACTCAAGGCACCGTCAAGTGGTTCAACGGCGAAAAGGGCTTCGGCTTCATCGCCCAAGACGGAGGCGGCCCCGACGTCTTCGTTCACTACTCGGCTATCGGCGGCTCGGGCTTCAAGTCCCTCGAAGAGGGACAGCGGGTGGAGTTCGAGGTCGGCCAGGGCCAGAAGGGCCCCCAGGCCCAGGACGTCCGCGCCATCTGATTTCGGCGTGAACTGAAAAAGCCCCGCACCAGTGGTGCGGGGCTTTTTCATGTCCGGACTATCCCCCGAACACGCGCTCGACGACGGCCTTCGCGCGGCGGGTGATGCGCATGTAGGTGTCGAGGAATTCGCTGCCGTCGTCGTTGGGCCAGCCGGCTACCCGAGCCACCGCCGAGAGCAGCTGGCCCGGGCCGGGGAGTTGGTCGGTCGGCTTGCCCTTGACCAGGACGAGGGCGTTGCGGGCGGCGGTGGCGGTGATCCACGATTCACGCAGGAGCGCGACGTCCTCGGGTTCGAGGATGCCCTCGGCCTCGATCACATCGAGCGACTGCAGGGTCGAGGTGTTGTGCAGCGCGGGTATCTCGTGCGCGTGGCGCAGTTGCAGGAGCTGGACGGTCCATTCGATATCGGCCAGGCCGCCGCGGCCCAGCTTGGTGTGGGTCGACGGGTTGGCACCGCGCGGGAGTCGCTCGGAGTCCACGCGCGCCTTGATGCGGCGGATCTCGCGGACCGATTCCTCCGACACCCCGCCGGTCGGATAGCGGATCGGGTCGATGACATGCAGGAAGCGCACGCCCAGATCCTGATCGCCCGCCACCTGGTGGGCGCGCAGCAGCGCCTGCATCTCCCACGGCTGGGCCCACTGCGCGTAGTAGGCCTGATAAGCGGTCAGCGTGCGGACCAGGGGCCCGTTGCGCCCCTCGGGACGCAGGCCCGCATCCACCTGCAAAGGCGGGTCGACGCTCGGTGCGCCGAGCAGCCGCTGCACCTTCTCGGCGATCCCGTTGGCCCATTTCACGGCCGTGGCCTCGTCCTCACCGGGGCGCGGATCGCAGACGAACAGCACGTCGGCGTCGGAGCCGTAGCCCAGTTCCATCCCGCCCAGCCTGCCCATGCCGATCACCGCGAAGTCGGCGGGCGCGGGCGCACCACGTTCGGCCTCCGAGGCGCGGATGACCGCGCTCAGTGCCGCCTCGAGCACCGCAACCCACACCGACGACAGCGCCGCGCACACCTGTGCGACGTCCAGCATGCCGAGCACATCGGCCGAGGCGACCCTGGCCAGTTCGTGGCGGCGCAGTGAACGTGCTGCCGCGACAGCACGTTTCGGGTCGTCGTAGCGGGCGGCCGCGGTCTGCATGCCGCGGGCGACGTCTTCGGGTTTTGTGCTGAGCAACTGCGGGCCGCCGGGCCCGTCGGCGTACATGCGGATGGTGTCGGGCGCGTTGATCAGCAGGTCGGGCAGGTACTCCGAGGAACCGAGCACGATCATCAGACGCTGGGCCACCGCGCCCTCGTCACGCAGCACGCGCAGGAACCAGATCTGGTCGTCGAGCCCCTCCGACACCCTGCGGTAGGCGAGCAGCCCGGCATCGGGATTCGGTGTGTCACCGAGCCATTCGAGCAGAGTCGGCAGCAGCAGCGCCTGGATGCGGCCCTTGCGGGAGACGCCGCCGGTGAGCGCCTTGAGATGGCCGAGCGCGTTGGCCGGTGCGCCGTAGCCGAGGGCGGCGAGCTGGCGGACGGCGGCGTCGGGGCTCAGGCGCAGCGCGTCGGAGTCCATCCGGGCGACCGCGTCCAGCAGCGGGCGATAGAACAGTTTCGCGTGCAGGCGCCGGACTCGCACGGCGTTGCGGCGGATGTCGGTGTCGAGCACGCCGACCGCGTCCTGGCGGCCGTCGGGCCGGATGTGGGCGGCGCGGGCCAGCCAGCGCATGCCCTCCTCGTCATCGGCCGCGGGCAGGGTGTGGGTGCGCTTGAGCCGCTGCAATTGCAGGCGGTGTTCGAGCAGGCGCAGGAATTCGTAGGAGGCGGTGAGGTTGGCGGCGTCCTCACGGCCGACGTAGCCGCCCGCGGCGAGGGCCGTGAGCGCCTCGACGGTATTGGTGACGTGCAGTGCCTCGTCGACCCGGCCGTGCACCAATTGCAGGAGCTGCACGGCGAATTCGACATCGCGCAGGCTGCCCGCGCCCAGCTTGAGCTCGCGCTCACGCATGTCGGCGGGGACCAGGTCCTCGACCCGGCGGCGCATGGCCTGGACGTCGGCGACGAAGTCGGGACGTTCCGACGCGGTCCAGACCATCGGCATCAGCGCGTCGCGGTACTGCTTGCCGAGTTCCATATCGCCGGTCATCGGCCGGTTCTTCAACAGCGCCTGGAACTCCCAGGTGCGCGCCCACCGCTTGTAGTAGGCGAGGTGGGAGTCGAGGGTGCGCACCAGGGCCCCCGCCTTGCCCTCGGGGCGCAGTGCGGCGTCGACCTCGAAGAAGGCCGAGCTCGCGACGCTCATCATCTCCGCGGCGAGCCGGGTCGCGGTCGCGTCGGCCGGTTCGGCGACGAACACCACGTCGACGTCACTGACGTAATTCAGTTCTCGCGCACCGCATTTGCCCATCGCGATCACCGCGAGGCGCACCGGCACCGGGCCGTTCTTACACACCCTGGCCACCGCGACCGACAGGGCGGCGGTGAGCGCGGCATCGGCCAGGTCCGACAGGTGCTTGCCGACCACCAGGTAAGGCGGCACCGGTTCGTTCTCGACGGTGGAGGCCAGGTCGACCGCGGCCAGCAACATCAGCTGATCGCGGTACCTGCCGCGCAGCAGGGCGACCGCCTCCGGACCGGCGATCCCGGCACGCCACAGCATCGGCCCCGCGTTGGGTCCGGTCTCCGGCGCCGCGTCGACGGCGTCGAGCAGGTCGGCGATCAGCTCGTCACGGCTGGGAAGTTCGTTCTCGCGCAGCACTTTCCACGCCGCCGGGGCAGCGACCAGGTGGTCGCCGAAGGCCGTCGACGAGCCGAGCAAGCCGAACAGCCTGCCGCGCAACGTGGTGTCGGAACGGATCGCAGAATCCAGTTCGGGCCATGCGTCTTCGAGCGATTCGCGCAGCCGCACCAGCGTGGACAGGGCGAGATCGGCATCGGGCGAACGCGAGAGTGCCCAGAGCACCGGCACCCCGTCGACGTTGTCCCAGCCGAGTTGATGCAGGGAAGCCGCCGCTGTCGGTTCGAGGAGACCGAGCCGGCCGACGCCGGGTACAGCGGAGCGGGCAGTCGGTGGCCGGACCATAGCTGTGATCCTAGCGGCTGGCGCCGCCAGCTTTCGGCCCGGAAGCCTTGATCCGGTCAGCCCGGATCAAGGCGGCTCGGGATCACTCAGAGACTCAGGTACTCCTTCAACTCCCAGGGAGTGACCTGTGAGCGGTAGTCGGCCCACTCACGGCGCTTGTTGCGCAGGAAGAAGTCGAAGACGTGTTCGCCGAGGGTTTCGGCGACCAGCTCGGAGCGCTCCATCGCCTGCAGGGCCTCGTCGAGGGTGCCGGGCAGGGTGCGGAAGCCCATGGCGCGACGCTCGGCGTCGGTCAGCGACCACACGTCGTCCTCGGCCTCGGGGGGCAGCGTGTAGCCCTTCTCGATACCGCGCAGACCCGCGGCCAGCAGCACCGCGAAGGTCAGGTACGGGTTGCAGGCGGAATCAGGGCTGCGGATCTCGACGCGACGCGACGACGACTTGTTCGGGGTGTACATCGGCACCCGCACCAGCGCCGACCGGTTGGACCGGCCCCACGAGGCCGCGGTCGGGGCTTCGCCACCGTGGATCAGCCGCTTGTAGGAGTTGACCCACTGGTTGGTGATCGCGCTGATCTCGGGGGCGTGCTCGAGGATGCCGGCGATGAACGAGCGCGCGGTGCCCGAGAGGTTGTTCGGGTCGTCGGGATCGGCGAAGGCGTTGTTCTCGCCCTCGAACAGGCTCATGTGGGTGTGCATGGCCGAGCCGGGGTACTGGGAGAACGGCTTGGGCATGAACGTCGCGCGCACGCCCTCGTCGATCGCCACCTCTTTGATGAGGTAGCGGAAGGTCATCACGTTGTCGGCCATCGAGAGCGCGTCGGCGTAGCGCAGGTCGATCTCCTGCTGGCCGGGAGCGCCCTCGTGGTGGCTGAACTCGACCGAGATGCCCATCGATTCGAGCGAGTCGATGGCATGGCGGCGGAAGTTCGGCGCCGAATCGTGCACGGCCTGGTCGAAGAAGCCGCCGTTGTCGGCCGGGGTCGGCTCGTAGCCGCCCTTGAGGTTGTTCTCCAGCAGGAAGAACTCGATCTCGGGGTGCACGTAGCAGCTGAAGCCCGCGTCGGCGGCCTTGTTCAGCTGACGGCGCAGCACGTGGCGCGGGTCGGCCCAGGACGGCGAACCGTCGGGCATGGTGATATCGCAGAACATCCGCGCCGAGTGCTGGTGGCCCTTGGAGCTGGCCCACGGCAGCACCTGGAAGGTCGACGGATCGGGCCGCGCGACCATGTCCGCCTCGGACACGCGCGCGAAGCCCTCGATGGCCGAGCCGTCGAAGCCGATGCCCTCCTCGAAGGCGCCTTCGAGCTCGGCGGGCGCGATGGCGACGGACTTGAGGTAGCCCAGCACATCGGTGAACCAGAGACGGACGAAACGGATATCCCGCTCTTCGAGCGTCCGCAGCACGAATTCCTTCTGGCGATCCATACCGGCGAGCGTAAGCACCCGGCGTTAAATCCGTGTTACATACGGAGACGGGTTTGCGATCTCGTCACATCGTTCGCACATCTCACCGGCCACGACGGGGCGCGGTGAGCACATGTGGCTCTCAGCATGTGAGACCGGGCGCGGGCGTGGCGAGATCGACGAGGTAGTCGATCACCGCGGTGTCGAGGCACTGATCGCCCGCCACCAGAGCGGCGGTGTGCCGATTGCCGCGGAAGGTGATCAGGTCGGCACCCAGCTGGGCGGCCAGGTCGACACCGGCCTGATACGGCGTGGCCGGGTCGTCGGTGGTGGAGACCACCACGGTGGGCGGCAGTCCAGGGGCCGAGACGCGATGCGGGCTGCTGGTGTTGGGCACCGGCCAGGCGGCGCACAGTTCCAGTGGGGCGGCGCCGGTGCCCTTGCCGTCGTCGAGGAACGGGGCGGCCTTGCGGTATTCGGTGTCCTGACGGCCGGTCACCGCGGGATCGGTGACGCGCGGATCGTCGACGCAACGGATCGCGTTGAAGGCGTCCTGAGTGTTGGCGTAGGTGCCGTCCTGACGGCGGCCGTCGTACATATCGGCCAGCTGCAGCAGGGTGTCGCCGCTGCCCGCGCGCAGTTCGGTGAGGCCCTGGGTGAGGATCTGCCACAGGTCGTCGCTGTAGAGAGCCTGCTGGACGCCGGTGATCGCGTCGTTGTAGCTGAGCCCGCGCGGGTCGGCGGTCGGCGCCGGGGCCTTCTCCAGCGGCCCGACCAGCTCGCGGAAACGAGTGACGGCCTGGGCGGGATCGGTGCCGAGCGGGCAGTCGGCGTTCTTCGCGCAGTCGGTGGCGTAGGCGGTGAACACGCCCTGGAAGCCCGCCGCCTGCCGCAGCGACTCCTGGACCGGGTCCTGCGAGGAGTCGACGGCGCCGTCGAGAACGAGCGCGCGCACGTTCTGCGGGTACTTCTCGGCGTAGGCCGAACCGAGGCGGGTGCCGTAGGAGTAGCCGAGGTAACTCAGTTTCGCGTCGCCGAGCACGGCCCGCATGACATCCATGTCCTGGATCACCTCGCGGGTACCGACGTGACCGAGCAGGTCGACGCCGGAGCGCTGGGCGCAGCGGTCGGCGTACTCACGGTTGTCGTCCTCTGCCTCGGCGATGCCCGCCGGAGTGTTGTCGGTGGGCGGCTCGGCACGTTCGGCGTCGGCCTGCTGCGGGGTGAGGCAGACGATCGAGGGCAGCGACGAGCCGACACCGCGCGGATCGAACCCGACCCGGTCGAACTTCTCCGCCAGTTCGGTGCGGTTGCCGACACCGACCATCGACAGGCCGGAGACGCCGGGCCCACCCGGGTTCATCAGCAGCGAGCCGACCTTCTCGCCGGTGGCCGGGATCCGGGAGAGCGCGATCTGGGCGGTCGGGCCGTCCGGGCGCGCGTAGTCGATCGGCACGGTGATCCGCGCGCACTCGGTTTTGGGTGGCAGCCGGTCCTCCGGGCTGCCGTAGCCCTCGCACGAGCCCCAGTCGATCTGCTGGTCGTAGAAGCTGTTCAGACCCGGTGGGGGCGGGGGCAGTTCAGCACGCGGCGCGCTGTCCCCGCCGGTGCCGCATCCGGTGACGATCAACGCAGAGACAGCGCCGAGGAGCACGACGAGCCGGCCTCGCTGCACAGTGGGCCCACCTTTCCGCGCCCTGCGGCGCACACAATGCGCCCGAACGGGCTCGCATCACGGTAACCGAATCGCCCGGTGTGACCGATCACACCGGCGCCTGGCCTTAAACCCGTGCGGGCGCAGGTGGCACACTGAGGTGGTCAGAAACGCCCGGGGACCCGGTATGGGCCTCGAGGAACCAGACGAAAGGGACGATGATGTCCGTATCCGATGAGCAGACTCCTGCCTACGGTGCCACTCCCGCCGACAACAAGCCACGCCGCAAGACCCGCGTCCAGCATCTCCAGCAGATGAAGGCCGACGGTGAGCGCTGGTCGATGCTGACGGCCTACGACTACTCGTCCGCGCGGCTGTTCGAGGAAGCCGGTATCCCCGTGCTCCTGGTCGGCGATTCCGCCGCCAATGTCGTCTACGGCTACGACACCACCGTGCCGATCACCGTCGACGAGCTCATCCCGCTCGTGCGCGGTGTCGTGCGCGGCGCCCCGCACGCGCTGGTCGTCGCCGATCTGCCGTTCGGGACCTACGAGTCCTCGCCGCAGCAGGCGCTGGCGACCGCCATCCGCTTCATGAAGGAGGGCGGCGCACACGCGGTGAAGCTCGAGGGCGGGGAACGGGTCGCCGAGCAGATCGCGCTGATCACCTCCGCGGGCATCCCCGTGATGGCCCACATCGGATTCACCCCGCAGAGCGTGAACACCCTGGGCGGTTTCCGTGTCCAGGGCCGAGGCGACGGCGCCGAGCAGCTGGTCGCCGACGCGATCGCCGTGCAGGAGGCCGGTGCGTTCTCGGTGGTCATGGAAATGGTCCCCGCCGAGATCGCGGGCCAGGTCACCCGCAAGCTGACCATCCCGACCGTCGGCATCGGCGCGGGTGCCGACTGCGACGCCCAGGTGCTGGTCTGGCAGGACATGGCCGGCTACACCAGCGGCAAGACGGCCAAGTTCGTCAAGCGCTTCGGCAACGTGGGCGACGAACTCCGCACCGCCGCGGCCACTTACGCCGCCGAAGTCCGCCAGGGCACCTTCCCCGGCCCCGAACACAGCTTCTGACCGGACCCCCAACAACCAGTCCCCGTCCCTGTCCCCGTCTTCAACAACCCACCCAACCCAGCCACCGCACTCCCGACCCCTAGGGAGGGACGGCCACGAAGTGGCCGGTCCGCGGCCGGGCCGCC
>NZ_JBSGVG010000069.1:0-19754 GCF_053608345.1 Nocardia sp. NPDC055050
CTCCTTCGTCGCCTACGCAACGGCACCTGATCGTCGGGACGGCCGCGAACCGCCGCTGCGCGGCGGACCTTCCTCGAGGTCGGGTCGTGCGGGGCCGGGAAGGTTCCTACCCGCGAGTAGGACAGGGTTCAGGTGCGGGCTATTCTCCCCTGCATGCCGTATTTGGAGCGCTCTGGTGATGTTTTCGTCCTGTACCTCGGCAACGAGGGTGAGACAGACAACGAGAACCGTTTCTCGCCGGACTGGATCGATGCCTTCCACGCCGCACTCGACGAGGTCGAGGCGTCCGAGGGTGCGGCCGCGCTGGTCACCGTCGCGACCGGTAAGTACTACAGCAACGGTCTCGACACCGATTACGTCTTTGGCAACCTGGACAAGATCCACGGCTACCTCGACCGGGTGCACTCGCTCTACACCCGCCTGCTGACCTTCCCGATGCCCACGATCGCCGCGGTCAACGGCCACGCGTTCGGCGCGGGCGCCATGCTGGCCACGTCCCACGATTTCCGCGTGATGCGCGGTGACCGCGGCTTCTGGTCGCTGCCCGAGGTGCATCTGGGCATGCCGTTCACGATCGGCATGAACGGCTTGCTGAAGGGTCGCCTGAGCAACCAGGTGTGCGTCCAGGCGATGACCACCGGGCACCGTTTCGGTGCCGACGAGGCCATTGCCGCCGGCATCGCCGATGCCAAGGCCGACGCCGACGAGGTGCTGCCCGCCGCGATCGCCCGCGCCGCCGCGCTCACCAGCCTGCGCAAGCCGATCACCCCGATCATCAAGACCGCGCTGCACGCCGAGACGCTCGCCGCGCTGGCCACGCCGGTCACCCCGGAGAACCTTCCCTTCGGCAACTGACCTCGCTCGCCGGTGCGCCGCTGTCGGGCACTGATGCAAGACTGGGGGTATGGCACCCTCGCGCACCGGCGAACTCACAGCCACCGCCTCCGACGCCGCGATTGTCGCTGCCTCGGACGAGCTGATCGGGCTCTCGCACGCGATTCACGCCGAACCGGAGCTGGCCTTCGCCGAAACGCGTAGCGTCGCGAAGGTCCTCGCGCCGCTGGTCGAGCGCGGATTCGCCGTCACGACGGGCGTCGCCGGGCTGTCGACGGCGTTTCGCGCGGTGTACGGCAGCGGCCCGCTCACCGTCGGCATCTGCGCCGAATACGACGCGCTGCCCGAGATCGGGCACGCCTGCGGGCACAACATCATCGCCGCGTCCGCTGTCGGCGCGGCCATCGGGCTGGCCGCCGTGGCCGACGCGCTCGGCCTGACCGTGGTGGTGCTCGGTACGCCCGCGGAGGAGAGCGGCGGCGGCAAGGTGCTCATGCTCGAAGCGGGCGCTTTCGACGACATCGCGATGGCGATGATGGTCCACCCTGGGCCTGCCGACATCGTCGGCGCGCGCTCACTGGCATTGGCCGACCTCGCCATCGTCTTCCACGGCCGCGAGGCGCATGCCAGCGCCGCGCCCGAACTGGGCCGCAACGCCGGCGACGCGGTGACCCTGACCCAGGTTGCTGTCGGCTTGCTACGTCAGCATTTGCGACCCGGCCAGCAGCTGCACGGTATAGTGTCCGACGGTGGCGTAGCCCCCAACATCGTGCCCGGACGCGCGGAGTTGCTGTACTACCTCCGCGCGGCGGATTCCGGCTCCCTCGACGACCTGATGCGGCGAGCGAAGGCGTGTTTCGAAGCGGGCGCCCTGGCGACCGGCTGCACCCACGACATACGGACGCTCGCGCCCACCTATACCGAGCTCACCCCCGATCCGGTTCTTTCCGCTGCCTACCGCGCGCAGATCACCGGACTGGGACGGGTGCCGATCGCGCCCGAGCTCGAGGTGTTGCGGCCGCTCGGAAGCACCGACATGGGCAACGTCACCAACGTCGTCCCCGGTATCCACCCGGTGATCGGCATCGACGCGGGCGGTGCGGCAACCCACCAGCCTGCGTTCGCCGCCGCCGCGGTGAACGCCTCGGCGGACCGGGCGGTGCTCGACGGCGCGCTGGCGCTGGCGCGTACCGCTGTCGCTATCGCGGGCGATGAAGTACACAGGGACAGGTTGTTGCAACGGCTGATCGAACGACAGGAGGACATTCGGTGACCATTTCCGGCCATCCGGGCACCGCACGCGCAGGCTCCGACGCGCTATCGATGGGTGTGGGTACCCACTCGATGGCGCGCGAGACCGCAGCGTGTCCGACCACGCCGGACACCGAACCAACTCTGATGTCGGGAACCGAGATCGTTGACGCATGGCTGGCCGAGCACACCGGTGACCTGGTGCAATGGCGCAGACATATCCACGCCAACCCCGAGTTGTCGCGGGCGGAGTTCACCACCACCGAGTTCGTGTCGGGCTGGCTCACCAAGGCCGGGCTGACCTGGGAGGTGCTGCCGGGCGGCACCGGGTTGATCTGCGACTTCGGCCCCACCGATCGGCCGCGGATCGCCTTGCGCGCCGACATGGACGCGCTGCCGATGCAGGAGTTCACCGGTCTGACCTTCGCCTCGACGGTGCCCGGCGTGTCGCATGCCTGCGGGCACGACGCGCACACCACGGTGCTGCTCGGTGCCGGTCTCGCGCTGGCCGAGGCACAGGACAAGCTGCCGGTCGGGGTGCGGTTGGTGTTCCAGCCCGCCGAGGAAGTGATGCCCGGTGGTGCGCTCGATGTGGTCGCGGCCGGTGGGATGACCGGGGTCGACCGGATCTTCGCGCTGCACTGCGATCCGCGTCTGGAGGTCGGCAAGGTCGGGGTACGGACCGGGGCCATCACGTCGGCGGCCGACACGGTCGAGTTGGTGCTCGATTCGCCCGGTGGGCATACCTCGCGCCCGCATCTGACCAGCGACCTCGTCTACGCGATCGGCACCGTCATCACGGGGTTGCCCGGATTGCTGAGCCGCCGCGTCGATCCTCGAACCAGCACGATCATGGTCTGGGGTGCGGTGAGCGCGGGCAAGGCGCCCAACGCGATTCCGCAGACGGGCATGCTCACGGGCACCGTGCGTACCGGTGATCACGCCACCTGGCTGCTGCTGGAACCGCTGGTCCGCGAGATCGTCGACGGGTTGCTCGCGCCGACGGGCGTGCGCTACCAGCTCAACTACAAGCGTGGTGTGCCGCCGGTGGTCAACGATCCGACGTCGGCGCTGATGTTCGAGAACGCGATCCTGGGGATGGGTGAGGACGCGTTGGCCGACACCCCGCAGTCGGGCGGCGGCGAGGACTTCTCCTGGTACCTGGAGGAAGTGCCCGGCGCGATGGCCAGGCTGGGTGTCTGGTCCGGCGTCGGCGAACAGCTGGACCTGCACCAGCCGACCTTCGACATCGACGAGCGCGCTTTGGCCGTGGGTGTTCGGACGTTGACGAACATCGTCCTGCAGGCATAGCAGTACGGGCTGACCCAGTCGGCTCACGACCGCCGGCCGCCGACACGACGTCAGCGGCCGGCGGGTCCGGCTTTACTATTCGGGGCGGCGGAACAGCTCAGGCGCCGGGCCCGACGTTCTTGCTGTTCCGGGTGCGCAGGGCGTGGACGTAGTCCTCTGGGGCGCCTGCCTTTTCGGCCGCGTCGGCGATGACGCCGATGTAGCGGGCCGAGGGGAGGCCGCCTTCGTAGGCGTCCAGGACGTAGAGCCAGGCCAGGCGGGACTCGCCCTGGGTGCCGGTGACCCGGATCCGGATCTTCTTGTGGATGCCGAAGTCGGAGCCCTCCCAGCGGTCGAGGCTGTCCTCGTCCTCGGGGGAGACGTCGTAGAGCACGACGAACACCCGGGAGCCGGGATCCTCGACGACGGTGGCCAACGGCCCTTCCCAGCCGATGTCGTCACCGGCGAAGGTCAGGCGCCAACCCTCCAGCCACCCGGTCCCGGACATGGGCGAATGCGGGCAGCGTTCCAGCATCTGCGTCGAGTCCATGTTGGACCCGTAGGCGGCATAGATCGGCACCATCGAACTGTAGCCAATAACCACGGTGGAATTCCTGTCTCCCACCCAGATCGGCTGACGGTCACACTTGCCGGTGGTGCCGAACGTGGCACAGGACACGCGCACCGTTGTTCACCGATCCGACCCGGGCACGTCACAGAGCACCTGAAATGATGGGGCGACAGCACGGACGAGCCCTCACAAGGGGCAGGTCCGATCAGGCGAGCACAAGGAGCGTGACTGGTGGCACGGATTGCGATCATCGGCGGTGGACCGGCCGGATACGAGGCGGCGCTGGTAGCCGCTCAGCACGGGGCCACGGTGACCCTGGTCGACGCCGACGGTATCGGTGGCGCCTGTGTGCTGTGGGATTGCGTGCCGTCGAAAACCTTCATCGCCTCGACGGGCCTGCGCACCGACCTGCGTCGCGCGCGCGACCTCGGCATCAATATCGAT
This sequence comes from Nocardia sp. NPDC055050, assembly GCF_053608345.1. Classification (NCBI taxonomy): domain Bacteria; kingdom Bacillati; phylum Actinomycetota; class Actinomycetes; order Mycobacteriales; family Nocardiaceae; genus Nocardia; species Nocardia sp. NPDC055050. The sequence goes on from NZ_JBSGVG010000069.1 coordinate 4,391, forward strand.
GCCGATCAGGCCAAGGTGCATCTGCCCGAGGTGAACGCGCGCGTCAAGGCGCTCGCGCTGGCACAGTCCTCCGACATCCGCGCCAAATTGCAGGCCGCGGGTGTGCAACTACTTCCTGGCTATGGCGAATTGGTCGGGCCCGCACCGGGTTTGGCGCATCGCGTGCGCGCGAACCTGGCCGACGGGAGCTCCGAGGAGTTCGAGGCCGAGGTCGTGTTGATCGCGACCGGCGCGAGCCCGCGGGTGCTCCCCGGCGCCGAGCCCGACGGTGAGCGGATCCTGAACTGGCGCCAGCTCTACGACCTGCCGGAACTGCCCGAGACGCTGGTCGTCGTCGGATCCGGTGTCACCGGCGCCGAATTCGTGTCCGCCTACACCGAGATGGGTGTGCGGGTGAAGCTCGTGTCGAGCCGCGACCGCGTGCTGCCCGGCGAGGACGCCGACGCTGCCCTCGTGCTCGAGGAAGCCCTCGCCGAACGCGGCGTCGAGCTGGTCAAGCACGCTCGCGCCGACGCGGTGGAGCGCACCGCCGACGGCATCGTGGTGAAGCTGTCCGACGGCCGTACCGTCACCGGTTCGCACGCCCTGATGACCGTCGGTTCCACCCCGAACACCGAGAACCTGGGCCTGGACCGGGTCGGTATCGAACTCGACCGCGGCGGATACCTTCGTGTCGACCGGGTTTCGCGCACATCGGTGCCCGGCATCTACGCCGCGGGCGACTGCACGGGTCTGCTGCCGCTGGCTTCGGTGGCCGCCATGCAGGGCCGGATCGCGATGTATCACTCGCTCGGCGAGGGGGTGAGCCCGATCAGGCTGAAGACGGTGGCCTCGGCGGTGTTCACCCGCCCGGAGATCGCGACCGTCGGTGTCAGCCAGACCGCCATCGACAACGGTGAGGTCCCCGCGCGCACAGTGATGTTGCCGCTCAACACCAATCCGCGCGCGAAGATGTCGGGGCTGCGGCGCGGCTTCGTCAAGATCTTCTGCCGCCCGGCGACGGGTGTGGTGATCGGCGGTGTGGTGGTCGCGCCGATCGCGTCGGAGCTGATCCTGCCGATCGCGCTGGCGGTACAGAACAATCTGACGGTCACCGATCTCGCGCAGACGTTCTCGGTATACCCCTCGCTCACCGGCTCGCTCACCGAAGCCGGACGTTTGCTGATGCGCCACGACGACCTCGACTGAGCCCCTGACACCGTATTGTGAAACGAATCACAATGCGTTTCAGGTTTCGAATTGTGTTGTTCGCCAACGGCGCTCGTCGCTTCCGGGCAACCGTCACACCAGGTGTTTGCGCAGGCGGAACCGGGTGAAGGCGAAACCTGGTGCTGCGTTGCCTGTCCCGCGCTCATGTGGTTGACTCACCGCCGAGGCGCGATCAGTTGTGATCGCGTGGTGGAGCAGTGGGGGATTCCCTCCGGGAAAGGGATTACGAAAAGTGAAGCATCGTAAGCCGAGTCGGGCGCAGCGAGCGATGGCAAGCACGTCGTTGCCTTTGGCCGCCGCGGCAGCCGTGGCAACCCTTCTCGCGGCTCCGGCCGGCGCGGTCCCCAGTGACCAGCCGACCACGCCCGCGACTCCGGCTCCTGCGCAGCCGGGCCAGCCTTCGGGTGAAGTAGAAGCTCCGGCGACCCCGGAAACGGAAACCCCGGAGAACGTCAAGCCGGGTCAGACGAAGCCGGGCGAGACCAAGCCCACGCCGGCCCAGCCGGGTGTCACCAGCCCCGCGCCCGGTCAGCCGGAGCAGGGCACCCCCGCCAAGCCGACGCCGAGCCAGCCGGGCGTCACCAGCCCCCGTGTCGCGCCGCTGCCGGTCCCCGGTCAGGCGCAGCCTGCGGTCCAGCCGGAGCGCGCGGGCGCGACGCCCGACCAGCCGGGCACCACCAAGCCGGAGACAGGCACCACGCCGAGCCAGCCGGGCGCCACGCCGGGCCAGCAGCAGACGCAGCCCACCGTGCCGTCCGATCAGGGCACCGGGACCGGCACCCAGGCCGAGGTCGAGTCTCCGGACACCCTCGTCCAGGAGCCGAAGGAGCCGGCCTGGCAGGCGCCGCGCCTGGCCAACGCGCCCGCCGCGCCCGTCGTCGAGATGGAGGGCCCGCGTCAGGAAATCGGCGTCACCGTCGACGGTGCCGGAATCCTGGCGAACACCCACCACTACAACAACGCCTCGGGCTACGTCGGCACGGTCGGCTACCGGACGCCGGGTGGCGGTTTCGGTGACGCCGGTATCTCGGTCGAGTACGTCGGCGCGAACGAGGTCAAGGTCACCACCTTCAACGGTGGCGACGGCCGTAGCGACAACACTACCGTGACGGTGCTCGACACCACGCAGGCCAACCTGGCCAAGGCCGCGGTGGAGAACTGGATCAAGGCGCAGCCGGGCGGCAACGCCGCGCTCGATGCGGCCGCGAAGGCTACACTGCCCGTGCCGGGGGAGCTGCTTCAGACGGTGAACGTCGCGGGTGTGAACACCCAGTGGGGTGGCTCGATCCAGTACTGACACGCAGTTTGTCGTGTGGGGCGGTCGCCTTCGACCGCCCCACACGTGTGTCCCGGGAAAGGATTGGACTTGGGCACCGAGGGCGACGAGAACGAACGCGGCGATCGACAACGAGCGGCCGCGGATTTCGGCTCTCCCGTAGGAGATTTCGGGCCGCCGGTCGATGACGCCGGCTTCGGTGGGCCCGTTCCCGCCACGCCTCCGCCCGCGCCGTCCGGGGTTCCGGAGCGGGGTTGGCGACCGGCCGAACCGCCTGCCGGCGCACCGCCCGGCCCGTTCGGTCCGCCGGCCGGTGCGCCCGCGCCGGGTCCGTTCGGTGGGCCTGTCGCCGGTCAGCCGCCCGTTGCTCCGCCGCCTGCCGGTCCGTTCGCCGGCTCGGTGCCGCCCGGTCCGCCCGCGCGGCTCTCGGCTCCGCCTTCGGGGTCCACGCCGACAGATCAAGGCTCGGCGCCGGGCAGCGGTCAAGCGCCGCCTCGGTTGCCCGACGGTCGCCGTTCCGCGCCGACTTCCGTCTTCGGTGACGCGGTAGCGCCGCCGCCGCCCGCTCGTCCGGGTCCCCCCGCTCCGTTCGGCGGACCCACTCCCGGTGGTCCGCCCGCTGCCGACCCGACTGTGCGTTTCGGTGCTGAGCCGCCGCGCGGTGAGAGTTCGGTCTTCGGCGACTCGGTCTTCGGTGATTCCGTGCCGGTGACGTCCGGTCGCGAACTCACCGAGGTGATCCGTCGCGGTCGCCCCGGCCCCAAAGATCCTGTGCCGCAGTCGCCGTCACGCGAGAGCGGGCCCGCCGCGGACACCGTGCGGCCGCCCGAGGGCTCCCGCACTCCGCTGGTTCCCGACAAGCCGAGGCCCGCCGCCGACAAGGCGTGGTGGGACAACCCCGACGATGACGGCGGGATTCCCAAGCCGCCATCCGAACCCGGCCTGTCGTGGGCCGACGACCCGATCGCGCGCCGTCTCGCGCCGAAGACGCCGGCCACCCCGGCGCCGGTGGAGACGGAACCCGACAACAAGCGCCTGCGCTGGATCATCGGCGGTGTGGCCGCGGCGGTTCTGCTCGTGGTGGCGCTGGTCCTGACGATCGGGCTGGTCAAGCGTGGTGGCGGCGCCGATCCCGGTGTCACGGCCGCGCCGGTTCCCTCGGTCGCGTCGGGCACCGAGTGTCAGTCCGTCGCCGAGCAGTCGGTGACCGTCGGCAACGGACCGGGCGACACCAGCACCGGTGCCAGGGCCATCCTCGGCTTCCAGTACGCCTTCTACACCGACCGCTCCGGGGCGAAGGTGCGTGAGTTCGTGGCGCCCGACGCCGAGAACATCTCACCCGCCGAGACCATCCAGCAGGCGATCGATGGTCAGATCCCCGCGGGCACCACTCACTGCGTGAAGATGCGCGAAACCAGCGCGGGCCGCTACGACGTCGAACTGCGCGAAATGCACCCCGATGGCTCGGCCGTGGTCTACAAGCAGGAGATCATCACCACGAACACCGACGGAAAGTGGCAGGTCAAGTCCATCACCGCTCGGTAGCGTCTCATTGTATGAGACAACAATTTCATATTCTGGTGGGCGATATGCAATCGTAGGATGATTGCTTCTCTCGGCGTCCCCGGAGGTTCCCATGTCGCTGACAATTCCAGCATTGGCGGGCAAGCTCGCCGGTCTACAGAGCTCGGCGATCAGGGATCTGCTCAAACTCACCGCCCGCGACGACATCATCAGCCTCGCGGGCGGGCTGCCCGACGCCGCCCTGATGCCGCGCGAACGCATCGCCCTCGCCGCCGAGACCGCGCTGCGTGACCCCGCCGTGCTCCAGTACACGGAGTCGTCCGGCTGGCCTGCGCTGCGCGAGGTGATCGCGGCCCGGGAATCGGCCGAGATCGGCCGCTCGGTGCCCGTCGCCGAAGTCTTCATCACCCACGGCTCCCAGCAAGCTCTCTCGCTCCTGGCCGAAGTGCTCCTCGACCCCGGCGCCCTCGTGATCGTGGAGGATCCCGCGTATGTCGGTGCGCTGCAAGTGTTTCGAGCCGCAGGTGCCCGAATCGTCGCCGTTCCCCTGGATTCCGACGGCATGCGCCTCGACATCCTCGAAGACCTGCTGGCCGCGGGCGAACGCCCTGCGCTCGTCCACACCGTCTCGAATTTCCACAACCCCGGCGGCGTCACCCTCGCGCCGCAACGCCGCCGCCGGCTCGCGGAACTCGCTGAGGCGCACGGCTTCTGGGTCATCGAAGACGACCCTTACGGCGAACTGTGGTTCGACCAGCCCGCCCCCGCGCCGGTGGCCTCGTACTCGCCCCAGGTGATCCGCCTCTCCAGCGTCTCCAAGATCCTGTCTCCCGCCCTGCGCGTCGGCTGGATGATCGCCCCCGAAAGAGTCTCGCGCGCAGTGGAACTCCTCAAACAAGGCGCCGACCTCTGCGGCTCCTCGCTCACCCAGCAGATCACCACCGACCTGCTGACCGACACCACCTGGCTGGCAGCCCACATCGATGCGATCCGCGCCACCTACGGCACCAGAGCCCGCGCCCTGACCACCGCCCTCCGCACCACCTTCGCCGACCGCCTCCACTGCACCGACCCCACCGGCGGCATGTTCATCTGGGCCGAATTCACCGACAACACCAACACCGCCACCCTCCTCCCCGCTGCCCTGAATGCCGGCGTCGCCTACGTCCCCGGCGCAGCCTTCGCCGTCTCCAACACCGCCGACAACTCCCTGCGCCTCTGCTTCACCACCTCCGACGAGGCCACCCTGACCGAAGCGGTCGACAGGCTGTCCTCGGCGATCGGCTAGCGACCGGCGCGCTGCTCAGACCCAGTTGTAGGTGCGTTCTACGGCCTTGTTCCAGTCGGCGTAGCGGTGGGTGCGTTCCTCTTCGGGCATGGAAGGGGTCCAGGTCTGGTCCGCTATCCAGTTGGCTCGGAGGTCTTCGAGGTCGGACCAGTAGCCCACGGCCAGGCCGGCGGCGTAGGCGGCGCCGAGGGCGGTGGTTTCGCGGACTACGGGGCGGACTACGGGGACGTCGAGGATGTCGGCTTGGAATTGCATGAGGAGGTTGTTGCCGGTCATGCCGCCGTCGACCTTGAGGGTGGTGAGTTCCAGGTCGAGGTGTTGGGCGGCGGCGTCGGCGCGCATGGCGTCGACTACCTCGCGGGTTTGGAAGGCGGTGGATTCCAGTGCCGCCCTGGCCAAGTGGGCCTTGGTGACGAAGCGGGTCAGGCCCGCGATGACGCCGCGGGCGTCGGGGCGCCAGCGGGGGGCGAACAGGCCGGAGAAGGCGGGGACGAAGTGGGCGCCGCCGTTGTCGTCGACGCTGCGGGCCAGGGGTTCCACTTCTTCGGCGGAGGAGATGATGCCGAGGTTGTCGCGCAGCCATTGGACCAGCGAGCCCGTGACAGCGATCGAGCCTTCGAGCGCGTACACCGCCGGCGTGTCACCGAGTTGGTAGCAGGCGGTGGTGAGCAGGCCGTGCTTGCTGAACACCGGCGTGGTGCCGGTGTTGAGCAACATGAAATTGCCTGTGCCGTAAGTGTTCTTGGCCTCGCCAGGGGACAGGCACGCTTGGCCGAAGGTGGCCGCCTGCTGGTCGCCGAGAATGCCGGCGACCGGAATGCCCTCGAACGGACCGGAGGTGATGTCGGCGTAGACCTCCGACGAGCTGCGGATCTGCGGGAGCAGCGACATCGGAATGCCGAAATCCGCGCAGATCTGTGGATCCCATTGCAGGGTGCGAAGATCCATCAGCATGGTGCGTGAGGCGTTGGTGACATCGGTGAGGTGTTCACCGGTCAGCTTCCACAGCACCCAGCTGTCCATGGTGCCGAAACACAGGTCGCCTGCCTCGGCGCGCGCCCGCACGCCGTCGACATTGTCGAGGATCCAGCGCAGTTTCGGCCCGGCGAAATAGGTCGACAGCGGCAGACCGGTGCGGTCCGCATAGCGTTGCGGCCCTTGATCACCCGCGAGCTCGGTGCACAGCTGATCGGTGCGCGTGTCCTGCCACACGATCGCGTTGTACACGGGATCGCCGGTCGTCCGATCCCACACCACGGTGGTCTCACGCTGATTGGTGATCCCGACCGCGGCCAGATCCCCGGCCGAACACCGGCTGGTGCCCAGCGCCGCACCGAGCACCGACTCGGTATTGCGCCAAACCTCCGCCGGATCGTGCTCCACCCAGCCGGGCTTGGGAAAGATCTGCCGATGCTCGCGCTGCGCGGTTCCGACGATCCGACCCTGCCGATCGAAGATGATGCACCGACTCGAAGTCGTGCCCTGATCGATGGCAGCCACATAGCGACGCATTGATGCAGGTTACCGAAAGTGGAGCCGGCGACCGCAAGATTTGTGGTCGGCGACGAATTTCGGACCCACGCCTCGCCGCGCACGTCCCCAGCGACGAGTGCGGACTACGTTTAGCCTGTACGCAGCGGCGCCGGGAACGCGGCGTTTGCCCCAACTGTCGGCTGGGACCGGCCGGAATCGGTCGGCGGCGAGGAGTCGAGCATGTCGCAGACACCGGAGTTTCCGTTCCTGCACCCGGGAGAGTTGGTTGCGGGCGGGAAAAGGGATCGGCTCGGACCCGGCGATCTGGGGCCGGAACATCGGCGGACCGCCTGGGAACGGCTGGGCAAGGATCAGTTCGACGTCCTGGTGGTCGGCGGCGGCGTCGTGGGCGCCGGTATCGCGCTCGATGCCGCGACACGGGGGCTGTCGGTCGCGCTGGTCGAGGCCCGCGATCTCGCGTCGGGCACATCGAGCCGCTCGTCCAAGATGTTCCACGGTGGCCTGCGCTACCTCGAACAGCTCGAATTCGGCCTGGTCAGGGAAGCGCTGAAGGAACGTGAGCTGGCGTTGTCGACGCTCGCACCGCACCTGGTGAAGCCGCTGCGGTTCCTCTATCCGCTGACCCATCGCGTGTGGGAGCGGCCCTACGTTGCCGCGGGCCTCACCCTGTACGACACCATGGGTGGCTCGAAATCCGTTCCAGGACAGCATCATCTAACCCGGCACGGCGCGATGCGGCTCGCCCCCGGCCTGCGCCGGGACTCGATGATCGGCGGCGTCACCTACTACGACACCGTCGTCGACGACGCCCGCCACACCATGACGGTTGCCCGCACCGCCGCGCACTACGGCGCGGTCATCCGCACCTCCACGCAGGTTGTCGGATTCCTGCGCGAAGCCGACCGGGTCGTGGGGGTGAAGCTGCGCGACACCGAGGACGGGCGTACCGGCGAGGCGCGGGCGAATGTGGTGATCAACGCGACCGGCGTGTGGACCGATGAGGTGCAGAGTCTGTCGAGGCAACGCGGCCGATTCCATGTGCGCGCGTCCAAAGGTGTGCACATCGTGGTGCCGCGCGACCGCATCGTCAGCGATGCCGCGATCATCCTGCGCACCACCACCTCGGTGCTGTTCATCATCCCGTGGGGCGCGCACTGGATCGTCGGCACCACCGACACCGACTGGAATCTCGACCTCGCCCATCCCGCGGCGACCAAGGCCGATATCGACTACCTGCTCGACCGGGTCAACGAGGTGCTGATCACCCCGCTCACGCACGCCGATATCGACGGCGTCTACGCGGGCCTGCGCCCACTGCTGGCGGGGGAGAACGACGACACGTCCAAGCTCTCGCGCGAGCACGCTGTGGCCAGGGTCGCGCCCGGACTGGTGAGCATCGCGGGCGGCAAGTACACCACCTACCGGGTGATGGCGGCGGACGCGATGGACGAAGCCGCACAAGATATTCCGGCGCGCGTCTCGCCGTCGATCACCGAGAAGGTGGCGCTGCTCGGCGCCGACGGCTACTTCGCGCTGGTCAACCAGACCGTGCAGCTCGCCGAGCACTACGGCGTCCACCCGTACCGGATGACGCACCTGCTCGACCGCTACGGCTCGCTGGTCGACGAGGTGCTCGCGATGGCAGCGGGCAAACCCGAACTCCTGCAACCGATTACCGACGCACCGGCCTACCTCCAGGTCGAGGCGGTCTACGCCGTGGCCGCGGAAGGCGCGCTGCACCTCGACGACATCCTGGCCCGTCGCACCCGCATCTCGATCGAGTATTCCGATCGCGGCGCGAACTGCGCCGAGCAGGTCGCCCACCTCGTGGCACCCGTTCTCGGTTGGGACTCCGACGATATCGACCGCGAGGTGTCCACGTACCAGGCGCGCGTACGGGCCGAGATCGAATCGCAGACCCAACCCGACGACACGTCGGCCGACGCGTTGCGGGCCGCCGCTCCGGAGCCGCGTCCGCAGTTGCTGGAACCGGTGCCGCAGGACCGCTGAGCCATCGGACCGGGGCGCTGCGGGCTGTGAGCACACACGGGCGAGGTGATCTCACGGGCTCGGCTGGCAGCGTGGGCAGAAGTAGATGCCGCGTTCGCGTTGAGTGATGCGGTCACCGGGGTCGTCTTCGCCGAGCAACTGGGAAGCGATCGGGGTGCCGCAGCGGGGGCAGGAACGGCGAGTGCGGCCGTAGACCATGGCGCGCCATGGTGGTTGGTGTGCGGCTTTGCCGAGAACACGGTGAGCTTCGTCGACGAGCGCTACGAGATCGGGGATGTCGCCGACCGGGGTAGCGGGGTGGACTCTGCGCAGGAAACAGATCTCGCTGCGGTAGATGTTGCCGATGCCTGCCAGATTGCGCTGGTCGAGCAGGGCGAGACCGACGGCGCGACGCGGGTACTCGGTGAGCCTGCGCAACGCCTCGGCCGCATCCCAATCCGGGCCGAGGAGATCGGGGCCGAGGTGGTCGATGACTGTGTGTTCGTCGGCGCGCAGCAGCACCTGAACCTTGCCGAGCGAGAAGCCGACGGCCTCGACCTCGTCGTTGGCGAGCACCACTCGCGCGGTGACCGCGGGTTTGGTCCAGCGCTGGCCGCGGTGGAACACCCGCCACACGCCTTCCATCTTCAGGTGGGTGTGGATGCTCACGCGGTCGGTGCGGATGAACAGGTGCTTGCCGTAGCTGACGACCTCCTCGACACGTTCGCCGACCAGATCCACGGTGGCGTACCGCGGAACCCGGAAATCGCTGCGGGTGAGCGTTTTACCGGCCAACGCCGTACGTAGGCGCTGTGCGGCGCGGAAGACGGTATCGCCCTCGGGCATTCGGCTATACCTGCCTGCGCAGCCGCAGACCGCTCGGGGTCATCGAGAAACCGGCTTCGATCAGCACTTCGGCGAAGAGGTTGCCGTGCACAGTGTCTCCGTTGATCTTGTCGATCACCAAGCTGTCGACCCGGCGATCGCGCACCAGCCCGGCCAGCGCGAACGCTGCCGCCCGGCGCAGGCCGACGTCCTCGGTGAAACTGAGCAGAGTTTTGCCGCCGCGCTCGGAGTAGAGCACCAGTTCGCCACCGACCAGAACCACCAACGCGCCCGCTTTGCGACCGGGCCGATGACCGCCCTCGGCGTCGCCCTTCGGCCACGGTAGCGCGGCACCGTAGGGGTTGGCGGGGTCGCATGCCGCGAGGGCGAGCGCGACGCCCGCTCTGGTGGTGTCACGGTCGGTGTCGAACGAGCGCAGACGGTCGACGGTGTCGGTGGTGGAGAACTGGGCGCCGCCGAGCGTGTCGACGAAATAGCCGCGCCTGCACCGGCCGCGATCCTCGAACTCGGTGAGCACCCGGTACATCAGCTGGAAACCGCCGGATATCCCTTCGTTCTGCACCGAACCGCGAGTGAGCACGCCGTAGCGTTCGATCAGTTGATCGGCGGTGGCATGGGCGCGAACGGTGTTGTCCTGCACGCGTTCGGGCAGGATCGACCAGCGTCCCGCCAGTGTGGGCGGACCGGACCGGGTCGGCATCGCCGGTCGCGGCAGATACGCGCGGCCCCGGGGCGAGCGGCGCGGGGTGCGGTGCGCGGTGGTGGCGCGAGCGGTACCGGACAGCAGGGCGCGCACCGGGGCGAAGGTGTCACCGGAGACATAGCCCGCCCAAACCAGCTGCCACAGAGCCTCCCCGGCGGCTTTGTCGTCGAGCAGGCCCGCGGAGTCGGCGAGTTGGCGAAAGAAATAGGCGCCGCCGCCGCGCAAGGTGGATGGCAGTTGCTGGACACGGTTCGCGGCGACGGGATCGGGTGCGTCGAGATCGACCGCCGGCCACGGTTCCAGATTCGCGCCGAGTGCGGCCAGGAGACCGAGCTGGAGGTCGGTGGGGTCGATCTCGTCGGCGGGAGGCAGGGTGAAGGGTGCCTGGTCGGCCAGGTGCAGGGCGACCCACCCGTCGCGGGCGGTGATCGCGCCGTGGCCCGACCACACCACCTCGCCGGTCGCCATCAGCTCGTCCAGCATGGCGGGTGAGTAGTCGCGCACTCGGGTGGGCAGAATCAGCGATTCCCAGGCCGAGGCCGGGATCGGTACGCCCGCAAGCTGTTCCACCACTGTCGCCACGCCGTCGACACCGCGTAGCTCGCCGGATCCGACGTGTTGCCAGGACGGCAGGAACCGGGCGAACGCGGCGGTGGACACCGGCTCGACCTCGTGCCGCGCGGCAGCCAGTGAACGGCGGCGCAATCGGCGAAGGACCTGGGCGTCACACCACTCGCCGCCAGCAGTGTCCGGCGTGAATTCACCTTCCACCACGCGTTTCTCGGCGAGCAATCGGTGCAGCGCTGTCACGGCGACGGCCGTTCCGAGGCCGAAGCGGTCGGCGACCGCGGTGGTGGTGAACGGTGCGTGGGTACGCGCGTAGCGCCCGACGAGGTCGCCGAGCGGATCGGGGACCGGTTCGATGAACGCCGCGGGCACTCCGATCGGCAAGGGCACTCCGAGCGCGTCCCGCAGCCGAGCGGCATCCTCCACGGCCACCCACCAGGTACGACCTGCGAACGAAACTTCCAGCGCCCGCCGCGAATCCCGCAGTTCCGCGAACCACGCCGGTGCATCGGCATCGGCGAGCAGGTTGCCGCGGGCAGAATCGAGTCCCTCATCCGGCGTGCTGTGTGCGGGTTCGTCGGGTGCGTGGGTGCCGGTGTCCATCGCTTCGGCGTGGCGCGCGGCGGACGCGGTGCCGGGGCGGGGAACGCAGCGTGCTGCGGCTTCGGTGGGCGTGAGGGGACCGAGTAGACGGAGCAGGTCGGCCAGACCTTCAGCGTCGCGGGCCAGGCGCTCGGGGGTGAGGCGTTGGAGTTCTTGCTCGGTCAGGGTGATGACGGCGGGGTCGAGGAGTTCGCGCAGCTCGACGCGGCCGAGGAGTTCGGCGAGCAGGCTGGAGTCCAAAGCCAGCGCGGCTGCCCGGCGTTCGGCCAGTGGGCTGTCGCCGTCGTAGAGGAATTGCCCGATGTAGGAGAACAGCAGGGCGCCGGCGAAGGGCGACGGGCTCGCCGTCTCGACCTCGATCAGGCGGATCTCGCGGCGGGCCACCTTGGTGAGCAGGTCGCGCAGGGCGGGCAGGTCGTATACGTCGCGCAGACATTCGCGGACGGTTTCCAGCAGGATCGGGAACTGCGGGAATTTGCGTGCCACGTCCAGCAATTGGGCCGAGCGCTGCCGCTGCTGCCACAGCGGTGCGCGCTTGCCGGGGTCGCGGCGCGGCAGGAGCAGCGCTCTGGCGGCGCATTCGCGGAAGCGGGACGCGAAAAGGGCGGAGCCGCCGACCTGTTCGGTGACGATGTCGTCGATCTCGTCGGGTTCGAAGGCGAACAGTTCGGCGCCGGGCGGTTGGTCGGTCGTATCGGGCAGGCGCACCACGATGCCGTCGTCGGAGGCGGTCGGGGCGGCATCGATACCGAACTGTTCCTGCAGACGCGCCCCCACCGCCAGCGCCCACGGTGCGTGCACCGGGGTGCCGAAGGGCGAGTGCAGCACCAGGCGCCAGTCGCCGAGTTCGTCGCGGAACCGTTCCACGACCAGGGTCCGATCGGTCGGCAATTGGCCTGTGGCACTGCGCTGTTCCTCGAGCAGGCCGACCAGGTTGGCTGTTGCGTTCTGATCGAGTCCGGCGGTGCGCACCAACTGCGCGAGCCGTACCGCGGGCTTGCTCCGCTCGGCGGGTGTCTTCGTCCTCCCCGCGGTGGCGGTCTGCCGGTCGGCGGCTCCGGTGGGGCCGTCGACGCCGGCCGTCGCAGTACGCCCGGCCTTCTTCGAGCCCCAGGTTGTCGTGGTGGGTTCGGTCAGCGAGCCGGGAACTCCCGGCATGGCGTCGGCCGAGGTGAGCACCGCGCCGGAGCCCATGTCGGCCACGATCCGGGACAACTCGTCGGCTGGTACCTGACCGGCCGTGCGAACGAATTCACCCAGCGCGGCGCCCAATTCGGCGGGACGACCCAATCCGTCACCGTGCCAGAACGGCAACCGGCCGGGTAGCCCGAACGCCGGTGACACCAGGACCCGATCGAAGGTGATCTCCTCGATCCGCCAACTGGTCGCACCGAGCGCGAACACATCGCCCACGCGCGACTCGTAGACCATCTCCTCGTCGAGTTCACCCACCCGCGAAGCCTTTTCGCCCACCATGAACACCGCGAACATCCCACGGTCGGGGATCGCGCCACCGGAGGTCACCGCCAGGCGCTGGGCGCCGGGACGGCCGGTGATGGTGCCCGCGTCGCGGTCCCACACCACGCGCGGACGTAGTTCGGCGAACTCGTCGGACGGATAGCGTCCGGCCAGCAGGTCGAGCACCGATTCGTAGGCCGAGCGGGGCAGGTTCGCGTAGCTGCCGGTGGAACGGACGAGATCGAACCAGGCGTCGACATCGATGGGTTCGAGCGCGCAGGCCGCCACCGTCTGCTGGGCGAGGATATCGAGCGGGTGCGCGGGGATCTGGAGCTTCTCGATCTCACCGGTGAGCATGCGCTGGGCGGCGACGGTGCAGTGGATCACGTCGGTGCGGTGTTTGGGGAACAGCACGCCCCGCGAGATCTCACCCACCTGGTGCCCGGCCCGCCCGACCCGTTGCAGCCCACTGGCCACCGAGGGCGGCGCCTCCACCTGGACCACCAGGTCCACCGCGCCCATATCGATGCCGAGCTCGAGACTGCTGGTGGCCACCACACAGCGCAGCCGACCGGTCTTGAGGTCGTCCTCGATGATGGCGCGCTGTTCCTTGCTGACCGACCCGTGATGGGCGCGCGCCAACAGGTGCTCGGCCCCGTGGATCACCTCGGTGGACGGCCCGAGCTGGGCGGGTGGCTTGTGCTCGGTCTCCACCGGCTCGCCGAGGCGGGCGGCATAGGTCTCGTTGAGCCGCGCCGTGAGCCGTTCGGCGAGCCGCCGGGAGTTGGCGAACACGATCGAGGACCGATGCTCGAGCACCAGCTCGACGATGGCCTCGTCGACATGCGGCCAGATCGAACCCGGCTGATCGGAGTCGCCGCCCGGATCGGTCATATCGGCCACCGGCACCCGCACCGACAGGTCGAAGGTCTTCGGTGCGGGCGGCCGCACAATGGTGATCGGCGCGTTGCCGACCAGGAATCGCCCGACCTCCTCGGGCGGGCGCACCGTCGCCGACAACCCGATTCGTTGCGCGGGCTTGTCGGTGAGTTGATCCAGCCGGGCCAGCGACAAGGCCAGGTGCGCACCACGCTTCGACCCGGCGATGGCGTGCACTTCGTCGACGATCACCGTGTTGACCTCGGCCAGCGTCTCGCGCGCGGCCGAGGTCAACAGCAAGAACAACGACTCGGGGGTCGTGATCAGAATGTCCGGTGGGGTGCGCAACATCGCCCGGCGCTGGGCGGGCGGGGTGTCACCGGAGCGCACCCCCACCGAGATATCCGGTGGGTCGAGCCCCAGCCGTTTCGCCGTCTGCGTGACTCCTACCAGGGGTGCCCGCAGATTGCGTTCCACGTCCACAGCCAGCGCCTTCAACGGCGACACGTAGAGCACCGACGTGCCCCGGGACGCTCCCGGCTCGGGTGGGTCCCGGTGAGCCAGCTGATCGATGGCCCACAGGAACGCGGACAGGGTCTTGCCCGATCCCGTCGGCGCGATCACCAGTGTGTTCTCGCCCGCGGCGATCGCATCCCACGCGCCGAGCTGGGCCGACGTCGCGCCGGGGAAGGCGCCGTCGAACCACTGTGCCGTCGCGGGGGAGAACCGATCCATAGCACCAAGTGTGCACAGACCCACCGACAACTTCGTCGCCATCATGCACCCCGACCAGCGCGAACACGCCGATGACCGGGGAGGCGCCCAGCCCGGGTTGTGGCGTGGATCGCATTCGTCGCTACCCTCGACTCTCGTGCAAACGGTGCTGAGAGTCGACCTTGTCGGCCATGGCCTTACCGAGGCGGTACGTAAGGCGCGATTTCCTGTCGATGAACCCCTTGACGAGTCGGGGCGGGCCGCGGTGCGCGCCTGCGTGCCGCTCGATGAAGCGTCGGTGCGGACGGGACCGGAGCGGCGGGTTCGCGAGACGGCGGAGGAATTGGGCCTGGTCGGCGAACAGGACGTGCGATTACGGGACCTCGATGCCGGGTCGTGGCGGGGCAGTGAGATGGGCAAACTCGCTCAGGACCAGTTGTTCGCCTGGCTCACCGACCCCGAATTCCGCGGGCACGGTGGGGAATCCATCACCGATCTGGTCGAGCGGGTGCGCTTCTGGCTGGCCGAGATCGCCTCGTCGGGTCGTAACACCGTGGCGGTGACGCACCCCGCCGTGGTGCGCGCCGCGCTGCTCGTGGTGCTCGACGCACCGGCGAAGTCGTTCTGGCGCATGGATGTTCCGCCCGCGAGCGTCACCCGGCTGCACTACCGGGGGAACTGGACCCTGCGACTCGGCAACGGATAACGAAGAAGGCCCCGGAGTCGAAACTCCGGGGCCTTCTTCGTAGTAGCGGGAACAGGATTTGAACCTGCGACCTCTGGGTTATGAGCCCAGCGAGCTACCGAGCTGCTC
>NZ_JBSGVG010000070.1:0-19670 GCF_053608345.1 Nocardia sp. NPDC055050
CCTGATCTGGACTGAGTGGAGGGTGCGACGAAGGAGTGCCCGGAGGGAGGGAAGATCAGGGGCCCGAAGGGCCCCGCTCGAGCGCGCCAGCGCTCCAAATAAACGGCCGGTGCCCCTCGCTCGGAGGGTGCACCGGCCGTTCTTCGCCGTGACCGGGGGTTAGCCGATCGGGGCGGGTTCGGGAGCCGGCGGGTCTGCCGGAACCTGCTCGAGGGGGATCTGTTCAGCGGATGCAGGTGGGGCCTGCGGTTCGGCGGGGACTTGCGGGTCGGCCGGAGCCGGGGCAGGCACCGCCAGTCCGAGCGTCGGGGCGGTAGGGGCCTGACCCGGCTTCGGCGGACCGTTCATTTCCTGCTTGTAGGTCTCGTCGTAGGTCTTCCAGAACGTCGTGACGATGCCCGTGAGCTCGTTGAGCACCAGCGAACCGTGCTGGAAGTCGGTGCGTAGACCGTTCGGGACGAGGTAGGAACTCGCGGTCGGCAGGCCGAGGACGCCCGAATCGGCGCCCAGGCTCAGATACTTGTCGAGAATCGCGCCGACCACCTCGAATACCTGACCGCCCTCGCCCGAATAGACGAAACCGTGGGCGAACTTCGCGTACTGACGGCCCTGCGCGCCCGAGATCAGGTCCGATTGCGGTGCGCCGAGCGGACCGTCGACCCCGCCCTTGGCCACCCAGTGCTTGGCGATCGCGTTGTCGACGGACAGGCCGAGGAACTTGTCCACCATCGCGCCCAGTTCGGCCATATTGCCCTGCGGCGCACGGGCTTGCTGGCTCGGCGGGCGGTTCACCGTCGGGGGCGAGGTGTAGGTGCCGGAATTGCCCGCCGCGATTCCGCGGATGCGATCCATCAGCGCGTAGGCGGCGTCACCGGGGCAGTCGGTGTTGCCGACATCGCGGTGCGCGAACACCACCGGCAGATCGACCGCTTCGTCCTGGGCGTAGGGCGTGAACTCGGTGCCCTCGGAGTACATCGTGGTCGTGCCCTTGGGATCGATCCCGGCGAGCTTGGCCCGCCAGCCGATGAACTTGCCGATCGCGTTGATCGCCTCGTTGCTCGGCTCCTCGTTCTCGTAGTTGCCCATCAGGGCCACACCCGCGGTGTTCTCGTTGAAACCGCCCGCGTGCGCGCCCTGGACCGCGCGGTCGAGGCCGCCGTAGCGGCCCTCGAAGATCTGGCCGTACTGGTCGACCAAGGCGTTGTAGCCGACGTCGCACCAGCCGAGCGTCTCGGCGTGATAGGCGTAGATCGCGCGGACGATGCCCGCGGACTCGGAGCGGCTGTAGTCGTTGCGACCGGCCGTGTGGTGCACGGTGATGCCGCCGACGCCGTCGTCGTAGGTGGGTTCCTCGCAGCGGATCGACTCGTCGGCACCCCACTGCGCGCGGGTGATGACCTTCGGTCCGCCACCGGGCAGCGCCGCGGCGACATCGTTGAGCGCGGCATCGATCGCGGCCCGCCCCGGATTGATCAGGACGGCCTTGAGCGCGGCCTCGGTGAGGTGGGCCGGGTCGTGGTCCGGGCCCGCGGTGGGCTTGCGGGTGACCAGCATCTGCACCGCGGTGGTCTCGCCGACGTAGATCGGTTCGGTGCCGGTCGGTGCGTCGGCCGGGGTCTGATCGGTGGCCCTGGTATCGACCGGATCGGCGTTGTACCAGGGGCCCCAGTTGCCGTCGAGCTGGCGAGCTCGCAGCTTGGTGGTGGTGTTCGCCATGTCGCGGGCGGTGACGGCGACCATGCTGAACGGGGTGTCCTGGGTGAGTTCCTTGACCTGCGCGCCCACCTGGTCGATGACGTCCGCGCCGACCGCGCCCGGCGAGAGGGCGGGAGTGTCGGGGGTCGTGCCGGGTTCGAGATTTTCCGGGTCGGCGATGAATTTGGCTCCGCCGGAACGGCTTTGGGAGACGGGGGCACCGGTCGCGGGCGCGGCCGGAGGCTGGGCGGCGGGCGCCGGTGCGGCCGACGTCGGCGTGGCCCCAGCGGGAGCTTCGGGTGCGCCCGGAGCTGGTTGCGCTGGAACCGGCGCGGCCGGGGCAGCCTGTGCTTGAGCCGGGGCCGGCGCGGCAGGAGCCGCTGGGGCCTGGGTGGCCGCGCCCCCTGGTGCCGGAGCGGGCGCGCCCGGAGCGGGCGGTTGGGCTTGCGGTGTCGCGGCCGGTGGCGCCGGCGGCGCGGTCGGGACCGATGTACTCGGGACCGGTGGGCGCGCAGGCGTTGCGGCCCCGGGTGCCGCGGCGCCCGGGGCGGCCTGCTGCGTCGGGGTGGGCTGCGGCTTCGTCGGCAGCTGCGGCAGCTGGATCTCGGTGGGCAGCGCCACGCCCGGGGGCACCGGCAATCCCGGGGGGATCGGGATCGAGCTCGGCAGCTGCAACATGCGCAGGTCCGAGAGGTGCAGGTCGGGCAGATCGAGGCCGGTCAGGTCACGCAGCGGGACCGTGATGTCAGGAGCCGTGGTCAGCGCGACCTCGGCCAGCTGCGTCGGCACGGCCGCGACCTGGGAATCGTTCGCGCTGCGGTAGTCGGTCGAGTCGCTGAGGGCGAACGCGCCGATCGGTGCGGCGACAACAAGGGTCGTGACCACCGGGAGCACGTAGGAACGTTTCGGCTTTCGGTATCGCACGTGCGACTCCTATCGGGTCGAGCTCGTGTTTTTCCGCGCATGTGATGCTTGCTTCCTCTAACCTCACGCATCACACTAGTTAACATCCGTCACACATCTCAACCTCAACTCGAGACTTATGTGATTGCTCGAATGTAGCCCTCGGATCCCGCTAGGCGACGACGACATGCCGACGCGAGCTCCGCCGGTCGAACCGCGAAACCGTGGGAGCGCAGTATGAGAGCGGACACCAAGATCACCCGCAGTACCGGCCGTGGCACCCGTCGCAGGGCCGTACCGATGATCCGGACCGTGCCGCTGCCGGTGCTGGTCAGCGGAACTGTGCTGGCGATGGCCGGGGCGATCGGGCTGTGGCAGATCCTGCCGGGGCAGATCACGCCTACCGCCGGTGCCGGACACGGTCGCGGCATGAGTCAGGTCGGGGCTTTCGACAACGCGCGGGCGGGCTGGACGGCCGAGGAGATTCTCGGGCACTACTACCCCGGGGCTGATCTCGGGCAAATCGGCCCCACAACGATCGGTGTCCGGCTCCAGGCACAGGACGACGCCACCCTCGACACCTTCGCCGCCGCCGGTGCGCAGGTCGCCGGTCGCACGATCGGACCCGGCGACGCCGCCCATCTCACCCCGCTGCCCGACGGCGGGGCGAGCGTGGTGGTGACCGCGGGCTGCGACGGCGAAGTTCTGTGGCAGGCCGCGACCGACGATCCGTTCGTCTACCCGGTCGGCGCCGGTGCGGGCAGACCCGCCGACGAACATCTGACCCTCTGCGGCGGCACCGCCTACCGTGGTGCCCTCGGGGTGGCGCTCGAGGGCGAGTCCTTCCGCACCGTCAACCAGGTGGACCTCGACGACTATCTAGCCGGCGTACTACCCGCGGAAATGCAGGCCAATTGGGCAGACCAGGGCGCCTTCGAAGCCTTACGCGCACAGGCGATCGCGGCCCGCTCCTACGCGCTCGCCGAGAGTCGCTACGCCTACGCGCAGACCTGCGACACCACCGACTGCCAGGCGTATCCCGGTGCGGTGAAGGAGGATTCGCGTAGTACCGAAGCCGTCGCCGCCACCACGGGCACGGTGTTGCTGCGTGACGGGCAGATCCTGCGCTCGGAATACTCGGCGGCGCCGGATGGCGGCAGGCCCGCCGACATCCAGACCTTCGAGGTCGGACCGGCACCCAGCGAACTCGTCGAATCCGCGCCCGCTCCCGCCCCCGTGGTTCCCGCGACACCCGCACAGCCGGATCTGACCATCGAGGCACTGGCGGGTGAGTCGGTGATCGATACCGAGTACCGGCGGATCGGCGGTGCGGGCAGTTCGGTGGGCGAGCCGATCGGTCCGGAAATGCTGTTGCCGCAACGGGCGGGCACGTATCGGCTGTACACGAACGGTGTGATCGTCGCGACGAAGACGCTCGGCGCGCAGGTCGTCGACTTCTCCACGCTGCTCCAGCTCGTCCCGGACGCGGGTGACCAGTTGCCCGCGACGGCCTCGGGCCGGCCCACCCTGAAGATGCCGGAAGGCAATGTCCCCCAAGCTGTTGCACCGGGCAACCCCCAGGGAGTGCAGTTCCCTACGGAGGCCGAGGTCAGGGGCGAGCCGGTACACGGTCCGGTGAATCCCGCTGCGCCCGGCGCACACGATGGGGCACTGAACGGCCCGGCCGCCGTACCCGGCGCGCACAATGGGGTTCCGCACGGCCCAGCCGCCGTTCCCGGCGTGAACGACGGGGAGTAGACGGACCGAACGTACGGGTCGGGTCAATCGAGCGTTGTGTCGTCCAGTGCGACGGCCAGGGTGCGCAACAGGTCGGCGAGCTGCTCACGGTCCGTGGCGCCGAGGGCGGAGAGCAGGCGCTGCTCGTTGGCCACATGCAGCGGCAGCAGCCGGTCGACGAGCTCGCGGCCCTCTGCGGTGAGCTGCACGAAGACCGAGCGCCGATCGTCGGGGGAGGGGACGCGCCGGACCAGGTTCTTCGCGGCCAGGCGGTCGATGCGGTTGGTGATGGCCCCCGAGGTGACCATGGCGGCGCGGTTGAGCGCACCGGCGGTGAGGCCGGTCTCGCCGCCGGAGCGGCGCAGCGTGGCCAGCACGTCGAACTCCCAGAATTCCAGGCCATGACCTGCGAAGAAGCGTTTCAGATCCTGTTCGAGGACGCGCGAGAGCCGGGTGATCCGGCCGACGATCGCCATCGGTGACACGTCGACATCCGGGCGTTCGATGTTCCAGTGCTCGGTGATCAGGTCGACCGCGTCGCGCATCTATTTTTCCTCTCGGTTGAAACTCTTAACGTTCATCTACTTGACGCAGAGATACCTAGGCGGGTAGATATTTCAACGTTGAGATTATCAATCAGGAGTGAACATGACGACCGCAACCCGCCCCACCGGCTACGTGGGCACCCTCGCGCTCACGGCTCTCACCCCGATCGTGTGGGGCTCCACCTACGCGGTGACCACGGAATTCCTGCCCCCGGACCGGCCGCTGTTCACGGCGCTCATGCGCGCGCTCCCCGCCGGATTGATCTTGCTCGCGCTCACCAGGGTGCTGCCGCACGGCAAGTGGCTGGGTCGGGCCGCGGTACTCGGCGTGCTCAATATCGGCGCGTTCTTCCCGCTGCTGTTCCTGGCCGCGTACCGGCTGCCCGGTGGTGTCGCCGGGGTGCTCGGCGCGGTGGCGCCGATGTTCGCGCTCGGATTCGCGGCGGTGCTGCTGGCCGAAGCGCCGACGCGGCGCAAGGTGATCGCGGGTGTCGTCGGGGTGTTCGGTGTCTCGCTGGTCGTGCTCCGCGGCAGCGCTGAGCTCGATCTCCTCGGTGTGGTCGCCGGTCTCGCCGGTGCGGCCTCGATGGGCGCGGGAACTGTGCTCACCAAGAAGTGGGGGCGTCCCGACGGTGTCGGCCCGCTGGCGATGACCGGGTGGCAGCTCACCGCGGGCGGGCTGTTCATCGTGCCGCTCGCCCTGCTGATCGAAGGCGCGCCACCCGCGCTCGACGGAGAGGCCGTCGGCGGCTACCTGTACCTCGGCATCATCGGCACCGCGCTGGCCTACTGGCTGTGGGTCCGCGGAATCTCGCGGGTGCCTGCGACTTCGGTGTCCTTCCTCGGTCTGCTCAGTCCGGTGTCGGCCGCGGTGATCGGCTGGATCGCGCTGGGTCAGGCGCTGACCGCGCTGCAGATCGTCGGTCTCGGTGTCGCGCTCGCGGCTACCGTCTTCGGGCAGATGCCGTCCAAGTCTGTCGGCGTCCCCGTTGGAGAGGTTGCGGGAGAACAGGATTCGCCTGCGGATGCGGTGCCGGATCCGGCCGGGCGGCGCGGTGATGCCGAGTCGGCCGTGAATTCGGTTGCACCGAAGCTGATTCCAGCGCCGGTTCGGGTCTGAGCGCTGATCAGGTCAGCCGCGCATCGCCTGCATCAACTGGTCCTCGGTGAGGGCCGGAACCGGCAGGGGGTGCGCGGCTTTCGCGCGTAGGCCGTCGAAGATGAGGGCGAGATTGCGTCGCCAGAGGTCGGGGGCGACGGTGCTGGTGGCGGCGAGAACGCTGATGTGGGACCAGGTGATGAAGGCGATGTCCTCGAGGGTCCAGTCCGGGCGAAGGGCGCCGGCTTGCTGGGCGCGGACGATGATGCGGCGCATGAGGCTGTGGCCGTATTCGCGTGCGCGTTCGACGGCGGCGCTGGGGGGATTTCGCAGCGCGAGGTCGCCGAGAATGCGGTCCGACGCCTGGAGTTCGCAGATCTTCTCGACCAGGAAGACGAACGACTCCCACGGGTCGGTCATGTCGAGTGCCTGTTCGGCGACCCGGCCGCCCGCTTCCAGCCGGTCGGCCACGGCGGCGGCGATCAGTGCGTCGCGGGTGGGGAAGCGGTTGTAGAGGGTGCCGATCGCGACGCCCGCGTGGGCGGCGATGTCCTTGAGCGGAGCGTCGAGCCCGCGTTCTTCGAAGATCTCGCGGGCTGCCGTCACCAGCGCGACGCGGTTGCGTTCGGCGTCACTGCGCAACGGCTTGTCCTCGGGCATCCGCTGATCCTACAAATCCGGTGTCCGAAATATCTTGAGCATGGGTTCAACTTAGTGCTACGTTCGGCATAACTTGAACCAACACTCAACTTAGGGGTATCGGATGAGTACGCTCGCGATCTTCGGCTACGGACCAGGACTCGGCGCCGGGACAGCACGACACTTCGGCCGCAACGGTTTTCGGATCGCGGTGATCGGACGCGACCCGGTAGAACGCGCCGCGGCGCTGCGGGCGGAGGGCATCGACGCCGAACCGTTCATCGCCGACGTCACCGATCCCGCGCAAGTGCTCGACGTGATCGGCCGGATCGAGGAGAAGCTGGGGCCGATCGACGTCGCGCTGCATGCGGCGGCCGCCGATATGTCGGTGCGCAGCGCCACGACCATCGACGTCGACCTGCCGTCCCTCGCCCTGCCGATCGCGCTCAAGGTGCACTCGCCGATCCTGCTCACCCGCGCCCTGCTGCCCGCGATGCTCGCCCGCGGCAGTGGCACGCTGCTGTTCACCTCCGGCGCCTCCGAGGAGTATTTGCAGCCCTACCTGGCCAATGTCGGGGTCGCGTTGGGGGCCCAGCGCGCCTACGTGCGGCAGCTGGCACGCGAAGTGGACGGCACCGGCGTCTATGTCGGGCTGTTCGCCATCGGCTCGCTCATCGAGAACAGCGCGGTCCAGGCGGTCATCGACGCGAATCCCGACCTCGTGCCCCCCGGACTGGTGCTGCCGCGGATCGATAATGCCGAGCTGGGCGCGCGGTTGTGGCGCATGTACACCGAGCGCGACACGGTGGAGGTCGAAGTCGGCTTCGCGTCTTGACCTTGACGTAGCGTCAACTTGCAGAGTGGAGGGACCGACGAGAAAGGGAGCAGGTCATGGTGGGTGAATGGTCCATTCAGGACCTCGCGAAGGCCGCGGGAACCACCAGTCGTACGTTGCGCCACTACGGGCAGCTCGGGCTGTTGGAGCCGAGCCGGATCGGGGCCAACGGCTATCGCTACTACGACCAGACCTCTCTTGTTCGGCTGCAGCGAATTCTGCTGCTGCGCGAACTCGGCCTCGGCCTTCCCGTGATCGCCGAGGTCCTCGCCGGGGAACAGGACACCGCCGGTGCGCTGCGCACCCATCTGGCACTGCTTCGGCAGCAGCAGGATCGGGTGGCGCGACAGATCGAATCGGTGTCGACCACTCTGCACAAGACGGAAAGAGGTGAACCACTCATGGCCGCAGAGGTTTTCGATGGTTTCGACCACACGCAGTACAAGGACGAAGTCACCGAGCGCTGGGGTAAGGAGGCCTACGAGAGCGGCGATCGCTGGTGGCGTTCGCTGACCGAGGCCGAGAAGAAGGGCTTCCAGCAGACCCAGCTCGACATCGCCACCGACTTCGGAAAGGCCTTCACCGCAGGACTTCCCGTGGAAGGCGACGACGTCCAGGCGATCGTCACCCGGCATCGCGCCTGGCTCGGCGTCGGTACGCAGGGCAAGGCGGTATCGAACGAATACCTGCTCGGCCTCGGCGAAATGTACGTCGCCGACCCTCGCTTCCGGGGCAACTACGACGTGCACGGCCAGGGCGTGGCCGAGTACATCCTCGAAGCCTTCCGCGCTTACGTCGGAGCTCATCCCGCCTGAGCGGTTGACGGGCGCACGATCGGGTAGTGAGGTGACAATCGCCCACACCGTGCTCGATCGGGCGTCGCGCCGTATAACTGACGGCGACGTCGAGAAATAGCGGGGGCAGTGGTGGAACAGGTGCGGCCGGAGCGGCCTTCGCGTGCGGTGACCGCGCTGATCGCGGGCTGGCTCGGGGTGCTGGTCGGCGCGGCGGGAATCTTCGTCGGCACGGCGACCGCCGTACTCCGGGTGCTCGGGCGCGAGATCGACCTCGACTACGTGGGCGCGGGGATCGTCGGCGGGCTCGGGGTGGTGTATCTGCTCGGGGCGGTGCTGCTGTTGCGTCGGCGGATGCTCGGCAGGCGAATGCTGCTCACCATGGCCGCGGTGATGGCGGGGGCGACGTTGCTGGTCGTCGTGCTCAACGGGGCCGGTCACGGCTGGCGGTTCGGGCCGCTGGACGCGTGGCTGGCGCTCAACGTGGTGATCCTCGCGCTCAGCCTGAGTGAGCCGACGCGGCGCTGGACCATCACGCGATAGGGCGTAGCGGTGGCGGCCGGCTCGACGCGCGTGCTTCTCGAACTCGGTACGTCGCGGCTGATGGCGCTACGGTCGGGGGATGGTCGTGCTGGAGACGAAGTCGAAGAGCGGTGAGGTGGCGGCGATCGTCGCCGGGTGCCTCGCGGGGATCGCCGCCGCGGCGAATCTGGTGGGTGCGGTGGTTCTCGTGCGGTCGTTCCTGAGCGATCCGGGCGAACTCGACGACTCGCTCACGCTGTTCGCCACGCTCGGCGGGCTGGTGTCGATGTTCGCGTTCGCTTACGGCGGCCTGCTGCTGGCGCGCAGGGACGACACCGGGCGCTGGGTGATCGTGGTCGCCGCCGGCGCGCAGCTCGCCCTCGGGGCGCTCGGCCTGCTCGCCGCGCTCGTGAACTACGACTCCGGGTACGGAATCCACTGGTTCGCCGACGAACCCGTCATCCGCTCGATTGCGACCGGCCTCGGCGGGGTACCCGGCGCGGTGACGGCGATCGTGAATCACAGTTGGGCGGCGGCACTTTCGGGCGCGCTGTTCGGTGGGCTCGTGCTGTTGTCCGCGGCACTGCCGTGGACCGCGGCCTACACACTCGCTCGCCCGGACGATGTTGTCGGACCGAACGTATAGTTTCAGCAGGTCAGCATTGCCGTGGAGGGGTGCTGCGAGGCCGGGAAACGAGTTAGCGGCTTCAAAGACAGCTCGCCAGGAGGGGGAACACGATGGGGTATCCGTACGGTCCACAGCAGGGCCATGACCCGTATGCGGGGCAGGGGTATGCGCAACCCGGTTACGGACCCGACCCGTACGGCGGTCAGCCGGGCTATCCGCAACCCTACGGCGCACCCGTCCAAAACGGTTATGGCGCACCGGCTTACGGCGCCGCGCCCTATCCGTACGCCCCGGGCTACGGTGAGCCGCGAGCGGGCGGCGGCACGGCGATCACCGCCGCGGTCATCTCACTGCTGCTGTCACTGCTCGCACTGGCCGGCCTCGGTATCGCCGCGGCGATCCTGTTCGGCGAGAACACCGGAAGTGCCGCCGGGGACGAGGTTCGATCCGCGGCGACCGTCAGCCTGCTGATCGGTGCCGCGGTGGGCCTGCTGTGGTTGCTCGGCGCGATTCTGCTGTTCCGCCGCAAGACCGCGGGCCGGGTGATCCTCATCCTGCTCTCCACGCTTGCCCTGGTCTTCAGCGCGATATCGATCGTAGCGGCGGTCTCGACCGGGTCGGAAGAGCCGGCGGTCACCCTGGTCGTCGGGATAATCACCAGCATCATCCCCCTGCTGATCCTGGTTCTGGCGGCCGCTCCGTCCACGGGCCGCTGGATCCGGGCAGGGCGGCCGGGCGGTTATCAGCAATACCCGCAGTACTGACGGTCGGTGCCGGCGGCTCGGTGCCGGCCGCCGCGCTGTCCACCGGTCGCTGGGTACGGGCCGAGTGACCCGGCGGATACCCGTTTCAGGGGGTACTGACGGGGTCTGCTGGGCCTGCGCCTTCCTGAAGGATGGATCGGCCCTGGTCAAGGCGTGGTCGGAGACTCCGCCGGGACAAACGGTGGTCTTCCGATACGCTGGGCACCCGTGACCGCCGCATCGTCCTCGGGTAACTCCGTCAACGCAGATTCCAATGCCCCGGCAAACCAGTACGACCTGATCGTGGTCGGCTCCGGTTTCTTCGGGCTGACCGTCGCCGAGCGTGCAGCGAACGTGCTGGGCAAGCGGGTATTGGTGATCGACCGCCGCTACCACCTGGGTGGCAACGCCTACTCCGAACCCGAACCGGAAACCGGTATCGAGATCCACAAGTACGGCGCCCACCTGTTCCACACGTCCAACAAGAAGGTCTGGGACTACGTCACCCAGTTCACCGAGTTCACCGGGTACCAGCACCGGGTGTTCGGGCTGCACAAGGGTCAGGCGTACCCGCTGCCGATGGGCCTCGGCATGATCTCGCAGTTCTTCGGCCGCTACTTCACCCCGGAAGAGGCTCGCAAGCTCATCGCCGAGCAGGCCGCCGAGGTCGAATCCGCCGACGCGCAGAACCTCGAGGAGAAGGCGATCTCGTTGATCGGCCGCCCGCTCTACGAGGCGTTCATCCGCGACTACACCGCCAAGCAGTGGCAGACCGACCCGAAGGAACTGCCCGCGGGCAACATCACCCGCCTGCCGGTGCGCTACACCTTCGACAACCGCTACTTCAACGACACCTACGAGGGTCTGCCCAAGAACGGCTACACGAAGTGGCTGGAGAACATGGCTGCCTCCGACCTCATCGAGGTCAGGGTGAACACCGACTGGTTCGACGTGCGTGACGAGATCGTCACGGCCAACCCGGAAGCACCCGTCGTCTACACGGGCCCGCTGGACCACTACTTCGACTACGCCGAGGGCGAATTGGGCTGGCGCACCATCGACTTCGAGACCGAAGTCCTCGAGACCGGCGACTACCAGGGCACCAGCGTCATGAACTACAACGACGCCGACGTCCCGTTCACCCGCATCATCGAGCCGCGCCACTTCCACCCCGAGCGCGACTACCCGACCGACAAGACGGTCATCATGCGCGAGTTCTCCCGCTTCGCGCAGACCGGTGACGAGCCGTACTACCCGATCAACACCCCAGAGGACCGCGCCAAGCTGCTGGCCTACCGCGAGCGGGCCAAGCAGGAGACCGCCGAGAAGAAGGTGCTGTTCGGCGGCCGTCTGGGTACCTACCAGTACCTGGACATGCACATGGCGATCGGTTCGGCGCTCAGCATGTTCGAGAACGTGCTGCGTCCGCACCTGGAATCCGGCGCGGCATTGGTGGACGAGGCGTGACGAAAGCCATGCTCGAAGACGTGACCACCGAAACTCGCGCCATCTCGCTGCTGCAGCGGGTCATCCTGCCGCGGCCGGGTGAGCCCCTCGACGTGCGGACCCTCTACCTGGAGGAGTCCACCACCAACGCCCGTCGCGCGCACGCCACCAGCCGCACCGCGCTGTCGATCGGCGCGGAATCGGAGGTGTCGTTCTGCACCTACTTCAACGCGCTGCCCGCCAGCTACTGGCGTCGCTGGAGCGTGCTGAAGTCGGTGGTCCTTCGCCTGGAACTGGCCGGGCACGGCCGCGCCGACGTCTACCGGTCCAAGGCCGACGGTTCGCGAATTCACGTGCAGGGCAAGGAGTTCGCCGTCGCACAAGGCGCGGACTCGGTGGTCGTGGAATTCGAGACCGATCTGGGCCCGTTCGAAGACGGCGGCTGGATCTGGTTCGACATCACCACCGACACGGCCGTCACGCTGCTGTCCGGCGGTTGGTACGCACCGCAGGAAGCGGCGGGCACCGGCTCGATCGCGGTCGGCATGCCCACCTTCAACCGCCCCACCGACCTGGTCAAGACGCTCGGCGCGCTCGGCTCGGATCCGTTGGTGCTCGGCAACATCGCCGCGGTGATCGTCGCGGACCAGGGCAACCGCAAGGTGGTCGACGAGCCCGGCTTCACCGAAGCCGCCGCGACCCTCGGCGATCGGCTCTCGATCTGCGATCAGCCCAACCTCGGTGGTTCCGGCGGATACAGCCGGGTCATGTACGAGGCGCTCAAGACCGACGCCGAGTACATCGTCTACATGGACGACGACATCGAGATCGAGCCCGACTCCATCCTGCGTGCCCTCGCGTTCTCCCGGTTCGCGAAGTCGCCGCTGCTGGTCGGCGGGCAGATGCTGAACCTGCAGGAGCGTTCGCACCTGCACAGCATGGGCGAGGTCGTCGACCGCGGGATCTTCATGTGGTCCTCCGCGCCCAATGTCGAATACGACCACGACTTCTCGAAGTACCCGCTCAAGGACCGCGACAACTCCAAGCTGCTGCACCGGCGCATCGACGTCGACTTCAACGGCTGGTGGACCTGCGTGATCCCGCGTCAGGTCGCCGAACAGATCGGTCAGCCGCTGCCGCTGTTCCTCAAGTGGGACGACGTCGAGTACGGCCTGCGCGCCCGCGAAGCCGGCTACCCGACCATCACCCTGCCGGGTGCGGCGGTCTGGCACATGGCCTGGTCCGACAAGGACGACGCCATCGACTGGCAGGCCTACTTCCACCTACGCAACCGCCTCGTGGTCGCGTCCCTGCACCTGCCCGGCGACGGCAAGCCGATGATCGTGAACACGATCAAGGCCACCCTCAAGCACCTGCTGTGCCTGGAGTACTCCACGGTCGCCATCCAGAACGAGGCGATCCGCGACTTCCTGGCCGGTCCCGAGGGCCTGTTCGACCTGCTCCCCACCGCGCTGGGCAAGATCCACGGCATGCGCAAGGAGTTCCCGGACGCCGTGGTCGTGCCCTCGTCCACCGAACTGCCGCTGGCCAACCGCCACGGCGTCGGCGCGGTCGGCGAACCGGGCAACCCCATCGCCAAGGTCGCGCGCCTGGCCAAGGGCGTGGTGCACAACTTCCGCAAGGCCGATCCGGCCGCCTACGAGACGCCGCAGCTCAACGTGCCGACGCTGGACGCGCGCTGGTACCTGCTCTCGCAGGTCGACGGCGTCACCGTGACCACCGCTGACGGCCGCGGCGTCGTCTACCGCAAGCGCGACCCGCGCCAGGCCCGCGACCTGCTCAAGGAAGCCATGCGCCTGCGCAAGGAACTCACCGCCCGCTTCCCGGAGATGCAGCAGCGCTACCGGGCCGCGCACGCCGAGCTCACCAGCACGGCGGCGTGGGAGAAGACCTTCGGCCTGAACGGAACCGCGAAGTGACCGACACCGAACTGCCCGAGCTCGAGCTGGCCGAGGAAGGCTGCTGCGGCGGCTGCGATTGCAGCGGCGACTACGTGGAGGTCCCGGTCGAGGTCGCGATCCTCAACGCCGTGCAGGGCACCATCGGCAGTAACCCGGCCGTCGTCTCCGCCGCGCGCGGCATGTCGCACTTCGGCGAGCACGCGCTCGGCTGGGTCGGCATCGCCGCCGCGGGCTGGCTGGTCGACAAGCCGCGCCGCCGCCAGTGGGCCGGTGTCGCGGTCGGCGCGGTCGGCGCGCACGCCGCGTCCATCGTGATCAAGCGGATCGTTCGCCGCCCGCGCCCCAACGATCCGTCGGTGCAGGTCAACGTGTCGACGCCGAGCAAGCTGAGCTTCCCGTCCTCGCACGCCACGTCCACCACGGCCGCGGCGGTGTTGCTCGGGCGGCTGACCGGGCTACCCTTGCCAGCGGTGATCGTCCCACCGATGCTGCTGTCCCGAGTTGTACTCGGGGTGCATTACCCTTCCGACGTGATCGCCGGTTCCGCTTTGGGGGCCGCGTCGGCTGCTGCCGTGCTAGCCGCCGAAAAGAGACTCCGACAGTGACCGCAACTGAAAGAACTTTGG
Source organism: Nocardia sp. NPDC055050 (assembly GCF_053608345.1). Lineage (NCBI taxonomy): Bacteria > Bacillati > Actinomycetota > Actinomycetes > Mycobacteriales > Nocardiaceae > Nocardia > Nocardia sp. NPDC055050. Next base: position 14,135 of record NZ_JBSGVG010000070.1, read on the forward strand.
CCCAGATGAGCGAAGAACCGTCCGCCGCCGTCCTTGACGAGGGTGCTGTGAAGGGCCCGCCGAAGACGCTGCTCGGTGGTGTCATCAAGGCCATGCGCCCACGTCAGTGGGTCAAGAACGTCCTGGTGCTCGCCGCACCGCTCGCCGTCGGGCCGGAGGCGGTGGGCGACGCGGGCGTGCTCGTGCATGTCGCGATCGCGTTCATCGTGTTCTGCATGGCGGCCTCGGGCATCTACCTGGTCAACGACTCGCTCGACGTCGACGCCGACCGGGCGCACCCGACCAAGCGGTTCCGGCCGATCGCGGCGGGCGTCGTTCCTGTCAACCTGGCTTACGCGCTGTCGGCGGTGCTGCTGATCGGTTCGATCGCCGGTTCGTTCCTGGCATCGTGGCACCTGGCCGTGGTGATGGCGATCTACATCGGCATCCAGCTGGCCTACTGCCTCGGGCTCAAGCACCAGGCCGTGCTCGATATCTGCATCGTGTCCTCGGGCTTCCTGCTGCGCGCCGTCGCTGGTGGCGCCGCGGCCGGAATCGCGCTGTCGCAGTGGTTCCTGCTGATCATGGCGTTCGGCTCGCTGTTCATGGCCGCGGGCAAGCGGTACGCCGAACTGGCGATCGCGCTCGACACCGGCGCCAAGATCCGCAAGTCGCTCGAGTACTACACCCCGACCTACCTGCGCTTCATCTGGACACTCGCGGCCACCGCGGTCGTGGTCTTCTACGGCCTCTGGGCCTTCCAGCAGGACTCGGCTCGAGACACCCAGTGGTACTCGATCTCGATGATCCCGTTTACCATCGCAATCCTGCGTTACGCGGTCGACGTCGATGGTGGCGAGGCCGGTGAACCCGAAGAGATCGCGTTGGGGGACCGCATCCTGCAGTTCCTCGCTATTGCCTGGATCGGAGCGGTAGGTGTCGCTGTCTATCTCACCTGACGAGATGTTGGTAGCGGAGCAGGATTCAACCGAAGACGAGCAGCTACGCGACGACGAGTCGCCGCGTCCTGACGCGCGTTCCTCGGTTCTGTCCCGCGCCATCTTCGTCGGTGGGGTGGTCATCACCGCCGTGCTGTTCACGGTGGGTGCGTGGCAGCGGCGCTGGATCGCCGATGACGGCCTGATCGTGCTGCGCACGGTCCGCAACCTGCTCGCGGGCAACGGCCCGGTCTTCAATGCCGACGAGCGGGTCGAGGCGAACACCAGCACCGCGTGGACCTACCTGGTCTGGTTCTTCTCCTGGCTCACCCAGGCCCGCCTCGAGTACGTGGTGCTCGGGGTGGCGCTGGTGGTCTCGGTGCTCGCGGTGGTGTTCGCGATGCTCGGCACCGCGCGGCTGTGGGGCGGAACCAGCGGTCAGTTGCTGATCCCGGCCGGTGTGCTGGTCTACATCGCGCTGCCGCCCGCGCGTGACTACGCGACCTCCGGGCTGGAGAGCGGCCTGGTGATCTGCTGGGTCGGGCTGCTGTGGTGGTTGATGATCCGCTGGAGTCAGGCCGCCGTCGTCCGCGTGCCGAGCCTGTTGGGCCTGGTGTTCCTGGCCGGGCTCGCGCCGCTGGTTCGTCCCGAGGCCACGCTGATCGGCGTGCTCGCGCTCGGGATGATCTTCCTGGCGCCGATGCCCGCGTTCCGGTTCGGGCCGATCGCGCTGCGGGCGCTGATCGTGTTCGTCGCCGGGATCGTGCCGGTGGGGTACCAGATCTGGCGGATGGGCTACTACGGCCTGCCCTACCCGAACACCGCGGTCGCCAAGGACGCGGGCGGGGCCAAATGGGGGCAGGGCGCCATCTACCTGTGGGACCTCGTCGGTCCGTACTACCTGTGGATTCCGCTGCTCGTGCTGCTGATCGCCGGTGTGGTGGCCGGGGTCGCGCGCGGCTTCGCGCTGCCGCAGTTCTCGGTCGCTGGCCTGCGTGCGTGGCTGCGTTCGCCGAGCGCGGTCGTGGTGATGGTGCTCGGCAGCGGTCTGCTGCTCACCGTGTACGCGGTGCGCGTCGGCGGCGACTTCATGCACGGGCGGATGCTGCTCACCCAGCTGTTCCTGCTGCTGTTGCCGGTGGCCGTGGTCCCGATTCCGGTGCGATCGCGGCGCAGCGACTGGTCTGTCGGACTGCTGTTGATCGCGCTGCTCGGCACTGCGGGCTGGTCGCTGTACGCGTCGAACACGACGGCGATCACGACCGGCACGAAGATCCGCTCGTCGGGCATCGTCGACGAGCGCATCTACTACGTCCTCAACACCGGCCGCGACCACCCGATCCTGGCCGAGGACTACCTCGACTACCCGCGTATGCGGGCCATGGTCAACGACATCGCCGCCAACCCCAAGGGCGGCCTGCTGCTGAACTCGCCCGCGTTCACGTTCTGGTACCTCGACCCGCCGCCGGAGCCGATCCCCGAGGAGGGTTCCGGGCACACGGTCTACTTCCTGAACCTGGGCATGACGAGCATGAACGTGCCGCTGGACGTCCGCGTGATCGACCCGATGGGCCTGGCCTACCCGCTGGCCGCGCACTCGGACCGGCTCGCCGACGGCCGCATCGGCCACGACAAGAGCCTGCTGCCGGACTGGGTCGTGGCGGACTCGGGCATGGTCGACATCCACCCGTGGATGCCCTGGTACATGGACGAGAAATGGGTCACCCAGGCGCGCACGGCGATGTCGTGCCCGCAGACCCAGGCGCTGATGATCTCTGTGCGCGAACCGCTCACCCTGGACCGGTTCAAGCACAACTTCCGCAATGCCCTCGCCTTCTCGAAATACCGGATCGACCGGGTGCCCAAGTACGAGATCCAGCGTTGTGGGCTGGTTGATCCTTTCCCCGAGCCCCCACGCTGAACAGGCCCGGCCGGTCGGTATCGATACCCGTCGACCTATGACACACACCGGCTGGCCAGGCCTTATTTAGTGGTGTTCGCCGCTAAATCACTTTTCGGTAACGCCAAGCTATGTATGTAGCGATATGGTCACTGGAGGAACGGCCCGTCGGCGCACTGGTGTGCCGGTAACTAGTCGGCGGTCATTGCAACCGCGGTTCCGCGCGAACCGCATGAGGAAAGGCCCATAACAGAATGCGTGGCGGACGTCTCAGAGCCCGGGGAGCCGGCTGGCTCAAACGATCGGTGCTTCTCTCCCTGGCTGTAGTGCTGCCGATCGGTGCGGCTGTGGCCGGTCCCACCGGCACCGCGACGGCGGCCTTCGATCCCACAGGTTTCGACTTCTGGGTCGACTCGGAGATGGGCCCGATCAAGTCGCGGATCTTCCGCGCGGCCGATGGCAACACCAATCGGGTCGTGTACGCGCTCGACGGTATGCGTGCGGGCGACGACCTCAGCGGCTGGGAGAAAGACACCAATGTCGCCCGCGCGCTGATGGACGCCAACATCAACGTCGTGATGCCGGTCGGTGGCCAGTCCAGCTTCTATGCCGACTGGAACGCGCCGAGCAGCTTCTTCGGCCTCGACGCCGGTTCGGGTGGTAGCTCCACCGGTTCGGCGGCGACCGGTTCGGCGATGACCGGTTCGTCGGTCGCGCCCACCCAGGTGGCGGGCAAGAAGAACACCTACAAGTGGGAAACCTTCCTCACGAGCCACCTGCGCAACGCGCTGTCGGCGCGCTTGGGCTTCAACCCCAACAACAACGGCGTGTTCGGTCTGTCGATGGGTGGCTCCGCCGCGCTGACGCTGGCCGCCTACCACCCCGACCAGTTCAGCTTCGCGGGCTCGTTCTCCGGGTACCTGAACATCTCGGCACCCGGTATGCGTGAAGCCATGCGCGTGGCGATGGTCTCGGCGGGCGCGTTCAACATCGACGCGATGGCGCCGCCGTGGGGCCAGCAGTGGTTCCACATGGACCCGTTCGTCTTCGCCCCGCGCCTGGTCGGCAACGGCACCCGCATCTGGGTCTCCGCGGCCAGCGGTATCCCCGGCGCCGGTGACGTGTCCAACCCGATGGAGATCGTCCAGGGCGTCCCGCTGGAGCTGCTCGCGATGGTGAACAGCCGCGCGTTCCAGGTCCGGATGGCCACCCTCGGTGGCGGTAACGCCCACTTCGACTTCCCGATCACCGGCGTGCACAACTGGCGCAACTGGGAGACCGAAGTCAACCGCATGATCCCGGACCTGTCCGCGAACATCGGCTAGTCACTCCAGCTCCACCCGAAAACCGCCCGGTGCCTCGTCAGCGCCGGGCGGTTTTCTTCGTTTTCGTCACGATCCGAGCCACAGGCGGTGACGAATCATGTGCGACAGATCACCGGGAGTTGTGCTCTGAGTCACTTTCCAGCAACATGTAGACCATTCGTCACCGATTTATACACAGTGAGCATGCGTCGAGGTTGAATCGTCCGTTTTGCCCTGGATTGGTTTCTCTCGACGTCCGATGAGGGATCCGACTGCGTAGCTCGGGATTTGCGCGTTCGGTCTGCGAGAAAGGTCTAGTCGAATGCGAACACTGCGCCGCAAGCGTAGGCCCGTGAAGACCGCAGCCCCTGGTTCGTGGGCTCGGCGCTGGGCCGCGGGCGTATCCATGGCTCTGCTCGTTCCGATCGCGACGGCCGTCACCGGAGGAATCGCCCCCGCCTCGGCCGGCTTCAACGGCAATGCCTTCGATTTCTGGGTCGATTCCGGGATGGGTCCGATCAAGTCGCGCGTGCTGCGCGCCGCCGACGGCAATACCAACCGTGTCGTCTACGTCCTCGACGGCATGCGCGCACCGGAGACGCTCAACGGCTGGGAGATCGAAACCGATATCCCCAACGCGCTCGCCGCGGCGAATATCAATGTGGTGATGCCCGTCGGCGGCATGTCGAGCTTCTACGCCGACTGGAACGCGCCGAGCGATTTCTTCGGCATCGCGGGCAACGGTGCGCCGTCGTCGGGTTCCGGCGCGGGCAACGCGCTGGCCGGTGGACCGGGCAAGAGCTACCGCTATCAGTGGGAATCGTTCCTCACCGGCGATCTGCGCAACGCGCTCGCCGACCGCCTCGGCTTCAACCGCTTCCGCAACGGCGTGTTCGGCCTGTCGATGGGCGGCTCGGCCGCGCTGACGCTGGCCGCCTACCACCCGGACCAATTCTCCTTCGCCGGTGCGTATTCGGGGTACCTGAACATCTCGGCGCCCGGCATGCGCGAGGCCATCCGGCTCGCGATGCTCGACGCGGGCGGCTACAACGTGGACTCCATGGCACCGCCGTGGGGCCCACAGTGGCTGCGGATGGACCCGTTCGTGTTCGCCCCCAACCTGGTGGGCAACAACACCCGGCTGTGGATAGCGGCCGGCTCAGGCTTGCCGACGAGTACCGACGGCCCGAACATGGGCACCGTCAACGGGATGGCGCTGGAAGCCTTGGCGCTGGCCAACACCAAGGCTTTCGAAGTCAGGATGGCGACGCTGGGCGCCCGTAACGTCACCTACTCTTTCCCGGCCTTCGGCATCCACGCCTGGAACAACTGGAATGACGAAGCACTGCGGATGATCCCGGATTTGTCGAACAACATCGGCTAGCCGATCTCCGGAAACGCCCGGCGCATAACTG
>NZ_JBSGVG010000071.1:0-19216 GCF_053608345.1 Nocardia sp. NPDC055050
ACGAAGGAGCGATTCCGCGGCGCCTGACCGGCGGCCCCTCAGGGCCGCGGACACGCGCGCGCCAGCGCGCCAACAAACACAGCCTCAAACCGTCCCGGGACTACCCCCACCCCTGATCAGTCACTTCTCCAACCAGCCAGGTCAGCCCCCATACAAGCCCGCGGCCATTCGTCGAGCCCATGAGCGATCTCACTGGCACGTATCGCCCGCAACCCAGGAGTTTCGTCAGCAGGCAGGATGTAGGTGAACCCGAGACGTTCGTAATACGGACCGTTCCACGGCACCTGGGTGAACGTGGTGAGCGTGATCTCCTCGAGGCCGTTGCTCTTGGACCACGCCACCGCATGGTCGATCAGCCGCTTGCCGATCCGCGCCCCCGCATGGGCCGGGTCGACGGAAACCTGATCGATATGAGGCTGCCCGTCGACCAGCCCGAGAACCAGGTAACCGATCGGCTGATCGTCGTCGTCCGGCCACACCCACGCCCGCCCCTCGACGACGAAGGCCCGCAACACCTCTCGCGAGGGCGGGTCGTCGTCGGCGATCGCGGTCATGCCCACCTCGGCGAACGGCGCACCGGCCCGCCGCTCGATCTCCTGCAGCGCCGCGATCTCGTCCTCGCGCGCGAGCCGGGCCGGTCCACCGGCCACCGGGGTGGCGATGATCCCGTTGAGCAGCGCGCGCAGAGCCCAGCGCGCACGGATGTCACCGGCGGTGCGCTGTACGGACTCGGCGGCGATATGCCGGTAGATCAGGTCCACGGCCCAGGTCGAGGCCGCGGGATCGAGGCCGCCGTCGCGCAGGAGGGCCACCAACTGCTCGATCAGGCCGAGGGCGTGTTCGGTGGTGGGAAATCGGCCGAAGGCGACGAGCGCGAGACCGTCGTGGCGGCCGAGTGCCTCGATCGCGGACTCGACCAACTGGGTCACCCTGGTACGCCAGTCACCCTCGGTGGGCGCCTTGACCTGGGACAGAACGTGGTCGAGCATGCCGGTCAGCAGGTCGTCGCGATGGGCGAGGTAGACGTACAGCGACGCGGCGCCGGTGTCGAGTTCCTTGGCGACCCGGCGCATGGTGAGCGCGGCCGCGCCCTCGGTGTCGAGGATGCGCAGTCCGGTCTCGATCACGAGTTCGCGGCTCAACGGGACTTTCGCCGGTCGGGCCCGGCGACTGACGGGTGCGGCGTTCATGCGCGGATCCTACGCGGCTGACGAACATCGTTTGGTACGAACGTCGTTCGAAATTTACCTTCGGACCTTATCCCCGGGCGCCGGTCCATCTATGCTGGCGGCGGAGACCAAGGTCGCGGTCTGCCGCACAGCGGGGTCGGCCGAGGCAGCGGTGAAGGCCAGTCCGACAAGGAGGCGTTGATGCACGCGCATTCGTCCACCGTGGCCATCGTGCCGGGGACCGGGATCGTCGCTCGATTCGGCGATGTCGTCGTCTATCTGGCCGGGGAGACACCGTCGACCGATCGCTTACTCGGTGCGGTGGAAACCGTCGCCAACAACACCGCGGCGAGCGCGCCCGGTGCGGCCCTGGCGCAGCGCCTGGCGGGCGTGGTGTTCGGCGGCGCTTCTGCCCCACCGCCTTTCGGCGTGCTCGCCCCGACCGCCGACGGGATGCTGATCCTGTTGCGCGGCGCGGTGATCGCCGAGATCTCCGGTGCGGAGGGCAATCGCCGCCTCGCCGGCGACCGGGCCTTCACCTGGGTCGACGAGATCATCCGCGAACCTGTCCGCCGGATCGCGGTCGGCGCCGAGATGGCCGACCCCACCAGCGCCAATCCCCGCACCGACCTGCGCGCGGGCATCGTCACCGGCAACGGTTTCGTGCTCAACCTGGGCCGGCGCCGCAATCCCCCACCACGCCGGGTCGAATCCGTCGACGAGCCCGCCCCGACGGAGGCGACCGGCTTCCAAGCCCTGCGCCCACCGACCGCGCGATCCGCCGACACCAGCGACGCGCTCCCGGCCACGGCGGGATTCCCGGCGCCGACACCCGACCAACCCGCGACCTCCGGTTTCCAGCCCGACGGCGGCCGACCCGACAGCGAGACGGTGAGCACGGGCAGCCGGCCGACCACCGGCGATGTCGCAGGCACCGGATCGAGCAACTCCGACGGCGTCACCGTGAGCACCGGTCCGCGCAGCTCACCCGCCGCCAACGCGCCCCGCGCCTGGTCCCAAGCACTCGATGCCGCCCAGCGCGCCGAACCGGTCGCGTTGAGCAAGGGTGCGCCGTCCCACAGTGGTTCGCGGGGCGCCCTGGTCACCGAAGACGGGCTGAGCTACCCACTGGACCGGCCCTACGTCCTCGGCCGCAACCCCTCGGGGGAAGAATCGGTTCGCGCTTCCGCGGCGACGCCGATACTGATCGAACGCGATCGGCTCGTCTCGCGGGTCCATGCCTTCGTCGCCCCCGACCGTGGCAAGGTGTTCGTCCGCGAGGCCCCCGCGACCTCCGGAACCTTCTTCGCCGCCCCCGACAGCGAACGCTGGTCTCGCGTCGGCACCCTCCCGATCGAGTTGCAACCGGGATGGCGCCTGCGGATCAACGACTTTCTGCTGACCTACTGCGTGTAAATCACCTACTACGAATCACAGACCATCCCGACGCCCGTGCATCCAGCTCCACGGGCGTCGGATCGCGAATCGGCTCAGGCCTCGAGGGCGTCGAGCAGGGCCGCGCGCTGACGAGCACCCAGGCCGCCGATACGGCGATCCTCGGGAATCTCGGCCTGGTCCATCAGCTTGGCGGCCTTGACCGGACCGACGCCCGGCAGTGCCTTGATCACGGCAGCGACCTTGGTCTTCTTCACCAGGTCGTCGCTGTCGGCTTTCTTGAGCAGATCGGCGACGGTGACCTTGCCCTCCTTCACCTTGCCGATCAGTTCCGAGCGCGCCTTGCGCACGGCAGCCGCTTTGGCCAACGCCTCGGTGCGCTGTTCGGCGGTCATCGTAGGCAGTGCCATGTCTCCTCCGCTTCCACTCGTCACTCGAACATCTGATTGACGGACCGAGTAAACAGCACGAAATCGGCAGCACCAGTCCGACACACCGCGAGGATACGCCGATGAGTTTTGCTTGCCGAACCCGTCGTATTCAGTGAAGGCCCTGCAAGACGGACCAAACGGACGAAATGACGGGCGGTTCAGGAGGGCGTAACACCGCGGTGACCAGCAACGACACATCATCAGAAGCACTTTTGCGGGATCAAGGTTCAACGGCGAACCACGGAGGATCAACGAAGCTCCTCGGCCCGGGCGCGACCCGTTCTCGAACGGTCGTCACCGTCTCCCGTTGCGCTACATCGACAGCTACACAGTTGTGCGCCAGACATTTTCAGCGCCTGCGGGTCGAGCAATTCAGGCCCGCGGGTGTTCTCTGCCCGCTCGATGCGCAACAATGACGCGACCCGGCGAACCCTTTTGCTACCTGGAGTTGCGATGCGCGAGGAACACCCGCTCGACCACGAGGTCACCGCTCTACCCGTAAGGGTGGAACGGGCCAGGCGTCGCATCGCCTATCAGTCCGACCCGGCACTGACCGACGCGCTGTCCGAAGACGAGTTGCGCGCGGAGCGCGAACTCGCCGAAAAGATCCGCACCTACGAGCGCGATCAGCGCTGGAAGCACATCAAGGCCGCCTCCTCGCACGCCGACCGCTTGCGTGACACCACCGCGGAGCTCGAGCGGGCCGAGATGTCGGACCTGATGCTGGCCCGCAAGGCCATCGCCGCGCAACGTCGCGAGTCCAACCCGCGCGCCCGCCTCGCCTCGCTCTATCAGCACCGCACCTGGTCGCTGCGGGCGCTGGCCGGCGTGGTGATCACGGGGATGCTGTGGTCGGCGGTGAACGTCCAGCACAACATCGCCCCCGGCGGACCCACCGACCCGCTCTACTGGGCCAGCTTCGGCCTGGAGGCGATGATCAGCGTGTGCCTGATCATCATCATGATCGGCACCACGCGAGTGGCCGAGTGGGGCGTGATGGGCAACCGCAACCAGGTGCTGATCGCCGAGCTGTTCCTGCTCACGCTGACCATCGCCCTCAACACCTATCCACACCTGAGCGCACAGCACTGGTACGACGCCGCTGTGCACGCGGTGGCCCCGGTGATGATCGGTGTCGCACTGCTCATCCACAATGCCGCCAGCGCCCGCTACAGCACCGCGATCGTCCGTGCCAGCGCGGAGATCCCGGCCGACGACGCCGACGATCCCCTGGCCGCGCCGAGCCTGGGTAATCCGGCCGTCACCTAGCTTCCACCGACGCACAGCGAAGGGCCCCTCCGGATCAGATCCGAAGGGGCCCTTTGCCGTTGGTTTGTTACGCCGACTTCTCGCGACGCTCCGGACGCTGCGCCTTGCGCGGCACGATCGTCGGGAGGACGTTGTCGATGACGGTGTCGGCGTTCACGACCACCTTGGCGACGTCGTCTCGGCCGGGGATGTCGTACATCACCGGCAGCAGGACCTCTTCCATGATGGCGCGCAAGCCGCGAGCACCGGTGCCGCGCAGGATCGCCTGATCGGCGATCGCTTCGAGGGCGTCGGCGGTGAACTCGAGGTCGACGCCGTCCATCTCGAACAGGCGAACGTACTGCTTGACCAGTGCGTTCTTCGGCTCGGAGAGAATAGTGACCAGCGATTCCTTGTCCAGGTTCGTCACCGAGGCGACGATCGGCAGGCGGCCGATGAACTCGGGGATCAGACCGAACTTGATCAGATCCTCGGGCATCACATCGGCGAAGTGGTCGTCGGTGTCGACCTCGGCCTTGGAGCGCACCTCGGCGCCGAAGCCGATGCCGCGGTGACCGGTGCGGTCGGAGATGATCTTCTCCAGGCCCGCGAACGCGCCCGCCACGATGAACAGCACGTTGGTGGTGTCGATCTGGATGAACTCCTGGTGCGGGTGCTTACGACCGCCCTGCGGCGGCACACTCGCCTGGGTGCCCTCCAGGATCTTCAGCAGCGCCTGCTGCACGCCCTCGCCCGACACATCGCGGGTGATCGACGGGTTCTCGCTCTTGCGGGCGATCTTGTCGACCTCGTCGATGTAGATGATGCCGGTCTCGGCGCGCTTGACGTCGTAGTCGGCGGCCTGGATCAGCTTCAGCAGGATGTTCTCGACATCCTCACCCACATAGCCCGCCTCGGTGAGCGCGGTGGCATCGGCGATGGCGAACGGCACGTTCAGCATCTTGGCCAGGGTCTGCGCGAGGTAGGTCTTGCCGCAACCGGTGGGGCCGAGCATCAGGATGTTCGACTTCATCAGCTCGACGGCCTCACCGCGGCTGTCGCGGCCCTTGTCGCCCGCCTGAATGCGCTTGTAGTGGTTGTAGACCGCGACGGCGAGGGTCCGCTTGGCGGTGTCCTGGCCGATCACGTAGTTCTCGAGGAAATCCCGGATCTCCGAAGGCTTGGGCAACTCGTCGAGCTTCACTTCGCTCGACTCGGCCAGCTCTTCTTCGATGATCTCGTTGCACAGGTCGATGCACTCGTCGCAGATATACACCCCAGGGCCCGCGATGAGCTTCTTGACCTGCTTCTGGCTCTTTCCGCAGAACGAGCACTTCAGCAGATCGCCGCCGTCTCCGATGCGCGCCATCTCGTAGGTCCCTACTTCCTTGTCCGAGTGCGACCGTCGTCCCCCGATTGGGCCGGAAATACGTCTCGGTGCCGTCAATCAGAGCAATGGTCCCTGAGTCGACCGTACCTGGTGTGCGCGAGACAGGTCGACAACTCGCGCATGTTCGATGTGAAGGGTTGTGCGGGTCCTCACCATTGTGAGCCACCGCGGCTGAAAAAGCCGGGCCCGCCGCCCAGATCAGGACAGCGGGCCCGGGCGTGTCACTTCTGTCCGCTGAGCTTCCGGTAATCGAAGACCTGGTCGATGATGCCGTATTCCTTGGCTTCCTCGGCGGTCAGGATCTTGTCACGGTCGGTGTCCTTGCGCACCTGCTCCTCGGGCTTGCCGGTGTGGCGCGAGATGGTGACTTCCATCAGGCGACGCATCCGCTCGATCTCGGCCGCGGCGATCTCGAGGTCGGACACCTGGCCCTGCACACCGCCGGAGGACGGCTGGTGGATCAGGATGCGCGCGTTGGGCAGCGCGGCGCGCTTGCCGGGAGCGCCCGCGGCCAGCAGCACCGCGGCGGCCGAGGCCGCCTGACCCAGGCAGACCGTCACCACGTCGGGGCGCACGTACTGCATGGTGTCGTAGATCGCCATCAGCGCGGTGAACGAACCACCGGGCGAGTTGATGTACATGGTGATGTCGCGGTCGGGGTCCTGGGACTCCAGCACCAGCAGCTGCGCCATGATGTCGTTCGCGGACACGTCGTCGACCTGGTTGCCCAGGAAGATGATGCGCTCTTCGAACAGCTTGTTGTACGGGTCGGAAGTCTTGACGCCGAACGAAGTCTGCTCGGTGAACTGCGGCAGGATGTAGCGCGACTGCGGCAGGCTCGCACCGGAGCCGTGGCCGGCGCGCGGGTCGAAGAGGTTGGCCATCTTTATCTCCAAGCTTGTCTCGAGTGAGGGGGGACGGCGGCGGTTACTTCGCCTGGTTCGCGTGCGTGACCACGTGGTCGATGAAGCCGTATTCCAGGGCTTCCTTCGCCGTGAACCAGCGGTCGCGGTCCGCGTCCTCGGTCACCTGCTCCACCGACTTGCCGGTGTGCAGCGACTGCAGTTCGTTGAGCTCACGCTTGGTGTGGGCGAACTGCTCGGCCATGATCGCGATATCGGCCGCCGAACCACCGATGCCCGCCGACGGCTGGTGCATCATGATCCGGGTGTGCGGCAGCGCGAAACGCTTGCCCTTGGTGCCCGCGGTGAGCAGGAACTGTCCCATCGATGCGGCCAGACCCATCGCGACGGTCTTGATGTCGCACTCGGCGAACTGCATCGTGTCGTAGATGGCCATGCCCGCGGTGACCGAGCCACCGGGCGAGTTGATGTAGAGCGCGATGTCCTTCGTCGCGTCCTCGGCCGAGAGCAGCAGGATCTGCGCGCAGATCTTGTTCGCGATCTCATCGTCGACCTGGGTGCCCAGGAAGATGATGCGCTCGCGAAGCAGCCGTTCGTATACAGAATCACTGAGGTTGAGTCCAGCGGTAGCGGCTGTCATGACCCCTGCCTGGTTGATCGTCACGGATACCTGCCTTCTCTTCTCACCGATTGCTACGGCCATACGAATACGGTTCGTCGTCACAAACACTAACGAAGGAGGGCGGCGCCGAACTCCCGGCACCGCCCTTCTTCGCTCACAGCGCAATCAAATCACGCCGCCGAAACCTACTCGGCAGCGGCTTCGTCCAGCTCGATGTCAGCGGATTCCGCAGGGTCACCGAACATTTCGGTGGTGTCGACCACATTGCCCTCGGAGTCGGTGACCTTCACCTGACCGACAACTCCGGCCAGCGCCTTGCCGCGTCGCACGTCGGCGAAGACCGCGCCCAGCTGGCCCGCCTGCTGCACCTGCTGGATGAACTGCTCCGGCGACATGCCGTAACGCTGCGCCTGGAACAGGATTCGCTCGGTCAGCTCCTGCTGGCCGACCTGCGTGTTCTCGGCCTCGGCGATGGCGTCGAGCAGCAGCTGGGTCTTCACCGACTTCTCGGCGGCTTCCTGGGTGTCCTTGTCGAACTCCTCGCGGGAGGAGCCCTGCGCCTCGAGCGCCTCGGCCAGCTTGGCCTCGTCGTGGTCGAAACCGTGGACGGCGTCGTGGACCACGGCGTCGACCTCGGCCTTGACGACGGCCTCGGGCAGCGGGACCTCGACGGTCTCGAGCAGGGTGTCGAGCACCTTGTCACGGATGGAACCGGCCTGCTCGACCTTCTTGACGCGCTCGACGCGGCCCTTCAGGTCTTCCTTGAGCTCGTCGATGGTGTCGAACTCGCTGGCCAGCTGGGCGAACTCGTCGTCGGCCTCGGGCAGCTCGCGCTCCTTGACCGACTGCACGGTCACGGTGATCACGGCTTCCTTGCCCGCGTGGTCGCCCGCCACCAGGGTGGAGGTGAACTCGGCGGACTCGCCGGCCTTCAGGCCGATGACGGCCTCGTCGAGGCCCTCGATCAGCTGACCCGAACCGACCTCGTGCGACAGCCCGGTGGTGGCCGCCTCGGGGACGTCCTCACCGTCGACGGTGGCCGACAGGTCGATCGACACGAAGTCGCCATCGGCCACGGCACGCTCGACACCGGTGAGGGTGCCGAAGCGCTGACGCAGCGAGGTGAGCTGCTCCTCGATGTCGTCGTCACCGATGGTGAAGGAATCGACGGTCACCTCGATGCCCGAGTAGTCGGGCAGGGCGATCTCGGGACGCACGTCGACCTCGGCGGTGAACGCCAGCTCTTCGCCGTCTTCGATCTTGGTGATCTCGATCTCGGGCTGGCCGATGACCTTGACCTCCGAGGTCTGGATGGCCTCGGCGTACTTGTTCGGCAGTGCGTCGTTGACGACCTGCTCGAGCACGGCGCCACGGCCGACACGGGTCTCGATCAGCTTGGCCGGAGCCTTGCCGGGACGGAAGCCGGGGATCTTGACCTGCTGCGCCAGCGCCTTGTAGGCCTTGTCGAAGTCGGGCTTCAGCTCCTCGAAGGGCACCTCGACGTTGATCCGGACCCGGGTCGGGCTCAGCTGCTCGACGGTGCTCTTCACGGACATACTCCTTGGTTCGTAGTTCATGGTGGTGTCCCCACAGGGGGCGACGCGCCATAGTCAGGCACGGCTAAGCCAGGTGCGGCGCACAATGCGCATCTCGACCAGGGTAGTTGACCGCCTGCGCGCTCGCGCAATCGGTGTTTGGTTGAGGGTGCCGCTAGCGGCCGACCTGCACGGCGTCGGTCACGAAGACCAACGTCTCGTTCGGCGGCACACCGTTGCCGCCCTCGCCGTAGCCGAGGTTCGGCGGCACGATCAGCAGCCTGCGCGTGCCCTGCTGCACGCCGATCAGCCCCTCGTCCCAGCCCTGGATGACCTGGCCCGCGCCGAGGGTGAGCCCGAACGGCTTACCACGCTGGAAGGAGCTGTCGAGTACCTGCTTGTCCGACCAGGTGACCAGCTCGTAGTTCATCGTCAGCGGCTGGCCGGCCACCGCGCCCGGCCCGGTGCCCACCACCAGGTCCTTGGTGATCAGAGTCTTGGGCGGGTCACAGCTGTCGGGGATGGTGATCTTGGGCGCCTCGCCGTAACCGCCGCTGACTTTCACGTCGTCGGCGGTGCATTCGCGACCTGTGCTCGCGGAGCTCCCGCCGGCCGCGCTCGAGCTCGGCGCGCTGCTCGAATCCGTGTCGGAGCCGCAGGCCGCTGTCGTGATCGCGGCGGCCGCGACGAGTCCGATTCCGATGATCCTGCCGAGAGAATGCATGGCCCGCAGAGTAATCGACCGCCGTTGCGGCGTCGGGAACCGGCACGACGGTAGGCTCGGCGGTGCGTTTCTCCACCGGTGTCGCCGGTCCTCGATCGGCGCCCGTGCAGGCCCCCGCGGCGCGGACGGCGCCGTGACCTCATCGAGTTCGAGGAGTCCGCGATGACCGAAACCACCGTGGGCGACACCGCGGCGGACAATGTGGGAGACGGTCAGGGCGAGACCATCGCCCCGAAGCCTTACGTCCTCACCGACGCGCCCGGTCCGCTCTCGCGCGAGGAACTCGTCGCCGTCGACGCGTGGTGGCGGG
Source organism: Nocardia sp. NPDC055050 (assembly GCF_053608345.1). NCBI lineage: Bacteria > Bacillati > Actinomycetota > Actinomycetes > Mycobacteriales > Nocardiaceae > Nocardia > Nocardia sp. NPDC055050. Next base: position 9,688 of record NZ_JBSGVG010000071.1, read on the forward strand.
CGTCGAATTATCTCGCGGTCGGCCAGATCTATCTGATGAGCAATCCGCTGCTACGCACCCCGCTGGTCCCCGACGACATCAAGCCGCGCCTGCTCGGCCACTTCGGCACCGTGCCCGGCCTGAATCTGGTGTGGGCCCACGCCAATCGGGTGATCCGGGACCGCGGCCTGAACGCGGTCTATGTCGCGGGCCCCGGTCACGGCGGCCCCGGCCCCAACGCCTGCGCGTGGCTGGAGGACGCCTACGCCCAGCTCGAGCCGGACATCCCCCGCGACGTCGACGGCATGCGCCGATTCTTCCATCGGTTCTCCTTCCCCGGCGGTGTGCCGAGCCACTGCGCGCCGGAGACGCCGGGGTCCTTCCACGAGGGCGGTGAGCTCGGCTACTCGCTGCTGCACGCCTACGGCGCCGCCCTGGACAACCCCGATCTCGTCGTGTTCTGCGTCGTCGGTGACGGCGAAGCCGAGACCGGTCCGCTGGCGGGCAGCTGGCACGCGAACAAATTCCTCAACGCGGGCCGCGATGGCGCGGTGGTGCCGATCCTCGCGCTCAACGAGTACAAGATCGCCAATCCGACGATCCTCGCCCGCGTTCCCGAGGAAGAACTGATCGAGCTGCTCCGTGGCTACGGCTACGAACCGCTGATCGTCTCCGGCAACGACCCCGCACCGGTCCACCAGGCGATGGCCGCCGCGATGAACACCTGTATGGACCGGATCGCGCAGTTCCAGCGGGCGGCCCGCGAGGACGGGGACACGAAACGTCCGCGCTGGCCGATGATCGTGATGCACACGCCGAAGGGCTGGACCTGTCCCCCGGTGGTCGACGGCCAACGGGTGGAGGGCACGTTCCGCGCCCATCAGGTGCCGCTGCCGAACGCGCGCACCGACTCCGAGCACCGGCGGGTGCTGGAGCTGTGGTTGCGGTCGTATCGGCCGGAGGAACTGTTCGGCCGGGACGGGTCGCCGGTACCGGCCCTGCTCCAGCAGGTGCCCGCGAATCCGATGAGCCTGAACCCGGTTGCCAACGGCGGCTTGCTGATTCGCGATCTCGATCTACCCGACTGGCGCGACTACTGCGTGGACGTCGTGTCGCCAGGTGCGGGTGAGCACGAGGCCACCAGGGTCCTCGGCGGCTGGCTGCGCGATGTCACCGCCCGCAATCCGCACAACTTCCTCACCTTCGCCCCCGACGAACTGGTCAGCAATCGGTTGCAGGACATTCTCGAGGTGACCGGACGCGACTGGCAGGAGGAAGTCGGGCGCTGGGACGTGGATCTGTCGACGGTCGGGCGCGCGGTCGAAGTGCTGTCGGAGCACATGTGTGAGGGCCTGCTGGAGGGTTATCTGCTGACCGGCCGCCACGGCGTCTTCACCTGCTACGAGGCGTTCATCCACATCGTCGACGCCATGTTCAATCAGCACGCCAAATGGCTCGATGCCAGCTCGGCGGTGCCGTGGCGGCGCAAGATCCCCAGCCTGAACTACCTGCTCACCTCGCATGTGTGGCGTCAGGACCACAACGGGTTCACCCATCAGGATCCCGGTTTCCTCGACGTGGTGGCGAACAAGAGCCCCGATATCGTGCGCGTGTATCTGCCGCCGGATGCCAATACCCTGCTGTCGACCTACGACCACTGCCTGCGATCGCTGCACTACGCGAACGTGGTCGTGGCGGGCAAACAGCCGGGGCCGGACTGGCTTTCGGCCGAGGAGGCGGGGCTGCACTGCACTCGCGGCCTCGGAATCTGGGAGTGGGCGTGTCACAACGACGACCCCGGCACCACGCCCGATGTCGTGCTCGGGTGCGCGGGCGATGTGCCGACCCTGGAAACTCTGGCCGCGGTGGCGATCCTCCGGGATCGGCTGCCGGACCTGCGGATTCGGTTCGTCAATGTCGTCGACCTGATGCGCATGCTGCCCGCGGGCGAGCACCCGCACGGCCTGCCCGACGCCGAGTTCGACGCCCTGTTCACCACCGACCGCCCGGTGATCTTCGCCTTCCACGGCTACCCGTGGCTGGTGCACCGGCTCACCTACAGCCGCACCAACCACGCCAACCTGCACGTGCGCGGTTACAAGGAGAAGGGCACCACCACCACGCCCTTCGACATGGTGATGCTCAACGATCTGGACCGCTTCCATCTGGTGCTCGACGTGATCGACCGTGTTCCGGGTCTGCGCGAGCGGGCGGCGGGTCTGCGCCAGGAGATCGTCGACGCCCGGTTGATCGCGCGCCGCTGGACCCGCGAACAGGGCGCCGATATCCCGGTCGTGGCCGATTGGGTCTGGCCCGACTCGGCGATTCCCACCGCGCGGTAACACGGTTGCGGCGCGGGCCCGCCCTGCACGACGATGGAAGGGATATGACCGAATCCCGCCGCACCGAGCTCCTCCCCCGCGATCGCCGCGATCTGACCGGACCGTTCGACGTGATCGGCGACGTCCACGGCTGCCGCTCCGAATTGGAGACCCTGCTCGGCGAACTCGGCTACGTCCTGGACCGTGACGTCCGCGGCCGCCCGATCGGCGCCGCCCACCCGGGCGAGCGCACCGTGGTCTTCGTCGGCGACCTCGTCGACCGGGGCCCCGACACACCCGGGGTGCTGCGTCTGGTGATGGGGATGGTGGCCGCGAGAACCGCCCTGTGCGTCACCGGCAACCACGATCACAAGCTGATGCGCGCCCTCGACGGCCGCAATGTCCGCATCGCGCACGGCCTCGAACAGTCGCTGTCCCAACTGGCCGACGAAGACCTCGAATTCCGTACGGCCGCACACGCTTTCCTCGGCACCCTGCCGAGCCACTACCTCCTCGACAGCGGCGCGCTGGTCGTGGCCCACGCGGGTCTGCCCGAGAGCCTGCACGGCAGCACGTCGGGCCGAGCCCGCTCCTTCGCCCTCTACGGCGCCCCCACCGGTGAGCTCGACGAACACGGCTATCCCGTCCGCTACGACTGGGCCAAGGACTATCGGGGCGCCCCCACGGTCCTCTACGGCCACACGCCGGTCCACACCTTGACCTGGGTCAACAACACCCTCTGCCTGGACACCGGCGCCGTCTTCGGCGGCACCCTCTCCGCCCTGCGCTACCCCGAGATGACCACGATCTCCGTCCCCGCCGAGCAGGTCTGGAGTGAACGCGCGGGCATCACGCCCGTGCCCGACTGAGCCTGTCGACGCGACATCGCAACGCCGGGCGCCGGGACCCGTCGCCGAATCGTCAACGTCGAACCCGGGTGTGACGTGCGGATTTCCAACCCGATGGGCCTACCATCAGCAGCGGACGACCCGACTCATCGACGAGGAGAGGTTCATGCGCCGTACATTTCTCGCTCTGTCCGTATTCGCTCCGCTCATGGTCAGCGGTGTCGCGAGCGCCGATCCAGCACCGCAGGGAACGGGGACGCTGACGGCGTGGACGTTCACCGGACGGGAGCCGGTTCCGGTGAACCGGGCCGATATCGAGGTGACGCCGTGCGAGGCGAAACAGGTGGTCGCGACGCTGGTCAGCGGGGCCGACGGGCGCGCCACGGTGGCGCTGCCCGCGGGGTGTTACGAGGCGAAGGTGGTGACGGTGCCCGGCGGCTGCGGGTTGGCCGTCACCGAGCCGGTGCGGGTCACCGTGGCCGCGGGCACGGAGGCGCGGGCGGACTTCCGGTTCGGCTGCGCCTGACCGACGTTCAGTCCTTCGGGCCACCGGCCACGTAGATGACCTGGCCCGAGACGAAGCCGGCGCCCTCGCTCACGAAGAACGCGGCGGTGTTGGCGATGTCTTCGGGCGTGCCGACCCGGTTCACCGGGATCTGTGCGGCCGCAGCGGCCTTGAAGGCCTCGAAGTCCGCGCCGACCCGGGCGGCGGTGGCCGCGGTCATCTCGGTTTCGATGAAGCCGGGCGCGATCGCGTTGGCGGTGACGCCGAATTTGCCGAGTTCGAAGGCGAGGGTCTTGGTGAACCCCTGCATGCCCGCCTTGGCCGCGGCGTAGTTGGCCTGGCCGCGGTTGCCGAGTGCCGAGGTGCTCGACAGGTTGACGATGCGACCGAACTTCGCCTCGACCATGTACTTCTGCACGGCGCGGGTCATCAGGAAGGCACCGCGCAGGTGCACGTTCATGACGGTGTCCCAGTCGTCGACCGACATCTTGAACAGCAGGTTGTCGCGCAGCACGCCCGCGTTGTTGACCAGCACGGTCGGCGCGCCGAGCTCGGTGGCGATCCGCTCCACCGCGGCGGCGACGGCCGCTTCGTCGGCCACGTCGGCACCCACCGCGAGGGCGGCGCCCCCGGCGGCCTCGATGGCGGCGACGGTGCCCGCGCAGGCGGCTTCGTCGAGATCGAGGACGGCGACGGCGTATCCGTCGGCGGCGAGCTTCGTGGCCACTGCGGCGCCGATGCCACGGGCGGCTCCGGTGACGATCGCGACCTTGCGTTGCGTGGGCATCCGTCTCCTACAAGCCTGAGCTGGGCGAATGGTGATGGTCGGGGTGACAGGATTTGAACCTGCGACCCTCCGCTCCCAAAGCGGATGCGCTACCAAGCTGCGCTACACCCCGATACCTCACCGGCGAGAGCACCGTGGAGGCAATACATGTTTGAGCGGGTGACGGGAATCGAACCCGCACCATCAGCTTGGAAGGCTGAGGTTCTACCATTGAACTACACCCGCAGGCATACGACATCGATGGGATCGCCACGATGTCGTGTGCGCCACGACTGTACCGAACCCCGCGCGAAAAATGCCAATCCGGCCCCTGCCTGCCCCATTGATGCGTGTCGGCCGCCGGTGTACCCCACTGCCCACGCGACCAACCCTCGCCATGCCCGATTAGGGCCTAATGACCCTATCCCCGAAACCCCCTCCCGGCGACGATGGTTGATGCGCCCATGGGGACCGGCGCCTGCTCCACCGGGGGATTAAATAGGAGAATTTTCCTTAAAAACCCGGCACGTGGGCGGCGAGTAGGCCACCATGAGAATGCGCGTGACGACTACTGCCACATCGTCACGACTCGCACCCCGTGCCAGGAGGGACCCATGGCGACGCAACGTCCACCGCCCAGCGGAGGGCATCACGCTGTATGTTTCGGCTCACGAAATTTCTTTTCGGGAAATATGTAACGCCGGAGACGCTGCAGCGATGTCATACCCGATCGCCATTCGCGAGAGACCAGAGAACGCGTTGCAGAACGTGACTTTTCGGTCTCGGGTGGCTTGCTAGGATCCTTTTTGCCGGACGGGGGTATCTGGAAAGGGGGCGGTGAGCGTGTGCCGAACTCGGTGGACCCAACCGCGTAGCAGTGCGAATGATCGAGGTGGCAAGTTCGTCGCCACCTACCGCCGGTGATGTCGATGACTGTCCACATCGAGCCACCGGTTGCCGCGATGGCCCGCGCCTGGGCCCGCGCGGTCTGCGCCGAACCGGGCTCTTCCACGGCGCCGCACCAGTTGGAGCCGGTGCTCGTCGACATCGTCGAGCGGCTGCTGCACCTGGCTCGGACCGAACCGTTCCCGGTTCCACAGGCGCGCAAGCTCGGCGCGCGGTTGGCCGAGGCGCCGTTCGAACGCACCAGGATGCTGGCCCACGCCAGTCGCTGGCTGCTCGGCTTCCCCTCGGGGGTTCCGGGTTCGCTGGTGGCGACCCGCTGGCCGCTGGTGGCCAGCCAGGCCATCGACAGCTACGCACAGGCTCTGCAGGAACGCGCTCTGGCGCAACAGGAACAGAACATTTCGGCGAAAGTGTCACTGCGCGTACAGGAGATCGCCGCGCTGCAGCACCGCTTGCGCCACGAGGCGACTCACGACGCCCTCACCGATCTCGCGAACCGCACGCTGCTGCAAGAACGGGTGCGCGCGTTCGCCGCCGACCCGAGCCGCGGTGTCGGTGTGCTGGTGGTGGACCTGGACCGCTTCAAACAGATCAACGACGGCTACGGACACGCGATCGGCGACGAGGTACTGGTCGAACTGGCCAACCGCTTGCGTGAGGTGTGCCCGCCCGACACGGTGATCTGCCGATACGGCGGCGACGAGTTCGTGGTGGCGGCCAACCCCCGCCGCGACACCCTCGGCGAGTTGGCGCACCTCGTGGTCGCCGCACTGCGCGACCCGGTGTGGTCGAGCGCGGGCCCCGTGCCGGTTTCGGCCAGCGTGGGCACCGCGTTCTGTCCACCGGGAAAGACGTGCGATTTCACCGACCTGCTGCGTCGCGCCGACCGCGCGATGTACTCGGCGAAATCGGCGGGCGGGCGGCGTTTCGCGCTCGCTGAATCGGGCGACCCCGAACTGGGAACGGCGGTCGCCGGCTGAGTCGGATCGCGAAGCCTGCACTTCGCGTTCCGGCTCAGCCGATTTCGACCGGATCGAGTCGTGACATCACGGGAGTCCGTGCTCGGCATCGGGGGCACCGACTGGTTACGGCGCGTCGACGGCCCGCATCGTGGCCGTGCGCTCAGTGTTCGAGATAGGTGACCGCAGCCTGGCCGGGGGTGTCGACCGCTACGGCAGACCGGTCCTCGGTGGTGTCGCATCTGCGCACCACGACGATCAGTGGCGCGCACTGAGCGACGCCGCCGAGCCGAAAAACGATGCGGTGCTGCCGGAATGCTCGCCACATGTCACGTGCGCTCGGACTGACGCCATCCGTGCCGCGGATCCACCTCAGGCCCATCAGAAGTTGACCGACGGTCGAGCCGAAGACACTCGGCAGCACCGTGGCGTTGGTCACCAGCAGGATCACCAGGAAGATCATGGACCCGAACATCACCGGGGCCTGGTCATCCATGTCGAGCATCCAGTCGTGACCGACGAGCAGCACAACAGCGACGAACGCGACCACGACCACACCGTAGGGAAGCACGATGTCGGCGAGGTTGGCCGCTACGTTGCGTAACTTGCGCGGTGACGGGTAGCGCGGATCACCATCGGCGCCATGATATTCCGGCCCGGGTTGCGTCATCCGATCATGCTCGCACACCGGCGGGAATCACACCGGCGGTTGTCAGCGGGGCTGGCAGGTGGGGCACCAGAAGAGGTTTCGGGCTTCCATGACCTTGTGCGCGATGGGAGTGGCGCAGACTCGGCAGGGTTCGCCCTGGCGGCGGTAGACGTAGGTGCGGGGGCGGTCTTTGGTGTAAGACGGTGCGCCGGTGTCGTGTTCGGGCCGGACCACGTGCATGCGGCCGGTGGTGACGCCGATCGGCATGAGGTCGACCAGGTCGGCCCAGAGCGCGTCCCATTCGGTAGGGGTGATCGAGGTGCCGGGGCGGAAGGGCGAGATGCCGTGGCGGAAAAGGACTTCCGCGCGATAGACGTTGCCGACACCGGCGATCAGGGCTTGGTCCATCAGCAGTGCGCCGATCGCCCTGCGGGAGCGCCGGATTCGCGCGCCCGCTCGTTCGTGGTCGGCGTCGGCGCGCAACGGATCGGCGCCGAGGCGTGCGGTGAGCGCGTCCACCTCGGGCGGCATCAGCACTTCACACGCCGTGGGCCCGCGCAGATCGGTGCCGAAATCTGTTGCGGCCCCCAGCATTCGCATACGCACCTGCCCGACCGGTGCCGTCATCGGCAACTCGGCCTCGCTGAAAGTGCCGTACAGCCCGAGATGCACATGCACCGTCAATCCGGACGCATAGTGATGCAGCAGATGCTTCCCATAGGCCTCGGCCCGCTCCAGCACCTGCCCGTCCACCAGCGCGGCGCCTTCGGCGAACCGCCCCTGCGGACTCGAAACCCGCACCACCCCACCGGAGAACCGCTGCTGATGCAGGTCGGCGATCCGGTGGAGGGTATGTCCTTCCGGCACTACGTCAGTACGCGGGGATTTCGGGGGCGATGCCGGTCTTCTCGTAGTCGGCGAGAATGTCGATGCGACGCTGGTGACGCGCCTCGTCCGACCACGCGGCCGCGAGGAACGCGTCGACGATGGCCAGCGCGTCGGCGGTGGAGTGCATGCGGCCGCCGATGCCGATCAGGTTGGCGTTGTTGTGTTCGCGGGCCAGCACCGCGGTTTCGACGCTCCAGGCCAGGGCGCAGCGAGCGCCGGCGACCTTGTTGGCGGCGATCTGCTCGCCGTTGCCACTGCCGCCGAAGACCAGGCCGAGCGAGCCCGGATCGGCGACGGTGCGTCGGGCCGCCTCGATGCAGAAGGCGGGGTAGTCGTCGAGAGCGTCGTATTCGAGGGCGCCGCAGTCGACGACCTCCACTCCGGCCTCCTGCAGATGAGCCTTGACGTGATTCTTCAGTTCGAAACCGGCATGGTCGGCACCCAGGTAAACGCGCATGGCTGCGATTGTCGCAGGCCCGCTTAGAGTCGTTTCATGCACCCGCACGAACCGCATTCCCCGCATTCGGCAGGTTCCCCGCCGGAGCACACCGGACACCAGCCCGACCGAACACCGTCACTGGACAAGGACACAGCGCCGCCCTCGCCGTGGGCCCAGCCCGATCCGCGGACGGGCGGATTTCCCGCGCAGGACAGCCCACCTCAGCCGCAGGCCGGCCCGTATCCGCCGGTCGCGCCCGGCCAGTACGCCCCTGGCTACTACCCGCCGAGCGGTCCGCCCGCACCGCCGCAGCACCGACCGCGCGGACTCATGCCGTGGGATCGTCCCGCCCGGCATCCGTGGGAGATCCCGCTGCTGATCGTCGTCATCATGATCACCGCGGTCGCGTACCTGCTCGCGCTCGCGCTCATGACGGTCGAGCTGTTCGCCGATCCCATCGTCGACGAGCACGGTGTGGAGCAGACCAGTTCGATCGTCACCAGTCCGTATGTGCTGCTGCTGTTGTTCGCGCCGGTGCTGCTGTGGGCGGGTCGTGGTCTGAATCTCGCGACCCAGCGCGTGAACGGGGTGAAGATGTCGCCCACCCAGTTCCCCGAGGGTTATCGGATGGTGCAGGAGGCGGCGGCGCGATTCGGGATGTACAAGGCGCCGGACGCCTACGTCATCCTGGGCAACGGCCAGATCAACGCGTTCGCCGCGGGCCACGGGTTCCGCCGGTTCGTCGTGGTCTACAGCGACCTGTTCGAAATCGGCGGCGCGGCGCGTGAGCCCGACGGACTCGCGTTCATCATCGGGCATGAAGTCGGCCATATCGCCGCTGGTCACGTCTCCTATTGGCGCCAGCTGGGCATGTTCGTCGCACCGTGGCTGCCGATACTCGGGTCGTCGCTGATCCGTGCCCAGGAGTACACCGCCGACAATCACGGCTTCTGTTTCCGGCCGCACGGCGCGTCCACCGCGATGGCGACGCTCGCCGCGGGCAAGTACCTCAACACCGATGTCGGTGTCGACGAGATGGCCGACCGTGCCGCGCTCGACCGGGGTGGTTTCATCTGGCTGGTCAACGCGATGGCCAGCCACCCGGTGCTCACCTGGCGGATGTGGGCGCTGCGCGATCGCAGCAGGCCGGGCCCGATGTTCTGGCGTCCGAGTGCGCCGCATCCCGGCATGATCCCGCCGCACGGCGGGTATCCGCTGAATTCGACGCCGCCCGCGTTGCCGCCGAAGCCGGTCTGATCGGTCGGGGGC
>NZ_JBSGVG010000072.1:0-16776 GCF_053608345.1 Nocardia sp. NPDC055050
GTTCTGGTTCAGGGTTCAGGCGGAGGTCTTGTCCCACAGGCTGCGGGTGCCGTTGCTGCCGTAGAGCGCGCGAGCATCGCCCGGGCTGATCGTCGCCCGGGTTCGCGGTGGCGCGGTGTGCTCGTGGGCAGCCAGGATCTGTCCGGTCATCTTCGCGACGTACGGGGCAGCCATGATCAGCCCACGGTTGCCGCGACGTGTGGCCGCCCAGACGATCGCCTTCCCCGGGACACGCACGGAGGCATCGACAACGCGGGGCATGTCGAATCGGCCGAGCTCGCGCATCCAGGCGGGCAGCGTCGAGATCGTCGCCAGCGACAGCACCCGACCACCGGCGGCGAACGTCATGCCTTTGCTCACCGATGGCCACAGCAGAAAGTGCATCGCCTCCACGGCCCGCTCGCTGACGCACAACTGCGGCCGGACGCGTTCGAAGTAGGCGCGCACCTCGGCCCGATTGCGCGGTACATCCGCGGGCTTGCAGGTCTGCAGTTCGGCGGCGATCACGCATTCGGCCCAGTACCGGTCCTCCTCGGCGGGACTCAGCGGGCCGGGTCCGAACATCTCGAAGGCCTTGAGGACCGAATGCCACCCGGTGACATGGATCCACAGCTGGGAGTCGGGGTTGTTGGCGCTGTAGCGCTTGCCGCTGATCGGTTCGATGCCCGTCATCGGCGCGTGCACCTTCATCAGGTGTTCGGATGCCTGGGTGGCGGTGCGGCCGTCACCGAGCGCGACCAGCAGGAAGTAGGACAGCGTGTGGTCGAGGCGGGTGGCGGGATTGTCGTAGATCCCGTGTGAATCGGCGACCGCGGCGGTCAGGAACGGATCGAAGTGCTCGAGGGTGACCGCGCGCTGGAATCCGATCAGCGCGGTCGGCGCCGCCCACACCTTCCAGGTGGGGGAATCCGGCCCGAAGAAGCCGTAGTCGTCGCGACGCAGAGTCGACGCATCGAAAGCCATTGCACATGCCCCTTTGCAGTGCGAGAAACAGTTGAATACAACACCACCGTAGCAATGGCTCGACGTGAATACAACGGTTGCGTAGGATTTGTGCCGACAGGGTCGGCGGGTATCGTCGGCGAGCGAAAGGCAGGTGGGCGGTGACCTCGACGCAGGAGCAGCGACCTCGACGCCGCTATGCGCCGCGCCTGCCGCCGGAGCAGCGCCGCGCGCAACTTCTCGACGCCGCGTTCACGGTCCTGGGCCGGATGGAACTGCACGAGTTGAGCATGGAGGCCGTCGCGCAGGAGGCGGGCGTCGGAAAACCTGTGCTGTACACGGTGTTCAAGACCCGCGCCGAACTCGTCGAAGCGCTGCTGGAACGCGAACGGGAACGCGGACTGGATCAGATCGCCGACACGCTGCCCGAAGACCTGCTCGGCGCCGATCCGTTGGCCGCCGCCTCGGCGACCGTCGAAGCGTTCGTCGGTGTGGCACTGGCGAATCCGACCCGCTGGCGGCTGATCCTCGCCACCCCGGCGAGTGCGCCCGACGAATATCGCGCGGCGCTTCGTGCTTCGCGCGCCGAGATCTTGGAGCGCGCGGAATCGCTTGTCCGCATGGGTATCTCCGTGCTGCCGCGATGGTCGGGCATGGATGCCGGACTACTCGCGAACTCGACCCTCACCATTGCCGAAGTGCTCGGTCGACTGGGGGTCGGCGAGCCGGAAGAGTATCCGCGCGAACGACTTCAGGCCTACGTTCGCTCGATCGTCACTCTGCTGACCGGACCCTGACGGCTCAGCGGTTCTCCCGCGCCAAGCGCATCGTCTCGGTGAGCAGCTTCGACACGGCGGCCGCCTCGGTGAGGAACCCGTCGTGCCCGTCGCGGGAGTGCACGATCTCGAGACCCGCGCAGCCCGGCAGTCCTTCGGCCAGCTCGGCCTGGGTGTGCAGGGGGTACAGGCGATCCGAGTCGACTCCGCCGACCACGCACGGCACCGCGGTGGAGGCCAGCGCGGCGGCGACGCCGCCGCGCCCGCGCCCCACGTCGTGGCGGTTCATGGCCTCGCTGAGCAGTACATAGGTGGCCGGATCGAAGCGCGAACACAGCTTGTCGGCCTGGTGCTCGAGGTAGCTCTGCACCGCGTACCGTCCGCCGGTCCACGGGTCCTCGTCGCCCTGTGCCTTGTTGGCGAAGCGGTGATCGAGTTCGCCCTCGGTGCGGTAGGTCAGGTGCGCGATCCGCCGGGCCAGGCCCATGCCGGTCATCGGCGCGCGACCGGTGCCGTGATAGTCGCCGCCCTGCCAGTCGGGATCGGCCGTGATGACGGCCATCTGGGTGGTCTGGGTGCCGATCTGGTCGGCGGTGGCACGGGCGCCCACGGCCAGCACGAGCGCGGCTGAAACCCGCTCGGGCAGGCCGATGATCCACTCGAGCACCCGCATGCCGCCCATCGAGCCGCCGACGACAGCGCCGAGCCGCTCGATCCCGAGCACCTCGAACAACTGCGCTTCGGCTTTCACCTGGTCACGGATGTTCAGCTCGGGAAACCGCGCGCCCCATGGCTTTCCGTCGGAGGCGAGTGAGGACGGGCCGGTGCTGCCCTTGCAGCCGCCCAGCACGTTGGTCGCGATCACACACCACTCGTCGGTGTCGATCGGCGCGCCGGGCCCGACCATGCCCTCCCACCAGCCGGGCGCCCCGTCGGGCCCACCGACGACATGGGAGTCGCCGGTGAGCGCGTGTTCGACGAGCACCACGTTGTCCAGGGTGGGCGAGAGCTCGCCCCAGCGTTGCACCGCCAGCCGCACATCGGGGACGACGGCGCCGTTCTCCAGCGCCACATCCCCGATGGCGACCAGGCCGACGCGCCCGTCCGGCGGCGGCAGCAGGGCCACCCCGGTTCCTGGTCGGGCGATCGGCGATTCGGTGCTCACAGTCACGTCGTCGCCGCCGCGAACCCGGCCCGCAGATCGGCCAGAATGTCGTCGATTCCCTCGATGCCCACCGCGAGCCTGACCAGGCCGGGGGTGACGCCGGCCGCCAGCTGCTCTTCGGGCGTCAACTGCGAGTGCGTGGTCGACGCCGGGTGAATCACGAGTGAACGCACATCACCGATGTTAGCTACATGGCTGTGCAGGCTGAGCGCGTCCACGAACTTCTTGCCCGCGTCGACGCCGCCTGCCAGCTCGAACGCCACGATCGCGCCCGCACCCTTGGGCGCCAGCTCCTTGGCTCGCGCGTACCAGGGCGAGGACTCGAGGCCCGCGTAGAACACCGCGTCGACGCCCGGCTGCTCGGCGACGAACTTCGCGACCGCCTCGGCATTGCTGACATGCCGTTCGACCCGCAGGCTCAGCGTCTCGATGCCCTGGGCGATGAGGAACGCGTTGAACGGCGAGACCGCGGCACCCAGATCGCGCAGCAACTGCACGCGAGCCTTCAGCGCGAACGCGGGCGCGCCCAGATCGGCGAACACCGCACCGTGGTAGCTGGGGTCGGGCTCGGTGAAGCCGGGGAAGCGCGCGTTGCCGTCGGCGTCGCGCACCGTCCAGTCGAAGGTGCCGCCGTCGACGATCACGCCCGCCACGGCCGCACCGTGCCCACCCAGGTACTTCGTCGCCGAATGCACGACGATGTCGGCGCCGTGGGCCAGCGGCTGGATCAGGTAGGGGGTCGCGACGGTGTTGTCCACGATCAGCGGAAGGCCGTTCGCGTGCGCGACACCGGCGATGCCGGGAATGTCGAACACCGCGCTGCTCGGGTTGGCGATGGTCTCGCCGTAGAACGCCTTGGTGTTCGGCTGGATCGCGGCTTCCCACTGCGCGAGGTCATCGGGATCCTCGACGAACGAGACCGTGATTCCCAGCTTGGGCAGCGAGTAGTGGAAGAGGTTGTAGGTGCCGCCGTAGAGGTGCGGGCTGGACACGATGTGGTCGCCCGCGCTCGCCAGGTTCAGGATCGCGTAGGTCTCCGCGGCCTGGCCCGAGGCCAGCAGCAGCGCCGCGCCGCCACCTTCGAGCGCGGCCACGCGCTGCTCCACCGCGTCCTGGGTGGGGTTCATGATCCGGGTGTAGATGTTGCCCGGCTCGGCGAGACCGAACAGCGCGGCGGCGTGATCGGTGTCGCGGAAGGTGTAGGAGGTGGTCTGGTAGATCGGCAGCGCCCGCGCGTTGGTGCTCGCGTCGGGGGCCTGGCCCGCGTGGACCTGCTTGGTCTCGAAGGACCAGTTCTCGGGCAGGGAAGAGTCAGTCATGTCGTGCTCCAAATGGGTGTCAGCCGGGGGATCTCGTCAACTGGGTCGGATCGACTGGCAACAACACATGGGGGCCTCCTGCAGTGCGCGCTTGCTCTCGACTTTCGAGAGCCCGGTCATCACCCGGAGCACCCCACCGCAGCTGGAGGGTTGCCGACCAGCGAGCCGGGGCTTGGCGCTGGTACTCATGACCTTGCCGTCATGTTAACCGGAGATCTCCCGCGGGCGGAAACTTCCCCCGCATTTCCCGCCGAAGATCACTCGCCGGACGGTGTGCCGAAGCCTGGCGTGTCGTCCACCGGTGCGCCACAGACCTGCCGCAAACCGTGGTAGGCGCGCAGCACGGCGTCGCGCGTGACCCGAACAGCTACCGTCGGTGACCCGCTCAGCAGTGCCTGCTCGGTATCGGCGACCGAGAGATGGCACAGCATCTGCCAGATCCCGGCTACCAGCTTCACCGTGAAGTCCTCGGGTGACGTGCCCATCCGCTGCGCGAGCTCGGTGCACACCGCGACGTTCTTCTTCTCCGCGTATTCCAGCGCGCGCGCGTTGACCGACTGGCTGGTGCGCATGATCCGCTGCATCTGCAGGAACTGGCGGATGAACCGGATGCCGTCCGCATCCGCCTCGGCCTGGACCACCTCCAGGTAGGCGCCGCACAGTGCCTGGAGTTCGTTGCCGGTGTTCGGCTGGGAGCGCAGCGCGACGGCGACGGAGACCCCGAAGTCGTCGATCGGGGCCAGCACGATGTCTTCCTTGAGCGCGAAGTACCGGTTGACGGTGCGTGGGGACACATCGGCACCCGCGGCGATCTGCTCGACCGTCGTCGCGTCGAACCCTTGGCTGTCGCACAGCTCGAGTCCGACCGCCACGATCGCGGCTTTGGTCTGGAGTTTCTTGCGCTCGCGCAGGCCCAGCGGCACGCCGGCAGCCGGTTCGGTCGTCCGGTCGGCGCTGATCGGAGTGGTCGAGTCCAGCATTTCACCAGCCTACCGTGTCGGCCGCTTTATCTGTCCAACTAGGTCAATTGGCGCAGTCAGACATTTTTCTCTTGACGCCAATTGTCTCACAGTGCCAGGATTGGTTCACACTGATCGAGTGACGAGGAGTCCTGGTGACCAGCACCGAGATAGAAACGAAACATGTTGATTCCCAACAGAGTTCGATGCGGTGGTGGGCGCTGGTCGTGCTCTCCGCCGCCCAGCTGATGGTGGTGCTCGACGCCACCGTGATCACGATCGCCCTGCCCTATGCCCAGCGTGACCTGGGGATCAGCGACGGCGACAAACAGTGGGCGCTCACCGCGTACACGCTCATCTTCGGCGGGCTGCTGCTGCTCGGCGGACGGATGGCCGACTACCTGGGCCGGCGCCGGATCTTCCTGGTCGGCCTGGTCGGCTTCGCCGCCGCGTCGGCGCTGGCGGGGCTCGCGCAGACCGGTCCGCAGTTGTTCGTCGGCCGAGGTCTGCAGGGTGCGTTCGCCGCGCTGCTCGCCCCCGCGGCCTTGTCGCTGTTGTCGGTGATCTTCACCGACGTGCAGGAACGGGCCCGCGCGTTCGCGGTGTTCGCCGGCATCACCGCCGGTGGCATCGCGTTCGGGCTGATCGTCGGCGGCGCGCTCACCGAATTCGCGTCGTGGCGGTGGACGCTGCTGATGAACACGCCGATCGCGCTCATCGCGGTAGCCGGTGCGGTGGCGGTGATCGCGCGCGATATCCCGGTGCCCAGAACCGGCGGCTACGACTTGCCCGGCGCCGTCACCGTGACATTCGGCTTGGTGTCGATCGTCTACGGATTCAGTCGCGCTGCCGAACACGGTTGGCTGGCGGGCAGCACCCTCGGCCTGCTCGGGGCCGGCTTCGCCTTGCTCATCGCGTTCGTCTTCATCGAGGCACGCTCGGCGAACCCGCTGCTGCCGTTGCGAATTCCGGGTGAGATCAATCGCGGCGGCGCCTTGCTGGCCGCGCTGCTGATCCCGATCGCGATGTTCGCCATGTTCTTGTTCCTGAGCTTCTACTACCAGAACACCCTGGGCTATTCGCCGCTGAAGGCAGGCATCGCGTTCCTGCCGTTCCCCGTGGGCATCGGGATCGCGGCGGGCATCACCAGTTCGCTGATGCCCAAGTTCGGGCCGCGTCCGCTCATGGTGGTCGGCGCGCTGCTCGGCGTCGTGGGACTGCTGTGGCTGGCACAACTGAGCTACGGCGACGGGTACGCGCTGAGCGTGCTGCCCGCGCAGCTGCTGATGGCGCTCGGGATGGGCCCGCTGTTCGTCGGGATGCAGGCCGTGGCCCTGCATCAGGTCGACGCCGAGGACTCCGGTGTCGCCAGTGCCCTGCTCAACGCCGCCCAGCAGGTCGGCGGCGCCGTCGGCACCGCCCTGCTGACCACCCTGTCGGTGCAGGCCGCCGAGAACTACGTCACCGACAACCCGACCGTCGACCACCTGATCGAACGCGCCTCGATCTACAGCTACGACGTCGCGTTCTATATCGGCGCCGGCTTCTTCCTCGCCGCCGCCGTGGTGATCGCGGTGATGATCCGCGACAAGCCGGAGAACCTGATCGAAGGCGACGAACACGCGGCCGCGATACCCGTCGCGGTCTGACCTTCTCGACGAGGCCCGCGCTACGGCGCGGGCCTCTTGTTACCACTCAGTAGCCGGTCAAGGCCCGATCGGGTGATAACAGGCGGGCCGGCAGGGTTGTCCCGCACAGTGGGGCCTCCCGTCGCGGTGAGGTGGGGGACAGCAGTACGCTCGTCTTGTTTGCACCACACGTCCCGCAGACAACGCGGGGCATATACGTTGTCTGTTGGAACTGCTGGGGTCCGCTCACAAGCGTGTTCGCCTAGCCGTGCAATAAGGGCACCCACCGAGGAGGACACGAAGATCCATGTCCAAGATCAAGGTTGAAGGCACCGTTGTAGAACTCGACGGCGACGAGATGACCCGGATCATCTGGCAGTTCATCAAGGACAAGCTGATCCATCCCTATCTCGACGTGAACCTCGAGTACTACGACCTCGGCATCGAGTACCGCGACAAGACAGACGACCAGGTCACCGTCGACGCGGCCAATGCCATCAAGAAGTACGGCGTCGGCGTGAAATGCGCCACCATCACCCCCGACGAAGCGCGGGTGAAAGAGTTCGGCCTCAAGAAGATGTGGCGCTCGCCCAACGGCACCATCCGTAACATTCTGGGTGGCACCATCTTCCGCGCGCCGATCATCATCTCCAACGTGCCCCGGCTGGTGCCCGGCTGGACCAAGCCGATCATCATCGGCCGTCACGCCTTCGGCGACCAGTACCGCGCCACCGACTTCAAGGTCTACGAGGCGGGCACCGTCACGCTGACCTTCACCCCGGAAGACGGCAGCGAGCCGATCATCCACGAGGTCGTGAAGATGCCCGAAGACGGCGGCGTCGTCATGGGTATGTACAACTTCAAGAAGTCCATCGAGGACTTCGCGCGGGCCTCGTTCAACTACGGCCTGCAGCAGAACTACCCGGTGTACCTCTCCACGAAGAACACCATCCTCAAGGCTTACGACGGCATGTTCAAAGACACCTTCCAGGAAGTCTTCGACGCCGAGTTCAAGGCCGAGTTCGACGCGGCGGGCCTCACCTACGAGCACCGCCTGATCGACGACATGGTCGCCTCCTCCATGAAATGGGAGGGCGGCTACGTCTGGGCCTGCAAGAACTACGACGGCGACGTGCAGTCCGACACCGTGGCCCAGGGCTTCGGCTCGCTCGGCCTGATGACCTCGGTGCTGCTCACCCCGGACGGCAAGACCTGTGAGGCCGAGGCCGCGCACGGCACGGTCACCCGGCACTACCGTCAGCACCAGCAGGGCAAGCCCACCTCGACCAACCCGATCGCGTCGATCTTCGCCTGGACCCGTGGCCTCGAACACCGCGGCAAGCTGGACAACACCCCCGAGGTGATCGGCTTCGCGCAGGCGCTCGAGGACGTGGTCATCAAGACCGTCGAGGGTGGTCAGATGACGAAGGACCTCGCCGCGCTCGTCGGCGGCGACCAGGGTTACCTGAGCACCGAGGAATTCCTCGGCGCGCTGGACGTCAACCTGGCTCGCGCTCTGAAGTGAGATAGCCCCGGTTCGCAACCGCGAACCTGCACGGCTGTGAGAAAGCGCTCGCATCGAATCCGATGCGAGCGCTTTTGCGTCCGTACTCGGCGGTTGTTCCCACGGTGGGGTAACTCACGCTCGTTTCGGGTAGCTAATGGGTCGTCGTGCCCGTTGCATGGAAGCGTGACTTCTTCCATCGCAGCCCCCGATCGCCTCGACGTGCCACGCACCAGCTGGCACGTCCCGGCGATGCTCGCGTTGGCGCTGGGTGGATTCGGGATCGGGACCACCGAGTTCGTGACCATGGGGTTGCTGCCCGATATCGCGCGGGCCTTCGATATCTCCGAGCCGTCGGCCGGGCACGCGGTGTCGGCGTACGCGCTGGGGGTCGTGGTCGGTGCGCCGCTGATCGCCGCGTTGTGCGCGCGGGTGGCGCGCAAGAAGTTGCTGATCGTGTTGATGGTCGCGTTCACGCTCGGCAATATCGGGACCGTGCTCGCGCCGACCTTCGGCACGCTCGTGCTCGCGCGGTTCGTGTCCGGTCTGCCGCACGGCGCGTACTTCGGCGTCGCCTCGCTGGCCGCCGCCACGCTCGCGCCCGTGGGGCAGCGAGCCAAGGCCGTGGCCGCGGTGATGCTCGGGCTCAGCGTGGCGAATGTGATCGGGGTGCCCGGCGCGACCTGGCTCGGTCAGCACCTGGGCTGGCGTGACGCCTATGTGGTCGTCGCCGTGATCGGCGTGGCCACGGTGGCCGCTCTGTGGCGCTATGTCCCCGCGCTGACCAGCATGAAGATCACCAACCCGATAACCGAACTCGGGGCGCTGCGACGCCCGCAGGTGCTGCTCACCCTGGCCGTGGGCGCGATCGGCTTCGGCGGCATGTTCGCGGTCTACACCTACATCGCCACCACGATGACCGATGTCGCGGGCATGCCCATCGGCGCGGTGCCGATCGTGCTGGCGCTGTTCGGTCTCGGCATGATCGTGGGCAATATCGGCGGCGGCATCCTCGCCGACCGCGGCGTCGACCGCTCGATCTTCGTGGCCATGATCGCGATGGTCGTGATCCTGGCCGGGTTCGTCCTGGCGGCGCACAACCCCGTCACCGCCGCGATCGGCGCCTTCCTCGTCGGCGCCTCGGGCGCGGCCCTGGCCCCCGGCCTCCAAACCCGCCTCATGGACGTAGCCGCCGACGCCCAAACCCTCGCCGCCGCCCTCAATCACGCCGCCTTGAACATGGCCAACGCTGCGGGCGCCTGGCTCGGCGGCCTCGTCATCGCCGCGGGCCTCGGCTACACCGCCCCCGCCATGGTCGGCGCGCTCCTGGCCGTCGCCGGTGTCCTCCTGTTCACCCTCACGGTTTTCCTGCAACGCCGGTCGGCGCATAACACGCTGTAACTGATTGGGGCCCTTGCGTACCTCGGCATACAGTGCCCCACATGCTGAGCCAACGCTTGGAGGAACTGATGGAGAGCACGCCTCAATATCGCGGCCGCATCGCTACCAAGTACATGGCGAAGGGGCGCGAGGAGGGGCTCGCGGAGGTGGACGCGAAGGTCGCCGAGACTGCTGCGCACGCGGTGCTCACCGTGCTGACTGCCCGCGGGCTCGAGCTGTCCGCCGCGCAGCGGGCGCAGCTCGCCGCGTGTACCGACCTCGACCAGCTCGACGCGTGGTTGACGCAGGCGGTCACCGCCACTCGTACCGACGAACTCTTCGGCTGACGCAGCGAGTTGTCTCTACCTCGGCGGTTCAGTCGGCGGGCCGCGCCCAGCCGACGCTGAGTTGGACGGCTCGTTGCCAGCGTTCGTATTCTTCCTCGCGTATTCGACGGTCCGGCGACGGTATCCATTGGGCGGCGACCTTCCAATTGCGGCGTAGGCCTTGGAGATCGGGCCAGTAGCCGACGGCCAGGCCCGCCGCGTAGGCGGCGCCGAGGGAGACTGTTTCGGTGACCAGCGGGCGCATGACCGGCGTGTCGAGGACGTCGGCGATGATCTGCATGAGCAGGTTGTTGGAGGCCATGCCGCCTGCTACCCGCAGGGACTTCGCCTGGAGACCCGCGTCGGCGTTCATGGCTTCGACCACGTCGCGGGTCTGCCAGGCGGTGGCCTCCAGGACGGCGCGGGCCAGGTGGCCCTTGGTGACGTAGGAGGTCAGGCCGATGAGCAGGCCTCGGGCGTCGCTGCGCCAGTGCGGGGCGTAGAGGCCGGAGAAGGCGGGAACCAGGTAGCAGCCGCCGTTGTCGTCGACTGTGCTTGCGAGAGTTTCGATCTCGGGTGCGGTGGCGATCAGGCCGACGATATCGCGCAGCCACTGGACGAGAGATCCGGTGACCGCGATCGGCCCTTCGAGGGCGTAGACCGGTTCGGAGCCGACCTGGTAGCCGATGGTGGTGAGCAGGCCGTGCCGGGAGCGGATCAGTTCGGTGCCGGTGTTCATCATGAGGAAGCCGCCGGTGCCGTAGGTGCATTCGGTTTCGCCCGGGGCGAAGCAGGTTTGGCCGAACAGGGCCGCGTGCTGGTCGCCGAGGGCGGCGCCGATCCGCACGCCGGGGACGACGGTACTCGCGGTGCCGAAATCGCCGGTCGACGGTTCGATGCGGGGAAGCATGGCGGCTGGAATGCCGAAGAACCGCAACAGTTCCGCGTCCCACTGGCGGGTGGCGAGATTCATCAACAGGGTGCGGCCGGCGTTGGTGACGTCGGTGACGTGCTCGGCGCCGCCGGTCAGATTCCAGATGAGCCAGGACTCCATGGTCCCGAAGAGAACGTCGCCGCGTTCGCCTCTGGCGCGCAGACCGTCGACATTGTCGAGTAGCCAGCGCAGGCGAGGTGCGGCGAAATACGTGGCAAGGGGAAGCCCGCTCAACTCGGTAATGCGGTGTGCTCCAGGCGATTCCCTCATCTGATCGACCAGCTCTTCGGTGCGTACGTCCTGCCAGACGATGGCAAGCCGAACCGGCAAACCGGTGTGCCGATCCCAGACAACGGTGGTCTCGCGCTGATTGGCGATCCCGATCGCGGCCACCTGCTCGACGGTGATTCCGGCATCGCGCAGCGCCGCGGGCACGATCCGCTCCACCGTGCGCCAGATCTCGAGCGCGTCCTGTTCCACCCAGCCCGACCTGGGATAATGCTGACGGTGGGTCCGCTGCGCCATTCCGGCCAGCCGGGCGTGCTGATCGAAGACGATGCACCGGCTCGAGGTGGTGCCCTGATCGATGGCGAGCACGAAGCGTTGCGTCATCGGCAGCTGCTTTCGTCGGCGGTGAGGGGTGTCACGGTAGCGGCGCGCCTGTTCAAGGGGACGGTCGCAGTGAAAAGCGTGGTGGCACAGTTCATTGCGCTGCCGTCAGATCGCGGTGCACCGCGAGAGCGGCGGCGCGCACCTGCTCGATCGCGGCCTGTCGGGTTTGTAAACGGTTGTCGCACAGCCGATCCATCGGCCCGGTGATGCCGATGGCAGCGACGACGAGGCCACCTCTGGCTCGAATCGGCGCGGCGATCCCCGCTTCGCCCGAGCGGTACTCCTCGACTTCGTCTGCCCAGCCCCGCCGTCGCACCTCGGTGATCGCGCGGTCGAGTCGGTCGCGTTCGGTGATCGTCCGCCGGGTGAATGCCTGGAGCGCACCGGCTTTCGCCGCGGCGTCGTAGGCGAGCAGGACCTTGCCGAGTGCGGTCGCATGGGCGGGCAGTACCTCGCCGACTGCCAGGGCCTGCTCGCTGTTGTCGGGCCGGAAGACGTGGTGGATCACCGTGATCCCGGTATCCCGCGCTACCGCGATCCGTACCGATTCCCCGGAGCGCGAGGCGAGGGCGTCGGCCCGATGGATCGCCCGCGAGCGCAACTCGTTCACGTCGAGCCGATCGGTTCCGAGTTCGCCGATCGCGGGGCCGAGCAGGTACTTGCCGGTGAGCGCGTCCTGGCCGACGAATCCGACCCCGAGCAGCGTCCGCAGGATGCCGTGCGCGGTGGGTTTGGCCAGGTCGAGCGCGGCCGCGATCTCACCGACACCCAGCGGCCCCGGTCCGCGCGCCAGCAGCCGCAGCACGGCGGCGGCGCGTTCGATCGACTGGATCGGGCCGGGCATGGGCCCGAACCTACCACCGTTCAGCATTGTCGAACGGTGCTTGTGGTGCCCGCGTCCGCGCGTTCCTAGCGTGGGCTTCGGGCACAGGTGCCCGAACGGCGGACTCGACGACGAGGTCCGGGAAGGCGAGAAAATGAACCGGTACGTGGGCGCGATCGACCAGGGCACGACGTCGACGCGATTCATGGTTTTCGACCACAGGGGCACCGTGGTCGCCCGCCACCAGCTCGAACACTCGCAGATCATGCCGCGCCCCGGCTGGGTCGAACACAATCCGGACGAGATCTGGGAACGCACCCGCACCGTCGTCAAGACCGCCCTCTCGCTCGCCGATCTCACGGCCGACGACCTCGCCGCCATCGGCGTCACCAACCAGCGTGAGACCACCGTTGTCTGGAACCGCCACACCGGCCGCCCCTACGGCAACGCCATCGTCTGGCAGGACACCCGCACCGACCGCATCATCGCCGACCTCGACGCCGCCGGGCACAGCGCGCTCATCCGCGAGAAGACCGGCCTGCCGCCCGCGCCGTACTTCTCCGGCGGCAAGCTGAAGTGGATCCTGGACAACATCGCGGGCGTGCGCGCCGATGCCGAGCGTGGCGACGCCCTGTTCGGCACCCTCGACAGCTGGCTGATCTGGAACCTCACCGGCGGCGTGCACGTCACCGACCCCACCAATGCCTCGCGCACCATGCTGATGGATCTCGAAACCCTCGACTGGGCCGACGACCTCCTCGCGATCTTCGGCATCCCGCGCGCCATGCTGCCCGCCATCGCGCCGTCGGCGAATCCGCGACTGTTCGGGACGACGAAGCCCGACGGCCCGTTCAAAGGCTCGGTGCCCATCGCGGGCGTGCTCGGCGATCAGCAGGCCGCGGGTGTCGGGCAGGTGTGTTTCCAGCCCGGCGAGGCCAAGAACACCTATGGCACAGGCAATTTCCTGATGCTCAACACCGGCACGGAGATCGTGCGCTCGAACCACGGCTTGATCACCACGGTCGCGTATCAGTTCGGCGACGACAAGCCCGCCTACGCGCTGGAGGGGTCGATCGCGGTCACCGGGTCGGCCGTGCAGTGGTTGCGCGACCAGATGGGCATCATCGCGGGCGCGGCGCAGATCGAAGACCTCGCCGGGCAGGTGGCCGACTCCGGCGGCGTGTACTTCGTGCCTGCCTTCTCCGGTCTGTTCGCGCCGTACTGGCGACCCGATGCGCGCGGCGCGGTCGTCGGGCTCTCGCGCTACAGCAACAACGCCCACTTGGCCAGGGCCACCCTGGAATCCATCGCCTACCAGACCCGCGACGTGGTCGAGGCCATGCAGCGCGACGCCGGGGTCCGACTGGCGACGCTGCGGGTGGACGGCGGCGTCACCGTGAACCAGCTGGCCATGCAGATCCAGGCCGACCTGCTCGGCGTCCCGGTCTCGCGACCGGTCGTCGCCGAGACCACCGCGCTCGGCGCCGCCTACGCCGCCGGACTGGCCGTCGGTTTCTGGAGCGGCACCGGCGAACTGCTCGACAACTGGTCCGAAGACGTCCGCTGGTACCCCACCTGGTCCGCGGAGCAACGCGAACACGGCTACCGCCGCTGGCTCAAAGCCGTCGAGCGCACGCTCGACTGGGCCGAAATCTGAGTCACCCCGGATACTTTCGAGAAGGAGATCATCGTGTCTGTGCAACTGGACCCCACCTACCGTGAGCAGGCTGTCGGCACGCTCGACACCGCCGAGGTCGATGTCCTGGTCATCGGTGGTGGCGTGACCGGCGCCGGCGCCGCGCTCGACGCCGCCTCGCGCGGCCTGTCGGTAACCCTGGTCGAGGCACGCGATTTCGCCGCAGGCACCTCGAGCCGTTCGTCCAAGCTCATCCACGGCGGCCTGCGCTACCTGGAACAGATGGATTTCGCGTTGGTGCGCGAGGCGCTCAAAGAACGTGGGCTACTGCTGAATACGCTCGCACCGCACCTGGTGCACCCGGTGCCGTTCCTGTTCCCGCTCCAGCACCGGGTGTGGGAGCGCGCCTACATCGGCGCCGGTATCGCCCTCTACGACACCCTCGGTGGCGCGCGCACGGTCCCGATGCACAAGCACCTGACCCGCTCCGGCGCACTGGAACTCGCGCCCGCGCTACGTGACGACGCGCTCACCGGCGCCATCCGCTACTACGACGCGCAGGTCGACGACGCCCGCCACACGATGATGATCGCCAGGACCGCCGCCGAGAACGGCGCCACGGTGCTGACCCGGACCAAGGTGATCGGGCTGGAACGCGACGGCGAGAAGGTCGTCGGCGCGCGTGTCGAAGACCTGGAAACCGGTCTGACACACACCATTCGGGCCCGCACCGTGATCAGCGCGACCGGCGTCTGGACCGACGACATGATCAAGATGACCGGCGTGGACTTCCCGTTCCACGTCCAGATGTCGAAGGGCGTGCACATCCTCGTGCCGCGCGACCGGCTGAACCTGCACACCGGCATGATCATGCGCACCGAGAAGTCGGTCCTGTTCGTCATCCCGTGGGCCGAACACTGGATCATCGGCACCACCGACACCGAATGGGCGCTGGACAAGAACCACCCGACGGCCACCGCCGCCGACGTGCAGTACATCCTCGACCACGTCAACGCGCTGCTGCGGGAGCCGCTGACCAGGGCCGACATCGTCGGCACCTACGCGGGCCTTCGCCCGCTGATGACCGGCGCCACGAAGGAGACCGCCAAGCTCTCGCGCGAACACGCCGTCGCCGAACCCGCGCCGGGCCTGTTCGTGATCGCGGGCGGCAAGTACACGACCTACCGGGTGATGGCCGCCGATGTCGTCGACGCCGCCGCCGCGCGCCTGGGCGGGGAGATCCCCGCCTCGGCGACCGCGCAGTTGCCCATCGTCGGCGCGGCGGGCTACTTCGACATGCTCGCCGAGGTGACCGACCTGTCGGTGTCACAGCGGTTGCCCGTCGACGTGGTGCAACACCTGCTCGGCCGCTACGGCTCCCTGAGCACCGATATCTTCGGTCTCATCGCCGCGGATCCCGCCCTGCGCCACCCGCTTCCGGGCGCTTCGGACTACATCGCCGCCGAGATCGTCTACGCCGTCACCCACGAGGGCGCCCTGCACCTCGACGACATCCTCACCCGCCGCACCCGCATCTCGATCGAGGTCCCCGATCGCGGCTTGGCCGCCGCACCGGAAGTCGCCCGCCTGATCGCACCGCTGCTCGGCTGGAACGAGGAGACCACCAACGCCGAGATCAACCGCTACTACGACCGGGTCCACGCGGAGCTGGCCGCCAACGAAGCGGGCGACGACGCCGCCGCCAACGCCGCCAGACTGGTCGCAGCCCGCTGAACTCCGCCGACAGCACCGCGGCATCGCAGCCCGCGCACACGCGAAGGAGTGGGTCATCGCGGTGCTGTGGCGCATCGGCCAGGCGAACGTAGTCGCCGATCCTCGACCTCCGTGCCGCGTGGTGGCTAGCGTGGGCACATGGAATCGCGAATCACCCCCCGACGAACCCCGGCGCTGTCGTGAGCCGGGGCACCATCCTGATCACCGGCGCCAGCTCCGGGCTCGGCGCCGAGATGGCGCGCCAGTTCGCCGCGCTCGGGTACGACCTCGGCCTGTGTGCTCGCCGGACCGAGCGTCTCGACGAACTGCGCACGCAGATCCTCGCCGACCATCCCGAACGGGTCGTCTCGGTGAAGCAACTCGATGTCACCGACGATGCGGCGGTGTTCACCGCCTTCGACGAGTTCGCCGAGGAATTCGGCACCGTCGACCGTGTGATCGTCAACGCGGGACTGGGTAAGGGCGCGCCGTTGGGCACCGGCCATCACAAGGCCAATCGCGAGACCGCGGTGGTGAATTTCCTTGCCGCCCTGGCCCAGAGCGAGGCGGCGCTGAAGATCTTTCGCGCGCAGGGCCGCGGCCACCTGGTGATGATCTCCTCGATCTCGGGCCTGCGCGGCATGCCCAAGACGCTCACCACCTACGCGGCGACCAAAGCGGGCGTCGCGGCGATGGCCGAAGGGGTTCGCGCGGAGGCGATTGCGGGCGTGGACGTCTCGGTGATCTACCCCGGCTACATCCGCTCGGAGATGAACGATCGCGTCAAGCATCAGCCGAAGTTCATGGTGGACACCGAAACCGGCGTGCACGCCATGGTCGCCGCGATCGAGAAGCGCCGGGCCAACGCCTATGTGCCCGGCTGGCCATGGGTGCCACTGGGCTTCGCGCTGCGCGTCCTGCCGCTACCGGTTGTCCGAAGATTGATCTGAAACCAGCCCCGCACCCCCGACCTCGAGGAGGGGCCGCCGCGCAGCGGCGGTTCGCGGCCGTCCCGTCGATCAGGTGCCGTTGCGTAGGCGACGAAGGAGCAAGCAACGG
>NZ_JBSGVG010000073.1:0-16587 GCF_053608345.1 Nocardia sp. NPDC055050
CGACCGTGACCGGTCGGACGCCCCTTTCCCCTCCGTGTCAGAGACCGAACGTCTTACCGATGATGTCGCGCTGGATCTCGCTCGTACCGCCGAAGATCGTGGAGACCAGGGCGCCACGGACATGCTTTTCCATGTCGAACTCCCGGGCGTAGCCGTAGCCACCCATCATCTGCATCCCGGCCAGCGCGACCTGCTTGGACGTCTCGGTGGCCTTGAGCTTGGCCATCGATGCTTCGCGCGCGAAGGTCTTGGTCGGGTTGGCGTCGACCGCGGCAGCCACGCTGTAGACCAGCAGTTTGGTGCATTCGATCTCGGTCGCGAGGTCGGCCACGCGGTGCCGCAGCGCCTGGAAGGAACCGATCGGCCTGCCGAACTGCTTGCGCTCACTGATGAACTGCAGCGTGTCCTCGAAGGCACGCTCGGCAGCGCCGAGGCTCATCGCGGCCAGAATGAGCCGTTCGAAGTTCAGCCCGGTCATCAGCTGACGCCAGCCGTTGCCCACCTCGCCGACCACCGTGTCCTCGGGAAGCAGGCAATCGGTGAAGTACAGGTCGTTGGTCTCCTTCTGGTTGCCCATCAGCTCGATCGGGCTGATCTTGAGCCCCGGCGTGTTGGCGGGCACATGGAACATGGTGAGTCCCTCGTGCTTGCCGCCACTGCGATCGGTGCGCACCACCAGCAGGATGTTCTCCGAGATGTGCGCGTTGGAGCACCAGGTCTTCTGACCGTTGATCAGCCAGCCGTCGTTGGTCTTCTCCGCTTTGGCGGTGATGTTGCCGACGTCGGAGCCCGCCTCCGGTTCCGACATCGAAATCGACTGCGACGCACCACGAACGATGCCGCGCAGGACCACGTCCTTCTGTGCCTCGGTGCCGAACTTCGCGTAGGCACCACCGGTGATGAGGGTCGGCCCGATCGCACCGATCGGCAGCATGCCGCGCAGGCTCTCCTCGAGCAGGATGCACATGTCGACCATCGTGGCGTCGGAGCCGCCGTACTCCTCGGGCACGGTCAGGCCGAGCCAGCCCAGTTCGGCCATCTTGCCGTAGACATCCGCGTTGTGCTGCTCGGCATCATGGTCGGTGAGCGCGTCACGCTTTTCCCGGGTGCCCGCCTCACGCTTGGCGAACGCGGCGACCGCTGCCGCGAAATCCTGCTGTTCCGGGCTGAATTCGACGCCCATAGTGATTGTTCTCCCTTGTTTCGTTGGATTGAGGATCAGTTACCGGCGCGTTGACGCCGCGTGATCGGCCATCATCAGGCCGCAGAACACGCGCTGGGGTGCCTCGCCCGCGTTGCGCGGGATTCGTCGATGTTGACGATCAGATGTTTCGCCCATCGCCGCACAGCGGCCTTTCCGCCCTCGGCGCCGATTCCCACCCAGCCCGGTGCGGCCACGGCGGCCACGGCGGCATCGCCGACCGGCCGACGGCCGCGAACCGCACTGGCAACGGGACGGTGGGTCTCGAGAAACTGCTTGTCAACAGCCTCTGTGACAAGGGATTCAGCCATCGGCGACTTCTTTCGAAGGAATCGGATCGCCCCGTCGACGCACCCCCGACCACCGGATCGGCCAGGGTGGGCCCAGCGATTCTCGCGCTTGGGCCGAGTTCGTTGACAGGAACACTCCAGCTCGGATAAGTTAACACCCATTCTCAATAAGTTAATCATGATTCTCGCCGGATGCAAAGAGGCCATGGGTTCCCCGCAACCGGCGCAGAACTCCCGAGCGGAGAGAGGCTCAATGCTGCGCACCCGATTCACCGAGGCATTCGGTGTCGAGCACCCCATCGTGCAGGGCGGGATGATGTGGGTCGGCCGTGCCGAACTCGCGGCCGCGGTCTCAGAGGCCGGTGGACTCGGCATCATCACCGGCCTGACCCAGCCGACCCCGCAGGCACTGCGCGAGGAAATCGCTCGGACCAGGGATCTCACCGACAAACCGTTCGGTGTGAATCTGACGATCCTGCCTTCGATCACGCCGCCGCCCTACGCGGAGTACCGACAGGCGATCATCGATGGGGGCGTCCCGATCGTCGAGATCGCCGGCGGCAACCCGGCGACCCACCTGCCCTACCTCAAAGACGCGGGCATCAAGGTGCTGCACAAGTGCACCAGTGTCAAGCACGCGCTCAAGGCCCAGCAGGTCGGCGTCGACGCGGTGAGTATCGACGGCTTCGAATGCGCCGGTCATCCCGGCGAGAACGACACACCGGGCTTGGTCCTGATTCCCGCCGCCGCGCGCGAGATCGAGATCCCGATGATCGCCTCCGGCGGCATCGCCGATGCTCGCGGGTTGGTCGCCGCGATGGCGCTCGGCGCGGACGGCGTCAATATGGGTACCAGGTTTCTGTGCACGGTCGAATCGCCCATCGCGCATGTAGTCAAGGAACAGATCGTCGCCAACACCGAGCTCGACACCAAGCTGATCTTCCGGACCTTGAACAACACCGCCCGGGTCGCCGATAACGCCGTCAGCCGCCAGGTCGTCGAGATCGAGCGCGGCGGTGGCACGTTCGACGATGTCCGCGAACTCGTCGCGGGCGCGCGCGGCCGCAAGGTCTACGAGGACGGTGACCTCGACGCGGGCATCTGGAGCGTCGGCCAGTGCCAGGGCTTGATCCACGACATCCCCACCTGCGCGGATCTGGTGGCGCGGATCGTGCGCGAGGCCGAGACCCTCATCGCGGGACGTCTGGCACAGTCGATCGTCGAAACGGTGGCCCGATGAGCGAGAGCATTCTGGTCGAGGAAGAAGGCGGCGTCCTGCGCCTGACGATCGACCGCCAAGCACGGCTGAACGCGATCGATCTCGAGGCGATGACCGAACTGGGCGATCTCGTCAGCGCTGCCCCGGCTCGGCCTTCGGTTCGGGTGATCGTGCTGACCGGCGCGGGCAAGGCGTTCTGCACCGGCGCCGACCTGGCCGCAGCCGCGGCCGCGGGCGGCAACGAGGCCTCACCGCAGGTCGTGATGGACACCGCCAACGCGCTGATCCGCGCGATCATCGCCTCGCCGCTTCCCGTCATCGCGCGGGTCAACGGGCCGGCCGCCGGCGTCGGCGCGTCGATCGCACTGGCCGCCGATCTCGTGTACGCGGCCGACAGCGCCTACCTGCTGCTGCCGTTCACCTCGATCGGACTGATGCCCGACGGCGGAGCAACCGCGGTCGTCGCCGCGGCCATGGGTCGTGCCAGGGCCGCGGAAATGGCGCTGCTCGGCGCCCGGTTGCCCGCCGCCGACGCCGCTACGGCGGGCTTGATCACCCGGTGTGTACCCGCCGCCGAACTCGACGCTCAGATCGACGCCGTCGCCGCCCAACTCGTGGCGGGTCCTCGCCGCGCGCTGCAACTGACGAAAGCTGCCATCAACGCAGCGACGCTGACCGAACTCGACGCCGCGCTCACGCGGGAGAAGGACGGACAGATCGAGCTGCTGACCTCCGCGGACTTCCTCGAAGGAATGACCGCGATGCTGACCCGTCGCGCGCCGAACTTCACCGGCGCCGTGCACCCGATCGCCGAACCGGCCTAACCCTTCCCGCGCCTTCGAGGAGACGACGATGTCCACAGAACCCCTGCGCTCGCGCCGCAATCACTGGATGAACCAGATCGCGATCCATGCCACCACCATCCCGGACGCTCCCGCCTTGCGCTACCTCGGCAAGACCACCAGCTGGGGTGAACTGCACTGGCGGGTGGAACGGTTGTCCGACGCGCTCGATCGCCGTGGCGTCAAGGCCGGCGACCGCGTGATGATCTTGATGCTCAACAACATCGAGTACCTCGAATCGGTATTCGCGATCAACACTCTGGGCGCTATCGCGGTGCCGGTGAATTTCCGGCTCACTCCGCCCGAGATCGCTTTCCTGGTCGCCGACAGCGGCGCCGCGGTGATCATCACCGACGCGGCGCTCGCCCCGCTGACCACGGCGGTGAGCGCCCAGTCCCCCGATCTGCGTACTCACATCGTGGTCGGCGCACCGACCGGCGACGGTGTCCTCGGCTACGAGGACCTCATCGCCGAGACCGGCGAACCGCACGAGCCGCGCGACATCGCCGAGGACACCGCAGCTCTCATCATGTACACCTCCGGCACCACCGGAAACCCCAAGGGCGCGGTCCTGACCCACCTGAACATGAGCTCGCAGGCGCTCACCTGTATCCGCGCCATGCGCTACAGCTCCGACGACATCGCCTTCTGCGCGTCGCCGCTGTTCCACATCGCCGGCTTGGGCAGCATCGCATCGTGTTTCGTACTCGGTGCGTTGACGGTGATCCATCCGCTCAAGGCGTTCGATGCGGCCGAGGTGCTCGATGCCTGGGAGAGCGAGCGCGCGACCTCGGTGTTCCTGGTGCCCGCCCAGTGGCAGGTGGTGTGCGCCGATCCAACTGTCGCACAGCGTGATCTGCGGCTGCGAGTGATCAGCTGGGGCGCGGCTCCGGCCTCCGACACCGTGCTGCAGGCCATGGCGCAGACCTTCCCGAACGCGCTCAATGTGGCGGTCTTCGGGCAGACCGAGATGTCGCCGATCACCTGCGTCCTCGACGGCGAGGACGCGATCCGCAAGCTCGGCTCTGTCGGCAAGCCGATTCCCACCATCGCCACCCGAGTCGTCGACGACGAGATGAACGATGTCGCCCAGGGTGAGATCGGCGAAATCGTCTATCGCGGACCGACTTTGATGCGCGAGTACTGGAACAACCCGCGCGCGACCGCCGACGCGTTCGCGGGCGGCTGGTTCCACTCCGGTGATCTCGTGCGCCTCGACGAGGAAGGCTTCGTCTACGTCGTCGACCGCAAGAAGGACATGATCATCTCCGGCGGCGAGAACATCTACTGCGCCGAGGTGGAGAACGTGCTGTTCGCGCACCCACGGATCAGAGAGGCGGCGGTGATCGGCCGCGTCGACGACAAATGGGGCGAGGTCCCGGTCGCGATCGTGGCGGTGGAGGACGACGGCGGCATCAGTCTCGCCGACCTGGAACCGCATCTCAACACCCATCTCGCCCGCTACAAGCACCCGAAGGACCTCGTGGTGGTCGACGCCCTGCCGCGCAACGCGGGCGGCAAGGTCGTCAAGCACGAGCTGCGCAAACTGCACGGTTCGACAGGCTTGACACCCGTGGTCACCAGCTGAGGTAGCTACGACTCCGTTGCGGGTTGCGGCGGTGGTCTCCTCCGAGGAGACCACCGCCGATCTCGATGGGCCCCCGGACGGTCGCCGACTCGACGACAATAAATTGCCAATTATTTTCGTGAATTGGTGTCGGATTTCCACTGTGTATTCACACAATAGAGCCATCGCGTTGAATGATGTTACTGTTCATTCCGCATCGCTGGTTCGGAATATGATGCACCCGCACGAGCGGCCGCCGACGTAGCCGGTTCGCTCGTGCGGACCCGTCTGCCTGATACGGCTCGACTATTTGCTCACCGCTACATCTATTGCCCCGCTCTATCCAGCCGACTTCGTGCCCGGCATCAGTATCGTGCCGCAGCACTACTCACCACTGAGCCGAACGGCGATGCGACGAGCAGAGCGGTTCCCATCCCGGCGCCTGGTCGGCGTGGAAAGGGATACCAACGATGACAATCCCATCCGACAGTGCCGAACGGCGGCCATCGCTGCACGATGTGGCATCGCTGACCGATCAACTCGTCTCCCATTTCATCGACAATGTGGCGCAGTGCGATATTTCGCCCGCCACGCCGATCGCATCGACAATCGGAGCAATCACCCGGATAGCCCTCGAGATCGCGCAAGGAATGCTGGAGGGATGCGACGTCGCGCACGAACTCGGAGAACTCGCGACAATCGCCGCCGGATTGGCGTGCGACAGCGTACCCATCGACCTTGTGCTGCGCGGTTTCCATGAAGGCATACGGATAGTTGCCGGCCAGTTGTTCGCCCAATATCAGGATTGCACTCGCGAGACTGTGATCGATGGATTCCAGATCGCCATGACGATCAGCGATCAACTCTGCCTGACAGTCACCCACACGTACCTCGGCGAGCACGGCGCAGCGACGTTCGGCCAGGACGCCGAGCGGACTCTCACGTCCGCCCTGCTGGCCGGACAGTGGACACCCGCCACCGCCCGCAGATGCGGCATCCCTATCGCTGACACGTACTCGGTGCTCGCCATCGCGATGCGCGCGAACCCGGACACGGGAATTGCCTTGCACTACCTGCACAGGGTGCGGAAAGCCCTGGCCCAGCACAGCGACGGGCAGGGTTTGGCCCGGCTGTCGATCGACGGTGGGACCGTTCTCATCCCGACCGACGCGGTGGCCGAGGACGAACTCGATTCACTGGTCGAGGCGCTCGCGGGGGCGGCGCAGGTCGAACTCGTCGCAGCTGTGGTCGCCGCGCCCGCCGCCGACGTCGCGTCTGCGGCGAAAACGGCACACGAGATGCTCGATGTCGTCGAGCGACTCGAATGCGCACCCGGCCTCTATCGATTCGGCCAACTCGCACTGGAGTACCAGCTTTCGCGGCAAGGACTCGGTCTTTCCCTGCTCGGTGAATTATTGGCGCCGTTGGAGACATATCCCGAATTGCGGAAGACACTGCGGGTACACATCGCCAACAACTTGAATCGCGCGCAGACCGCGCGGATCATGGATATCCACACCAATACCGTTGACTATCGACTTCGCCGAATCGCCCGGCTCACCGGACTCAACCCGGCGCGGGCATCGGATCTGTGGCAGTTGCGGTCGGCGATGGTCGCCCAGGACTGCCGCGACGACAAACCGAGAGAGTGACGGAGCCTCCGTAGATGTTCAGCAACATCGGGTGGAGCGAGACGATCATTCTGGTCATCGCCGCCCTGGTCATCATCGGCGTACCAAAGTGAACAGTCGCCCACTTCGGTTGCGACACAATGCTCAGAGCGTTTTCGTCGGCTGAGCCACCGGTTCGGCGGAAGGCGTCGCCGACGCCTGCTCCGGTGCCGGCAGCCCTACGTTCTCTCGGGCCGACCGCTCGTTCGCCGAATCCGCGTCCTCGGACTGCATTCGACTCACCTCGCTCTTGAAGATCCGTAGCGACCGCCCCAGCCCGCGGGCGGCATCCGGCATACGCTTCGCACCGAAGAACAGCACGAACACAGCCGCGACTATCAACCAATGCCAGACGCTGAACTGACCCATCTTTACCTCCTGTATCGACATGGTGGACTCGGAACCGATGCGACAACGCCGACTACCCCGTTCGCTCGCAGGCGCCGCGCCGACGATGGCGTGGTCCCGAAAGTGTTGTCCACACCCGGCGAAGCCACGTACACGCTCGGCCATTGTTCCGAGATCTATCAGCCGGCACGCCATGGCCGCCGCGTCGATACATCCCCTGGCAGCATTCCCACCAGCGACAATGATCGGCGATGCCGGGGCCGGCAACGCCTGCACGTATCCAGTGCGCAGGCGGCTGATCAACTCCGCGCACATGGCACCGCCGCGTGGCGACCCGTGCCCGAGTACCACGACCCTCCGAAATATCCGCCCCACGGTTGGCACTGCGGCCGGCTCTATTTGTCCTGATAGTTCGCTTTACGCACGACCAGCGCCGACTGCAGATACCAGAGCCCATCGGCCGACGAAGGATCGAAGCCCGTCAGTTTGCGGATACTTTTCAGCCGGTAATCGATGGTGTTCATATGAACACTGAGCTGTCGCGAGGTTCGGCGACGATTCAGATTGTTGTCGAGGTGCCTGCACAAGGTTTCCATCAGAATCGGATGGTCGTCGAGCGGGTTCAGTATCGCATCGAGATGCCGTCGTACAGCAGACGGTCTGGTGAGCTGGAATTCGACTGCCAGATCAGCGAAACGAAACAGACCGGGTGGGCGCTGCATTCTTTGTGCGAGATCCAGGAGCTCGCACAGCTGATCAACGGTTTCCGGAATTTTCGCCGGCGATGCCTCCGCGCAGGTTGCGGTCATATCGACGCCGGCCGCCGCAGAGAGCACGGTCAACAGCGTGTCGAGGTCCCTGACCTCGGCTGACGGAACAAGAATGATGCCACCGCGCACATCGAGCCGCGACAGCGCGCGCACCGACCCATGACGATCAAGGGCCGCGCGGATATTTCGAATCATTCGCCGGACATCCATCTGTGTAACGAATGCGTCGGGCCTGTCGTCGCTACCGGACGGAAAATGCACCGCCAGCACGGAATAGCTCTCGGCGACCTCGAAACCACTGCACCGCGTCACCGTCGACGTATCCTGCCCGGCGAGCAACGCAACCGCCAAGGAGTTCCTGGCCCGTTGATCCTCGACGACCTCGACCTCGAACTGGTCGGTGTACGCGAGTGATATCGCGGCCGTCACGCTGTCCAGCATTTCGGTCGCCAGTTGGCGCACGACCGAGAGCTTCTGCTCGTCGGTGCCGACCACACTCGAGGCGATCAGCTCCAAACTCGTGGTGAAACCCTGACCGATCGCCTGATCGATCACTTCGCCGGGTACCTCGGTACGCGCTCGCGGCGGCCCGGCGGTGCGGTGTCGAACGGTATCGCCGCGTCTACGGGCCGGCAGTGTGGCCAGGGCAGTCCCCGGTAGCACATCAACGGCAGCCAGGGCACCGCCGTCGACGCCGCCGAGGCGCGCAGCCATGCTCTCCAGCATTCGGGAGACCAACTCGTCGGCGAGCGCCCGCACTCTGATGGAGGACTCCGCTGTGGCCGCACGGGGCCGCACGGAATCGATTCTGGGTGAATAGTCGGTAGTCATCTTTGACTTCCTCACTGCGTTCAACGTCGCCTCACGGCAGCGATGGCTGGCAAGCAGTCTCCCACGCCGAAGACGCCAACACAAGGTTATGTTAATGCCTATTCCAGCTCGATCCAGGGCCGAATTCGTCGAGTGACGGCGCCTCGACCGCATCAGCCCGAGCGACGACGTGCTGGTAGCGGCACCAACTCGGTTATCTGAACTGCATGTAGACCGGACGCTGCCGGACAAACCGCCGCTCGGGACTTCACGAACGGACTGCACCAAATCCGAGACAGGCCACTCCCGAAGAGCTAAGTTACTGTCAATTCATGCAAGACGAACACCTCAGACACTGTCACCGGCCACCCCATCGGTGATGTTCGCGAAACGAGGACTCCCACCATGGACGAACCGGATCGACGCAGTACCCCTGCGCCGGACAACGATCCCGATGCATCGCACAACAACGTGCCGCTCTACGAGCGGATCGGCGGTCGCGGCGCCCTGGAGACGGTCGTCGACGATCTCTACCGACGCGTCCTCGCCGATGAGCGGTTGTCGCCGTTCTTCGCCGGCACCAACCTCACTCGAACGAAGGGCCGGCAGGTCGAATTCTTCGCCGCACTACTCGGCGGACCGGTGCCCTACGTCGGCGTTCCCATGCGAGCCGTGCATCGTGGCCGCGGCATCACCGTAGACCATTTCAACCTGGTCGCAGGCCATCTCACCGATGCGCTCAGCGCAGCCGGGCTCGATCGCGATCTCACGGACCACGTGATCGGCGCGGTCGCACCGTTGGCGGGTGACATCGCCACGTCTCGGGAGTCACCCACCTCGCCGTGACCAGACCGGACGCACGGAAGAAGCCGCGACCCGGATCTCATTGCGGATCGGTGCTCTCGAGCTTGCGGCGAAGCAGTTTGCCGGTGGCATTGCGTGGCAGCTCGTCTACGAACACCACATCCCGAGGGACTTTGTGTCGCGCGAGGTTCGTTTTGACGTAATCCTTCACCTGTTGCGCGTCGCACGACGCACCCGGCGCGGGCACGACGAACGCGCGCAGACGTTTTCCGAAGTCGCGATCGTCCACCCCCACGACCGCAGCCTCGAGAATGTCGGGTCGTTCTACGAGCAGGTTTTCGACCTCGAGCGGAAAGACGTTCTCCCCGCCGGAGACGATCATGTCGTCGTCTCGACCATCGATGAACAGTCTTCCCGCCGCATCGAAATGACCGACATCGCCACTGGACTGCATTCCCTCGACGATCTCCTTGCCTGTGCCGTCGGTATAACCGCCGAAACTCAGTGCGCTGGCGACGAATATGGTGCCGACCACGCCCGGTTCGGTGATCCGGCGGCGGTCGTCATCGTAGATCGCGACCCGGCAGCCCACAGGTGGACGGCCCACGGTGCCGGGCGCTTCCCGCATATCGCTGGGTGTGGCGACGGCTGCCACCGCGACCTCCGTCGAGGCATACAGGTTGTAGAGCACCTCACCGAACGCCAGCGCCGTGCGCCTGCTCAGGTCGGGCGAGATGGCGGATCCGGCCGCGAAGATCACCTTGAGCGAGGAGGTGTCGTATTCGGCCAGCACGGACTCGCCCAGATCGACGATGCGCTGCAACATCGTTGGTACCAGCACCAACGTTCCCGCCCGATGGTGTTCGATATCGGCCAGCGTGCGTCGCGGGTCGAATCTGCGCTGCTGCAAGACGATCGCGCTTCCCAGCGCCCAACCGAGAATCAGCTGCGAGAGACCGGTGCCGTGGAACGCCGGCGCCGCGAGCACGGTCGTACTCGCCTTCGGCAAGGGGATCCGGTCGAGGAACTGCGCCGATTGCAAGGGCGACACCTTGCCTCGCGGCGAACTTTCGGCGTTCCGGTCGTGCCGCTGGTCAGCACCACGATCCCGCCGGGCTGCTTGGGACTCACCGGCGGTCGGGTGTGCTGGCCCGCTCGGACATCGTCCAGCGTGGGCTGCCCGTGGTCCATCCAACCGTCATCCAAGGTCAGAATAGTCGGTAACTTCGTCGGAAGATCCTCGATGCGGTGAAGGAACTCGGCGTCGAGCAGGATCGCACCCACGTTTTCGCGTTCGGTCACCGACACCAACTGCGGGCCCGCCATTCCCGTATTGAGCAACACGATGCGCGCGCCCAGCTTGCCCGCGGCGAGCAGCGACAAGACCATCCCCCGATGATCCCGGCACAGCGCGGCCAGCACAGTGCCACTCGCGATCCCCCGCGCGGCAAGGCCGTTGGCCACCGCATTCGACCTGCGATCGAGCTCCGCGAACGTCAGCGGCCCCAGCTCGTCGACGATGGCCGTCGCGGTGCCGTTGCGGCGAGCCGCGTGCGCGAACGCGGTGACGACCGGACCGAGCACTGTCGCATCCCTGGCGGTACGCAGCAGCTCCAGCGGGTGCTGAAGTTCGATCGCGCCGCTTCTGCGCAGCACTCCGACGGCAGCCAAGCCGTCGGCCATCGTTGCGACCAGGGCCGCTGACATGCCTGGGATCACCGACATGGACACCTCCGAAGTGTTCGGGTACTGGGGGACCAGCGATCGGAATCTGCGCACCGACAGCCGATGGCGATCGTAGACCTCGCCGGAATCATTAGTAACTTAATCGCCGAAAAGCATTGTGGAGGCCCCGCGCTCGGTGAGAACATGAGCGCATGAATCTCTCATCCTTTCGATTCGGAGGCCGGCCATGACCCGTTCAGCAAAAGCTGGTCGGCCGCAGGATGTCTCGGGCGACATCGCGCGCAGACACCGCTACCTCAACGGTGCCGGCGCGCTGCTGGGCGGCCCGGCGAACGTGATCATGCAGCTGAGCCTGCCCCCGGTGGGACGCGGCGTGGTGGAAAGTGTTGTCGAATCAGGCAGTTACGCGACACGACCAGCCAAGCGCGGTCGTACCACGCTCACCTACCTCGCGGTGGCGATGATCGGCACAGACGAAGATCAGGCGGCATACCGTGCCGCGGTGGGCTCCGCGCACCGGCAGGTGCGCTCGGGACCACACAGCCCTGTTCGGTACAACGCCTTCGACCCTCAACTGCAACTGTGGGTAGCCGCCTGCCTGTACCGAGGAGTCCTGGATACGGTGAACCTGCTCTTCGGCGGGATGAACGAGCAGGATGCCGACGAGATGTATCGCGATGCCGCCAGATTCGGAACAACCTTGCAGATGCCGGCCGAACTGTGGCCGGCCGACCGCGCGGCCTTCGATCGGTACTGGGACTCGATGCTCGGCGATCTGTCCTTCGACGACGAAGTCCGCACCTACTTGCTCAACTACGTTGTCGAGTTGGCGGCATGGCGTCGAAGCGTGCGCGTCGCGTTCGGTCGGGCGAATCGCTTCTTCACCACCGGGTTTCTGCCACAGCAGTTCCGCGACGAGTTGGGCCTGCCATGGAGCCCGCGCAAGCAACGAGTGTTCGAAATCGCGATGCGGACGCTCGGCCGACTGCTCGAGGTGCTGCCGGATACTTGGCGAGCTCAGCCCTTCGAGCGCTACCTGGACGACATGCGTGAGCGTAGATCTCAGGGCAAGAATCTGATCTGAGCAGACACACACGGTGCATCGGGGCCAGATCCTCGGACGCTTCCCGGATCGCCGCGGCGACTTCGTCGACCCCACCGGTATTCGCACTACCCTGTTCCGGACAGTCCTGTCCAGAACAGCGCAACGGTGGTGTCGACCGCGTCGATCTTGGGAATCGGGCGACCGGCGTCGAACCAGTAGCGGGCCGCCAGGTGGCTGGCGCCGACGAGACCGAATGCGCAAGCCCGGGCACGGTAGGGATCCATCCCCACCGCGTCGAGTTCGACGCCGACCAGCGCCGCACATTCGGCCATCGCCATCCGTACCCGACCCTCGACGCTCGGCTCACTCGGAACCGGAGTGTCGAAAACGAGCGTGTATCCCGCACCGTTGTCCTCGTCGACGAAGTCGAAATAGGCCGAGACCGTGCGCCGCACCTTGTTCTCGTACCCGGCGGTCGTCCGGAGCGCATCACGCAGCCCACCGACCATGTGGTCCAGATAGCGTTGCAGCACAGTGGAATACAGGTCAACCTTGCCCGTGAAGTGGTTGTAGAGCACCGGTTTGCTCACCTGGGCCCTGACGCTGATCTCTTCCATGCTGGCGCCGTGGAAACCATGATCGACGAAGACGTCACGTGCGGCGCGGATGACGACCTCTCGGCGACGGGCACGGGCCGCGCCGCGATCCGCGCGGGTGAGAATGTGCGCATTCCTCACTTCGCCGCGTATCGCGGTCATCGAGCCGTACTCGTTCCCACCGGCTCAGCAGGCGATGCGCGGTCGATCACGCTCGCCACAGCTGGCTCCCCGACCGGGAGACAACGATATTGGGAACGACGGCGTTGGCGGACAGACGAGTGATGGCCAGCACCAGTTCAGCGATGTCCCCGGTCGTCAGCATCGCCGCGCGGTCGAGTTCGTCGCGTTTCCACGCGGTCATATCGGTATCGACATAGCCAGGTGAGATAGCTGTCGCACTGACACCGTTCGCGGATTCCTCCAGCGAAATGGTTTCGCAGAGCGACACCAGAGCGGCTTTCGACGCCCCATAGGCGGCCAAGCCCGGCTCCCCCGCGACACCGGTGATCGAGGCCAGCGCAACGATCTTCGCACCTGCGCCGGGGTTGC
Source organism: Nocardia sp. NPDC055050 (assembly GCF_053608345.1). Lineage (NCBI taxonomy): Bacteria > Bacillati > Actinomycetota > Actinomycetes > Mycobacteriales > Nocardiaceae > Nocardia > Nocardia sp. NPDC055050. Next base: position 13,401 of record NZ_JBSGVG010000073.1, read on the forward strand.
CCTTCGCCGTCTCGCGCAGCAATGGCAGGCAGTGCTGCACAAGGGTCAGGGGACCGCGAACGTTGATGTCGAACATGCGGTGGTAGCCGGCGGCGCTCATCGTCGCTACCGGACCGGCGGTACCGGTGCCGGCGCAGTGCACCAAGACGTCCAGGCGACCGAACCGGTCGGCGTGCGTGTCGGCGAGGCGCAGCAACTGTTCGGGATCGTTCATGTTCGCGATCACCGTCACTACGTCCACACCGTGGTCGGTGCGCAGCTCTTCAGCAGTGCTGTCCAGGACCGCTCCATCGCGGGCGGCGAGCGTGAGGTCGTAGCCGAGTTCGGCCAGACGCCGCGCGACCTCCGCGCCGATCCCTCGCGAACCGCCGGTGATCAGGGCACAACGCCGGTAGCTCATCGCTGCGCCGATCCCGCGTCAGCCGACGCCACGATCATCGAGCGGCAAGGATCGGCCGGCTCGCCGAACACATCGACGAGCAGGGCCGCGGAGCCCACCGGTGACGGTCCCCCACCGCGAGTTCTCCAGCCAGACGGTGGTCGAAGTACGTCGACGACGAGAGCGGACATCTTTGACTCCTCACGCGCTGTCGCCACCGGTCGGCGACAGGTCCAATAAGTTAGCCATGATTCTCGCACAGGCGGCTGGCCGGCTCAAGATCCGGGATGCGCGACGAAGCATCGGATCTTTGACGCTATGTTACTGCGAATTCCTGATAGTTTCCGCCGCCATCTCACGCGCTCAATCGACGCCCTCCGACAGATCGGCCGTACAGGGAAGCAGCTCAGGACTCGACCATCCACACGTACACGCCCCTATACAGTGCTGACCGCTTCCACATCAGCCAGCGAGCAACTGAAGCGGGGGCCCAACAACCGGAGCCGACGAACTCGATCCCGAGTGCGCTGTCCAGCTAAGTTACTCACCATCCCGCAACTCTGAGTCCATCAGTCGGTGACCACACTCTAGCTGCGGACACGCCCTACCGAATGAAAAGGTGTGCAGGTCACAGCCTTCTATTGAGGGTTCAACCCCACTTCTCCCTCTCTACGACCGAACCGCCATCCGGCGTCAATCCGCATAACGTGGACACAGCGGTCACTGCCTGTTAAGTTACTCACTATTCTAGGCTGATTCAGTGAAGAGGACCGAGTTCTCGCGCTGCAGCCTGGGAGTCTGAACGTGCTCAATGAGGAGTAATGTCATGGATAGACTCAATAGGCGCAATGCGCTGAAGGCCGGCGGAATGCTCGGCGTTGTCGGCACCATCGGATTGGGTGCGATCGCACGGGCAGATCCGTGGACGTGGTCGCCGGAAGGATCGGTGGCCGGATCCGGTTCCGGCGTCGACCCGTTGACGGTCTGGGATCCCGAAGCCGACGAACTCGTCGCCGGACTCGTCGACCAAGGCGAAGTCCCCAAGATCAACGAACTGTTGCGGACCTGGACCAAGAACGGTCAGGCGCTGCCTGCCGGCTTGCCCTCGGAGTTGCGCGACTTCATGGAGTACGCCCGCCGACTGCCGCAGTGGACCGACACCGGCAAGTTGGATACCGCGATCGCGTTCAACAAGAAGCGCGGACTGTATCTCGGTGTCCTCTACGGGTTCGCCAGCGGCATGATGAGCACCGTCATCCCGAAAGAGGCGCGCGCGGTCTATTACTCCAAGGGCGGCCACGATCTCAAAGACCGCATCACCAAAACCGCGAAACTCGGTTATGACATCGGTAGCGCGAATGCCTATGCCCCCGACGGGGAAATGATCGTCACCTGCGTCAAAACCCGACTGGTGCACGCGGCGGTGCGTCACCTGTTGCCGCAGTCCCCGCACTGGGTGCACTCCGCGGAAGAGGACAAACCGATCAGCCAGAACGACATCATGGTCACCTGGCACAGCCTGCCGACAACCGTGATGAAGCACCTCAATTCCTGGAAAGTGCCGATCCCGGCACACGAATCGGACGCGTTCCTGCACTCCTGGCAGGTCGCCGGGCACCTGCTGGGCGTACGCGACGAATACATCCCCAAGTCATGGCCCGACGCCAATGCCCAAGCGGCACAAATCCTCGACCCCATCATCGCGCCGACGCCGGAGGGCGCCAAGCTGGCCGATCGGCTCCTCAGCCTGGGCGCCAACATCGATCTGTCGATTCTGAGCAAGCCGGTGCTCGGCGCGTTCACTCGTTTCCTACTCGGCGACAAGACCGCCGACGGGCTCTCGATTCCGCGGGAACCGGTCTGGGATCCCCTGCTCCAGGTTGCATGGGGTCCGTTCATCGCCGTGCGCGAGGGCGCGCTCAGCGTGGTCCCGCCGCTCGAGGATCCCTACTGGCTCCTCGACGAGTTCTTGCGCAAGGCCGCCCTGATCTATCTGTCCGAACTGCGCATGCCGATCAGCATCGAACTCCCGACGATGAACCGCGATATGAGCAAGCCACCGCGCTGATCTGTCGCCGTAATTCTGCACCGACCCACTTCCAGGGAGTTCCCACTCCCCAGCAAGGAGCACACAATGCGCAACACCCTTCGTATCGCCGCGGCCTCGGTCGCGGTAGCCGGTCTCGTCGGAGCCGCGGCGGGCACCGCGGTAGCCGAAACAGGCTCATCGGCAGCCGACTCGGGTTCGGCAGCGGCCAACTCGGCGGCAGTGCTGGCCGGGCAAGGTGACATCATCGGGTTGATCGTCCTGCTCGGCGTCACTCCGTTTCAGATCCTGACCGGCGGAGTCTGCGACGTGGCGACATTGACGGGTTCGGCGAGCCCGTGCACGCCCGGAGCCCAGCACTACTGAAAGGCTCTTGTCTCGAATTGTCGCGACGACGGACCCATCGTCATCGCGACGATGGAGCGAACCGACGATGCGAGACAGTTCAGTCGAACGCGCGGAAGCACCGCCATGGACGCCGAAACCGGTGTCGGCGTCCGGGATTCGCGAGGTGCTCGATTACTTCGGGAAGTGCCCGTCGTGCGGCTATCCGGCGCGGGCCAGCACGCACACCGTCTATTACAGCGACGGATCGACCACCGCGATCGTGACCGGAATGTGCGACTCACCCTGTGGTTGGACCGGGCCGGTCGCGCTGACCACGATGACCGACCGCCGCCGGTTCGATCGGCCGGACTGACGACACCACCATGATGGCGCAGACACAGGTTCGGCGCACCGGGCGCGAGCACCGCGCCCGG
>NZ_JBSGVG010000074.1:0-15935 GCF_053608345.1 Nocardia sp. NPDC055050
TGCCGGCCTACATCCCCGGCGCGTAGCCCCGAACTCGCTCGGCCGCCCCGCGCGGGTCGGCCGAGCGAGGGGATTCAGTTGCCGGGCACCACCAGCGGTGCGGTGCTCGGGAACACCACCGGCAGGCCCGCCAGCGCCCGGTGGAAAGGCCCTGGCCGCCAGACCAATTCCTCCGGCGGCACCGCGAGCTCGAGTTCGGGCAGCGCGTCGAGGAGCTGGTCGATGGCTTCCTGGGCGATCAGGTAAGCGGGGGACTTCGCCGGGCAGCCGTGCGGGCCGGTGCTCCACGCCAGGTGCGCGCGGTTGTCGAGGAAATCGCCGGTCCCGATCGCGGGATCGTTGTTGCACGCGGCCATGCTGATGACGACCGGCTGATGCGCGGGCAGCCACACATCGTCGACCAGGATCGGCTGTCGCGGATACGTGGTGCAGAAGTTGGCCATCGGCGGGTCGGTGTAGAGCACCTCGTCGAGTGCGTCGCGGGTGGACAGGCTACCGCCGAGCAAGCTGCCCGCGAATCGCTGATCGGTGAGCATCAGCCGCACCGTATTGAGGATCAGGTTGAGCATCGGCTCGATCCCCGCGCCGTACATCGTGAGCACCTGGTTCATCAGCTCCTCGTCGGTGAGCCGCTGCGGATGCTGCACCAACCGGGTCGTCACGTCGTCGCCGGGTTCGCTCTGCTTGAGCCGCACCAGGTCGTAGAGCGCGTCCTCCATCATCTGCGTACCGCTGGCCGCGGTGTCGCCGCCCTCGAACATCTGCGCCATGCCGGTCGCGATGTGCCCGCCGATATCGGCGGGCACACCGAGCATCGCGTTGATGGTGGCGAAGATGACAGGAAAGGCATACTGGCTCAACAGATCCGCGCGGCCGTCCGCGCAGAAGGAGTTGATCACCGGCATCGCGATCTGCTCGACGGTGCGATGTAGCTGGTACAGGTCGACACCCGCCAGGCCCGCGACGGTGACCTGCCGGTGGCGCGTGTGCTCGGCGCCGGCGGTGCGGATCGCGTTGGGGCGGTAGCGCATCATCGGCAGGACAGGGCAGTCGGCGGGGATGTCGCGCTGCCACATCTTCGGGTCGGCCGGAAAATGGTCGGGATCGTTGAGAATCTGTACCGCGGTGCGGTAGCCGATCACGAGGGTGGCGGGGACCCCGGGCACCAGATCGACCGGTACCAGCGAACCGAAGCGGTGCCGCATCTCGCGGTAGGTGCTCTGCGGGTCGGCGGCGAATTCCGGCGAGTACAGCGGCACCCGGTCCTGGCCGCTGCGCGAGTCCGGCGAAACATCCAGTGTCACAGCGAGTACTCCTGAGTCGAGGATCGGTGCCTCGGCGACGCGCCGAGTTCGTGGCCGACCCTGGCGGCCAGCTCGTTCATGCGATGGGCGATGAGCGCGAGGTCTACATCGCCGGTGGTGGCGACGCCGAGCAGGGTGCCCGCGCCCGCGGCGGTGATCAGCACCATGCCCTCGTCGTATTCGGTCATGTTCTGGCGCACGGTGTTCGCCAGTCCGCCGCAGAACTCACCGAGCACCTTGCCCAGCGAGCGCAGCCCGCACGCGGCGGCCGCGAAACGCTCCGCGTCGTCGATGGAGATGGCGCCCGAGTGCGCCACGCGTAGGCCGTCCTCGGATAACAACACCGCGAAGCGGACGCCGTCGAGCGCCAGGTCGTCCAGCAGCCACGCGAGGCGGTTGGTGCTGTTGGAGATCGGAGTACTCATCAGCTGTCGTGCCCTTTCGTCGAGCGTGCGGCCGCGGCGCGGCCGTGTCTGGAGCCGCTGTGCCAGGCCGCCGCGAGCTCGGGGCGCGCGAGCACCTCGCCGGTGTCGGCGCGCTCGTCGGCCGGGGCCACGGTGCGGCGCGTGCGTTTGGGCAGCCCGCCGGTGGTGCGGTCGAGCTCGGCCACGTCCAGCTCGGGCGCCGACGCGCTGATCTCGGAGACAGGTGGTGGTGGCGCGACCGGTTCCGGCGCCTCGGCATGCTTGGGCCGGTGCACCTCGGTGGCGGTGACGAGCAGCGCCGCGGGAACGAACACCATCGCCCTGGTGCCGCCGTAGATATTGGGTCCGTCGACATAGGCGGCGAAGCCGTAACGGCGCGCGAGCGCGGCGACACCGGGGAACCCGACCCGCGGTGACGGGCCGAGGGCGTTGATGTCGACAACGCGCTCGCCCGAGAGCACCTGGCGCGCCTCCTCCATCTGCTCGTGGCTCATCCGCACGCCCGCGTCATCGATGATCACGGTGACCCCGTGATGGCCCTGCTGGTAGGAGATGTCGACGAACGACGACGGCGGCGAGTAGCGCAGCGCGTTGTCGAGCAGGGTCGCGACCGTGTGCACCAGCGGCTCCACCGCCCGGCTCATGACCACTAGTTCGCAGTGGCCCGTGCGCACGCGCAAATAGTCGCGCACCCGGCCGGTGGCGCCGCCCACCACGTCGCCGACGGTCTGTTGCGGCCAGCGCCTGCCCGGCAGCCCGCCCGAAACGATGACGTAGGCCTGGGCCTGACGGATCATCTGCTGGACCGTGTGGTCGATCCGGGTGAGCGTCGCGTAGACCTCGTCGTTGCGGTTCTCCCGCAGCGCGTTGCTCACGACCTGGCCCACGTCGGCGCCGAGACTCACCACGGTGGTGCCGAACGCGCGCACGGCGTTGCTGGTGGCGGCGCGGGCGTCGGCGGAGACCTGGGCGCGCGTCGCCTCGTGTGCCGCCTCGACCTGTGCCACGGTGCGCTGTTCGGCCGCGCGGTCGGCGAGTGCCGCGTCGTGTTCGCACGCCCGGAGTTCCTCCGCGTGGGCCAGCGACATCTGTTCCATCGCTGTGTTCTTGGCATGGAGATCGCGCTCGGCCGCCGCCAGGCGGGCGCGGATCTGACGTTCGTTGCGCAGGGCCTGCAGCGCGACAGCGACCGCGCCGAGCAGGACCAGTGTTGCGATGGAGAACAAGAAGACCGCGAGCGTCGGAGTCATCGGTTCCTTTGTCGTCTGTACCGACCGAAGAGCCGTGGTGGCCGGGTCCTCGCCGGTCTCTCCGACGAGACTTCTCGCCGCGACCAGCCCTCACACCGAGTGCGCCGCACCACAATTGGGCACCGCGCACGTGAGTTCGGTCGAAACCGGACTCGCTGCCCGGCGTTTCGGCGATGCGGACACGTTAGCAGTGCGAATCGCCGAGTGCACGAAACGGGTTGCTGCAGAACGTGACTCGCATTGTGGTGGAGAGCCGTGAATTGATACCGACGGTTGATCCTCGGCGTGTACGGTTGAACGCATACAGGTCAGCCGTGGACCAGCGGCGACCAACGCGTCGTCGCCGCACCCGGCCTCGAGTCCTGGCTCATCCTTCTCTCGTCTCCCCGCTGCGGCGCCGTCGATCGATTCGAGGAAGAACCTGCATGACCAGCGATCTCGACGACGACCCGTCCGACGTGCCACCCGCCGACCCCGAGGAAGAGGACCCGACCGTTCATTGGCCCGAACCGAGCCCGCTGCAATCGTGGTGGACCGACATCATGGGCGCGAAGAAACCACGCCGGTTCGGTCAACAGACCTGACCTCGGCAGCATGACCCCAGGGCCGCACCGTTCTCGGTGCGGCCCTTGTCGTGTGCGGGCTGTGTTCGCCGGGGTATTGACCTGGACGCGGTGTCCAACCTAAATTACATGGACACCGTGTCTCAGGTATTCGGGACACACGGCACACGGGAGTGCGTTCATGACACAGAAGGTGTTCGTCGTCGGCGTCGGCATGACGAAGTTCGAGAAGCCGGGTTCGCGGGAGTGGGACTATCCGGACATGGCCCGTGAGGCGGGGACCAAGGCGCTCGCCGACGCCGGAATCGACTACGACCGGGTGCAGCAGGCCTATGTCGGCTATGTGTACGGCGAGTCGACCTCGGGTCAGCGCGCGGTCTACGAGCTGGGGCTGACCGGTATTCCGGTGGTCAACGTGAACAACAACTGCTCGACCGGTTCGACCGCGCTCTACCTGGCGGCGCAAGCGGTGCGCGGTGGGCTCGCCGAGTGCACCCTCGCCTTGGGTTTCGAGAAGATGCAGCCCGGCTCGCTCGGTTCGACCTACGACGACCGTGAGCAGCCGATGATGAAGCACCTCCTGGCGCTGGCCGAGCTGCAGGAGTTCGCGATGCCGCCCGCGCCGTACATGTTCGGTGCCGCGGGCAAGGAGCACATGGAGCTCTACGGCACCACGGCCGAGCAGTTCGCCAAGATCGGCGTGAAGAACCACCAGCACTCGGTGAACAATCCGTACGCGCAGTTCCAGAAGGAATACAGCCTCGAGGAGGTCCTCGCGGCGAAGCAGATCTACGGCCCGCTGACCAAGCTGCAGTGTTCGCCGACCTCCGACGGTTCCGGCGCGGTGATCCTGGCGAGCGAGGACTTCGTGGACCGGAACAACCTGGCCGACCGCGCGGTCGAGATCGTCGGGCAGTCGATGGTCACCGACCTCGCCTCGACGTTCACCAGCCCGACCGCGATCAACCTGGTCGGCTCCTCGATGTCGCGCACTGCCGCCGAAGCGGTCTACGCCGAGGCCGGTTTCGGGCCCGAGGATGTCGATGTCATCGAGCTGCACGACTGCTTCTCCACCAACGAACTGCTGACCTATGAGGCTCTGGGCCTGTGCGCGCCGGGGGAGGGCGGCCGGCTCGTCGACGACAACGCCACCACCTACGGCGGCCAGTGGGTCGTCAACCCGTCGGGCGGTCTGATCTCCAAGGGCCACCCCCTCGGCGCGACCGGTCTGGCTCAGTGCAGCGAACTCACCTGGCAGCTGCGGGGCACCGCTGACGCCCGCCAGGTCGCCGACGCGCGAATCGCCCTGCAACACAACATCGGTCTCGGTGGCGCGGTCGTGGTGACCGCCTACCGCCCCGCCAACCGCTGACTTTCCCCTACCGAATCACACCAGGAGAACCCCATGGCATCTGTGTCCGTTTCCACCGCACTTCCCGTCGCGCCCGAGCTGGCCTGGGCCCGGCTCAGCGATCTCGCCAACTGGGAGGAATGGCTGACCATCCACCAGGGCTGGCGTGGCGATCTGCCCGCCGAGCTCGCCGCGGGCGCACGCTTCACCGAGGTCGTGTCGGTGATGAACATGGCCAACAAGATCGAGTGGACCGTCGCCGAAGTGGTGCCGAACTCGTTCCTGCGCATCACCGGCGCCGGCATGGCCGGTGTCACCATCGAATTCGCATTGAAGGTCGACGCCACCGACACCGGCTCCTCGGCCGCGTTCGACGCGAGCTTCAAGGGCGCGATGATCGTCGGCCCGATCGGCAAGGCTGTCGCCAAGCACGCCGAAGCCGACCTGAAGGAGTCGATGGCCAAGTTCACCGAGCTCGTCGGTTCGGCCGCATGACCACCTCGGAATCGGCCGGAGTCGTCTTCGACGGCTCCGCCCTGGGGGGGTGGACCGACGAAGAGCGGTTCTCGGTCACTGCTGAACGAATCGCGCAATACGCCGCGGCGACCAATGATCCGGTCCCAGCGCACCTGTCGGGCGAGATCGCGCCGCCGGTGTTCGCGGTGGTGCCGGTGTTCACCTCGATGGCGCCCGCCGCGCTGTCGGTCGCGCCGGTGGAGCTGCTGATGAAGCTGGTCCACGGTGAGCAGGACTTCCTGTTCCACCGTCCGATCCGGGCCGGTGACGAACTGGTGGTGCGGGCCAAGCCGATCGGCTACGTGGGCCGCCCGAACGGCTCCACGGTCGTCATCTACGCCGAAACCCGCGACGCGGCGGGTGAGCTCGTCAACGAACAGTGGATGACCGCGTTCTTCCGCAAGGTCGACGCCGGTCCCGGTGAAGGGGAGCTCGCGCCCACCCACCGGATCACCGACGAGGATCGGGCAGGCGATCCGGCCGCGTCGGTCACCGCCCACATCGACGACGACCAGACCTTCCGCTACTCGCCGGCCTCGGGCGACCCGATGCCGATCCACCTCGACGACGAGATCGCCCGGATGGCCGGGCTTCCCGGCATCATCAACCACGGTCTGTGCACCATGGCGTTCACCTCGTGGGCCGCGCTGACCGAACTCGCAGGCGGCGACACCGCGCGCCTGCGCAGGCTGGCCGTGCGATTCGCCAAGCCGGTGCTGCCCGGCCAGGACATCACCACCACCTTCTGGCCCACCGAATCCGCTGATCCCGGCGTGCTGGCCTACGCCTTCGAAACCGAAGCCGCGGGCCAGATCGCGATCACCGACGGTCGCGTCGAAATCAACTAGGAGACAAGACTCATGGGAAAACTCGACGGTCGTGTCGCGGTCATCACCGGCGCCGGTCGTGGCATCGGCCGCGAACACGCGCTGCTGTTCGCCCGCGAAGGCGCCAAGGTCGTGGTCAATGACCTCGGCGGCGCCAACGACGGCACCGGTACCGACGCGGGCCCGGCCCAGCAGGTGGTCGACGAGATCGTCGCCGCCGGCGGTGCCGCGGTCGCCAACACCGACAACATCGCCACCTGGGACGGCGCGAAAGCGCTGGTCGACCAGGCGGTCAGCGAGTACGGAACGCTGGACATCGTGGTGAACAACGCGGGCATCCTGCGTGACGCGTTCATCGCGGGCATGGACGAGTCGCAGTGGGATTCGGTCATCGCGGTGCACCTCAAGGGCCACGCCGCCACCCTGCATCACGCCGCCGCATATTGGAAGGCACAGTCCAAGGCCGGTACCCCGGTGTCGGCGTCGGTGATCAACACCGCCTCGGCCTCGGGCACGTTCATGCCCAACGCCGGTCAGGGCAACTACGGTGCGGCCAAGGCCGGCATCGCCGCACTCACGCTGGTCGCCGCCGACGAACTCGAACGCTACGGCGTACGCGTGAACGCGATCGCCCCGATCGCGCGTACCCGCCTGACTCTGGCCACCCCTGGCATGGGCGCGTTGTTCGCGGCCGAGGTGCCCGAGGGTGAGTTCGACGCGTTCTCCCCGGCCAACATCTCCCCGCTGGTCGCCCATCTCGCCGAGGCCGACTGCGCGATCACCGGCAAGGTGTTCGCCGTGCAGGGCGGAGCGATCGTCGAGCTGGCCGGCTGGCACGACGTGCGCACCGTCGAGACCGACGGACCGTGGACCATCGACGAGGTGGCCGCCCAGCTGAAAGAGACCAACTAGCCATGGCGCGCAACAGTTATGAGCTCGGGGTCGGTGTCAGCGAGGACCATCTGGCCCTCGCCGACTCGGTCGCCGGTTTCGTCGAGCGGACCATCACCGCCGAGGTCGTCCGGGCCGCGGTCGAGTCGACCGACGCGGGCAAAGTCCTGCCGTTCTGGGACGGCCTCGTTGCCCAGGATCTGCTCAGCCTGCACATCGCCGAGGATCTCGGTGGTCAGGGCGCCGGTCTGCTGACGCTGGCCGTCGCGCTCGAACCGCTCGGGCGTGGCCTGCACACCGGGCCGTTCGTGCCGACCGTGCTCGCCGCCGCGGTGCTGGCCGCCGCGGATGACATTCGCGCCGAGGGCAATCCGAGCCTGGCTCGGATCGCCGGGCTGGCGGACGGGTCGCGCACCGGCGCGGTGGCCCTGACCTCGAACCTGACCGGCACGCTCACCGACGGCACGTTGACCGTCAGCGGAACGGCCGACGGTGTGCTGGGGGCGGTGTCGGCCGATGTCGTCATCGCGCCCGTCGCGGTGGCCGGCGAACAGCGGTGGGTCGTCTTCGAGAACATCGAACTGACCGTCAGCGCGCAGGACGGCATCGACGTGCTGCGCGGTTCGGCACGGCTGCAGGCGGATTCGGTCGAGGTCTCCTTCGATCGGGTGCTGGAGGTGAGTGCGGCGCGCGTGCGTTCACTCGCCGCGGTGGTGCTCGGCGCCGAGGCGGTCGGCGTGATGTCGTGGTGTGTGTCGACCGCGTCGGAGTACGCCAAGACCCGGGTGCAGTTCGGTCGGCCGATCGGTCAGTTCCAGGGCGTCAAACACAAGTGTGCCCAGATGGGCATCGCACTGGAAAAGGCGCGCGCCGTGCTGTGGGACGCTGCCTATGCTCTCGATCGCGACGACGACACGGCCGAGTATGCAGCAGCTGTCGCAGCGCTGATCATCCCGGACGCCGCGGTGCAGGTCGCCCAGGAGTGCATCCAGGTGCACGGCGGGATCGGCTTCACCTGGGAGCACGACGCGCACCTGTACTACCGGCGCGCTCTCGCGCTGCGCGGGCAGCTCGGCGCGCGTGACGAACGAGCCGAGGCGGTGGCCGGCTACGCGCTGTCGGGGCTGACGCTGTCGAGCGAGCTGGAACTGCCCGCCGAAGCCGAGCGGATCCGGGCGGCGGTCCGGGCCGAGCTGGCCGAGATCGCGGCGATCGATGACGAGGACGACCAGCTCGTCGCGCTCGGCGACGGTGGCTGGAATCTCCCGCACCTGCCGCGGCCCTACGGCCGCTCGGCCTCGCCGCTCGAACAGGTGGTGATCGCGCAGGAGATCAAGACCTCCGGTATCCAGATGCCGCAGTTGCTGATGGGCACCTGGGCGGTCGGCGCGTTGGTTCCGCACGGTGACGAACGGCAGAAACAGGAACTGGTCGTGCCGACACTGCGCGGCGAGCTGGTGTGGTGTCAGCTGTTCAGCGAGCCGGGCGCGGGTTCGGATCTGGCGAGCCTGACCACCAAGGCCATCAAGGTCGACGGTGGCTGGCGGGTGAGCGGACAGAAGATCTGGACCACGGTCGCGCAGTTCTCGGACTGGGCGATGCTGATCGCGCGCACCAGCCCCGACAAGCCCAAGCACGAAGGCATCACCTACTTCGTGCTCGACATGTCGAGCCCCGGGATCACGGTGCGCCCGCTGCGGGAGATGACCGGATCGGCGCTGTTCAACGAGGTGTTCCTCGATGAGGTGTTCGTTCCCGACGAGAACGTGGTCGGGGCGGTCGACGACGGCTGGCATGTGGCCAGGACGACACTGGCCGGTGAGCGGGTGGCGCTGAGCCAGAAGATGGAGGCCTACGCCACCGATACCGACCTGCTGCGCTTCGCGATCGGCCGCGATCTCTCGCCGGTCGCGCGCTACCGGCTCGGCGAACTCATGGCCGAGAGCCGAGCGGTGGACGTGATCAGTTCACGGGTGGTGCTCAAGCAGCTGTCCGGCATCGACGTATCCACCACGTCCAGTGTCGGAAAGCTGTTGGGAATGGCCCTGGGACAATCGATTTCGGAGTACATCGTCGCCGAACTCGGTGTCGCCGGCGTGGTGTCGGTGCCCGGTGAGCGCAGCGATCACGCGATGGAACAGCTGATCGCGGGCCGTGCCACCACCATCTACGGCGGCACCACCGAGGTCCAGCTCAATGTCATCGGTGAACGGATGCTCGGCCTGCCACGCGACGCCGCGGCACAGGGGTGAGCGCCCCGGGCGTCGGGCAAGCGCCCGGCGCCCAGGCGATCGCCGGTGCCTGTGCGCGGCCGGATCGGTGGAATCGCTGGACTACAGTTCGTCGTTGTATTCAGCACAGCGTGGTATTCAGCAGAGCGCCGAACCGGCATCTGCACCGCACGGACCCGGTGAAGGAGATGACGTGACCGCACAACGCACCGACGGCAGAGCCAGCCGCTGGGACCGTCACCGCGCCGACCGTCGCGAACTCATCCTCGCCGCCGCCCTCGCGGCCGTGCAGGCCCAAGGCGCCTCGGTCGGCGTCCAGGAGATCGCCGATCTGGCCGGCGTCCCGCGCTCGGTGCTGTACCGCCTGTTCAAAGACCGCCAAGACCTCGATGAGCAGCTGCGCACCCGCATCATCGACGACCTGATGGCGGTACTCGCCCCCACCCTGAACCCCGAGGGCACCGTCACCGAGGCGATCGCGCGTTCCGTCGACGCCTACGTGGGCTGGATCGCGACCAATCCGCGCCTGCATTATTTCCTCGGCGCAGGATCCGGTGCCAGCAAGGATCACAACTCGCCGATCGTATCCGGGACCAAGATCGCCATCGCGGGTACCGTGCGCGAGGTGTTCGAAAGCGCGCTGCGGGCACAGTCCGCACCGGTGGCGGTGGCCGAACCGATGTCGTTCGGCCTGGTGAGCTTCGTCGACGGCAGTGTGAACCGGTGGTTGAGCCGGTCGATGCAGCCGATGGACGCCGCGGAACTGTCGTCCTACCTGCAGATCGCCATCTGGGCGATCATCGACGCCAGTCTGCGCGAGGTCGGCGTCACGCTCGATCCGCGCACGTCGATCGCCGAACTGACGGCGCAAAATTAGATGTAACACGCAGTAGCGTCAACCCTTGTGTGGTACCGCTGGTACCACTAAACTGGGTAGTGGAACCGCACCGAGGAGACACCGATGACGCTGTCCAGCTACCACGAGGTCCTGCAGAGCCTGTCCGAAGGCTCGGTGACCAAACACTTCGATCCCTACGTCGACATCGACTGGGACTCGCCCGAGTTCGCCGTGCATTCCGACGACCCGCGCTGGATCCTGCCCGAGGTGGACCCGCTCGGCCGTCACCCCTGGTACAAGGCCCAGCCTGTCGAGAAGCGGATCGCGATGGGACTGTGGCGCCAAGCCTGCATCGCGAAGGTCGGCATCGACTTCGAACAGCTGCTCATCCGTGGGCTCATGCAGTACCTGCCGTCGGTGCCCAACGGTGATCCGGAATTCCGCTATATCACGCACGAGGCTGCCGAAGAGTGCAACCACACGATGATGTTCCAGGAGATGATCAATCGCATCGGCTATCGCGATGTGATCGGCATGGGCTCGGTCGATCGTAAGCTCACGTTGATCATCTGGCCGGCGGTGAAGTTCTTCCCCGGATTCTTCTTCGCCCTGGTGCTCGGTGGCGAGGAGCCGATCGATCACCTGCAGAAGGCGTTGCTGCGCAGCGGCACCGACCCACATCCGATGGTGCACCGGGTGATGGAGATCCACGTGGCCGAGGAGGCCCGGCACATCTCGTTCGCGCACGAATATCTTCGGATCAACGTGCCCACGATGAACGTCGTGTCGAAAACCGTCCTGTCCGTGGCCTTCCCGATCATCATGCGGGTAATGCTGGCGATGATCGCGACACCACCGAAGGAGTTCGCCGAGAAGTTCGGGATTCCGGGCGAGGTGATGCGAGACGCGTACTGGCGCAACGACCACTCGCGCCATATCAAGCGGGATGTGTTCACCGATGTCCGCGCGCTCGCGACCGACATCGGCCTGATGAATCCTGTCGCCAAGCGCGTCTGGCAGCTGCTCGGTATCGACGGACCGGTGTCGCGCTACCGCAGCGAGCCCGCGCGCAGGACCGCATGAGGGCCGAAAGCTGGTCCGCGCCCACGGCCGCCGTGCTCCCGGACAAGGATCCTTTCTTCGCGCCGAGGCCCGGGTTCGAGACCCTTGCCGAGGGCACGATCCTGCGTTCGCGGCCGGTCGAGCTCGCCGCGTTCGGTGTGATCGGCATGAAGGTGCGGGCCTGGCAGCTGCTGTATCGCACGACCGATCTCCACGGCATGCCCGAGGCGTCCGTCACCACCGTGGTGACGCCGAGGGGCGGTGTCGCGCCCGGTGCCCCACTGCTGTCGTTCCAGTGCGCGATCGACGCCATCTCGCCGCGGTCGTTTCCGTCCTACGCGTTGCGGCGCGGCTCTCGCGCCGTCGGTACCTTCGTGCACGTCGAACAGCTGTGCTTCGCCGATGCGCTGGCCAGGGGTTGGGCGATCTCGATTCCGGATCACGAAGGCATGCTCGGCGCATGGGGAGCGCCGCGTGAACCGGGCTACCGCGCACTCGACGGCATCCGCGCGGCCCTGGCCTTCGAGCCCGGCGGTCTCGACCCGCAGGCGCAGGTCGGGCTGTGGGGGTATTCGGGCGGCGGGCTGGCCACGGCGTGGGCTGCGGAGATGGCGCCGACCTACGCGCCGGAGCTCGACATCGCAGGCGCCGTGCTCGGCTCCCCGGTGGGCGATCTGGTCTCGACCTTCCATCGCCTCAACGGCGGGCTGCACGCGGGCTTGCCGACCCTCGTCGTCGCCGCCCTGCGCCGGGTGTATCCGGCGTTCGAGGAACTCGTCGCCACCCATTTCAGCGACGAGGGTCGCGCGGTACTCGACAAGGCCGCCGAGTCGACGACCGCCGCCGCGGTGCTGCGGTTGGCCCGCTACAACGTCGACCGGCACAGCGGCACCCCGATCGCCGAGTTGCTCGCCATGGAGGCGATGCTGGCCGTCTTCGCCGATCTCACGCTGGGGGACCGGGCGCCCTCGGTGCCGCTGCTGGTGGTGCAAGCCGTGCACGACCAGATCATCGCGGTGGACGATATCGACGCGCTGGTGCAGCGCTACCGCGAGCAGGGCGCGCACGTGACCTACCTGCGCGATCGGGCGAGCGAGCACATCTCGCTGCTGCCGCTGTCGACGCCGCTGAGCCTGAACTGGCTCGACGACCGATTCACCGGCGTCGCGGTGACACCGTCGCAGACCCGGACGGTGCGCAGCGTGCTCGCGCTGCCCGCGGGCCGTCGGGGGTTCGGCGCCCTCGCGCGGGTCGTGCTCCGGGTCCTCTTCGGGCGGCCCATCACGGCCTCGTCGGCCGGTCACGGCAGGGAGCGCACAGTGAACAAGGCTCGTCACGCAGCCTGAAGCAACAACTTACTCGCTGGTAAGATAAGGAATAGTGGGTCTGCCGGCAGGCAGTAACTGGTGAGGTAAGGGGTTTACCGATGGGGATCGTTGCCGATCTGCCGCGCGCGGTGCGCAATGTGTGGTCGGTGTCGTTCGGCGGTGGACTCGAGTCCTACCGCCCCGCACCGTCGACGACGGTGTACGACGGCGCACACCGGCACCTGAAGCGCTACGACCGCACCACGCGGGCGAAGGGCAATCCGGTGCTGCTGGTGCCGCCGCTCGCGGTGACCACCGCCTGCTTCGACCTGCGGCCCGGGCAGAGTCTGGTGCGCTTCCTGCTCGACCAGGGCAGGCAGCCCTACGTCATCGACTACGGCGAATTCGGTTACGCCGACCGCGATCTCGGCCTCGAGGACTGGACCGAGGACATCCTGCCCGAGGCGATCGCGCGGGTCAGTGCGGAACACGACGGCTGTGGCGTCGACATCATCGGCTGGTCGCTGGGTGGTGTGCTCGCGCTGCTGACCGCCGCCGCCCACGCCGACCTGCCGATCGCCTCCATCACCTGCCTGGCCGCGCCGATCGACCAGGCCCGCACCGCGTTCCTGATCCCGCTGCGCTTGGTCGCCAAGGTCACCGGTGGTCGCGAGATGGCCGTGGCGACCAAGGTGATGGGCGGCATCCCGCAGGAATTCGTGCGGCTCGGCTTCCGGATCCAGGCCTTCGACCGCGAGCTCGCCAAACCGATGTTCCTGGCCCGCAACGCCTTCGACACCGAAGCGCTGGCCAGGATGGAGGCCACCGACCGGTTCATGGCCACCATGCCCGGCTACCCGGGCCGCTCGTACTGGCAGATCTATCGCAGCCTGGTGCTGCGCAACGAACTCGCCGGCGGGTCGATCCGACTGCGCTCGGATCTGGTGATCGAACTGTCGAAGGTCACCTGCCGGGTGTTGCTGGCGGGCAGCCCCAGCGACGTGGTGGTGCCCGCCGCCTCGGTGCGCCGCGGCCTCGATGTCCTGCCCAACGCCGCCGAGGTGGAGTTCGTGGAGGTCAGCGGCGGACACCTCGGACTGGTTTCCGCCGCCGACACCACCTGGCCCGCGATCGAGGAGTTCCTCGGCCGCTGACCCGCGCCCACATCTGTGCCCGCGGAATTTCGGCCGCTCCACCAAACCGCGGGCCGGTGCAGTCCGAACCTCTCTTCATGCCTCACGTCCGCCGTGGGGTGACCCGCACTGATTCGAGCAGTGCATCCGGTAGACGAGAGGTTCCCGCTGGTGAGAAGAACACGTCGATCGATCCGTACGGCCGCGGTAAGCGCCGCGCTGGTGGGCGCGCTGGCCTCGGCCGGGCTGTCGCCGAGCGTCGCTGTCGCCCAACCCGAGACGGCCGGGGTGGTCTCGGCAGTCGATATCGACAGCAGACGCCAGCTGGTGACCGTCTTCTCGCCCGCGATGGACAAGCCGATTCCGGTGCAGGTGATCCGAGCCGCCGATACCGAGAACCCGCGGCCGACGATGTATCTGCTCAACGGTTCCCAGGGCGGCCCGAATCAGAGCGGCTGGGACGCGCAGACCGACGCCGTGAGTTTCCTGCGTGACAAAGACGTCAACGTCGTGACCCCGGTCGGCGGCGCCAGCTCCTACTACACCGACTGGGTGCGCGACGACGCGGTGCTCGGCCGCAACAAATGGCAGACGTTCCTCAACGAGGAGTTGCCGTCGGTGATCGAGGGGTTCCTCCGGGCAGACGGCAATCGCGCCGTGGTCGGTGTGTCGATGAGCGGCACCTCGGTGCTGAACCTCGCGATCGCCAAGCCCGGCTTCTGGAACAGCGTGGCGTCCTTCAGCGGTTGCGCGCAGACCTCGGACCCCATCGGCCAGGAATTCGTCCGGATCACGGTCGAGAACTGGGGTGGCGGGCAGAGCATCGAGAACATGTGGGGCCCACGCAACGGTCCCCTGTGGCGTGCCAATGATCCGCTCGTCAACGCCGAAGGGCTGCGCGGCACCGAGGTCTATCTGAGCACCGGCACCGGGATCCCCGGCGCACCCCACGACACGCCGGCGGACGCGCGTGTCCAGGACGGCAGGATCCCGCTCCCGGTCCAGCTCGCCTTCGGCGGCCCCATCGAGGCGGCAGTGCACTTCTGCACCGTCAACCTCGCCAACCGGCTGCGCGAGTTGAACATTCCGGTCACGCTGGACGAACGCCCTGTCGGCACACACTCCTGGGGATACTGGGAGGACGACCTCCGCTCGTCGTGGCCCTTCCTGGCGCAGTCGGTGGGCAGCCGGACGAACTGAGCGCCCGGCGTCACCGAGCATCGCGAACCATCGATAGCCCAGCGCGGCAACGGATCCCGATGACCTGTTCCAGGGTCATCGGGACCACCTTCGTCACGGCGACGGGGTATCAGGCCTTCGTGGCGACTACCAGCACGTTCTTGCCGAACAGCTTGCCGGTGACGGCCTGCAGGAGCTTGCTGAGCGGGAACACCACGCGGTCGTAGAGCTTCAGCGCTCGTGTGTTGATCGTGCCGTCGTCGCTGCCGGCGAACTTGTAGGCCAGGGTGGCGAAGAAGCCGATCGGGTCGCAGTAGCGCGACTCCACGATCTCCAGACCCGCGTTACGGAGAATGCGGTTGAGCTGAGTCCGGCGATAACGCCGGTAGTGCCCGACTTTGGTGTCCATCGAGGTGAACAGCACCTCGAGCGCGGGCACATAGATCACCAGCGTCCCCCCGGGCCGCAACAGCGAGGTCAGGTGTTCGGATGCTTCCTGGTCGTTCTTGATGTGCTCGAAAACGTTGAAAGAATAGATCAGACCGTACATTTCGGCTTCGGACGGCTCGGCCTCGCAATCGACGACCTTGTAGCCTTTCGACAGCAGCAGCTTCTGCAGCTCGGCGTCGGGTTCGAGACAATCCGGGATGATCTGCCGCTCGGCCAGCATATCGGCGTAGGTGCCCCGACCGGCACCGAAGTCCAGTATGCGCAGGTCCGGCGACGTGACATGTTTATCTACGCAGTCGATCAGAAATTTGTTGTAATTGACCGCTTCGGTCATCGCCTCCAGGTTGTCACACCCGGTGTACGCGAATTCACTGCTGGTCACGCTTGATCCCCTCAATGCATCGATGGGCGGCAATGGCGGTCAGCGTAGTCCGACTACATTGCGGTGCCACGACATCGGGCAACATTGTCCGCGCCTCGGTCGGCGTCAGCGGCGGGGCGGCCGTGGCGAGAGAGGCCGGAAGGGGTGAGCGGTTGCGGGTTCGGCGCACCGGGCGCGGTGCTCGCGCCCCGGGGGGCCCAACAGTGTGATGGGCATAAGGGTGGTT
>NZ_JBSGVG010000075.1:0-14735 GCF_053608345.1 Nocardia sp. NPDC055050
CTTCCGCCCCGAGAAGTCAGCAGGCTCGCAACACCATGAAGAACGAAATGCTCCGCGCGATCATGTCGGCCGTCTGCGTCCTGGCGCTGGCCTCGACGCCCCTGTTCGTCGACCGCGCGCAGGCTTCGGCCGCGCCCGGCGCGCGCCTGATGAGCCAGACGCAGTCCGGCCAGGTCGCCGACATCAGCGTCTACTCCCCCGCCATGGATCGCACGATCGCCCTGCGGGTGCTCCGGCCGGTCGACACCTCGACCCCGGCACCGACGCTGTATCTGCTGAACGGCGCGGGCGGCGGCGAGGATTCGGCCAACTGGCCCGGTCAGACCGATGCCGGTGGGTTCTTCGCGGACAAACACGTCAACGTCGTCATCCCGATGGAAGGCGCGTTCAGCTACTACACCGACTGGCAGCGACCCGACGCCGGCCTGGCGAAGAACCTCGAGAACAACGGCAACAACATGTGGACGACGTTCCTCACCCGGGAGCTGCCGCCCGTGATCGACGCCGCCTTCGGCACCGACGGCGTCAACTCCCTCGCCGGTATCTCGATGGCGGGAACCTCGGTCCTCGATCTCGCGATCCAGGCGCCCGACCTGTACCGCAGTGTCTCCGCGTACAGCGGGTGCGCGATGACCAGCGATCCGATCGGCCGGGCCTTCGTCTCCCTCGTCGTGCGGATGGGCGGCGGCAACACCGAGAACATGTGGGGTCCCGAGACCGACGCCGCCTGGCGCGAGCACGATCCCTACGTGCAAGCCCATCGTTTGCCGAATGTCCCGATCTATATTTCCGCGGGCACCGGGTTGCCGGGACCACACGACACGTTGTCGAATCCGCGCGTGCATATCAACGGAAAGAATCCGACTTCGATTCTCACGAATCAAATGCTCGTCGGCGGCGGTATCGAAGCCGCGACGGCGTATTGCACCGCGAATCTGGCGCAGCGCACCCGAGAGCTCGGCCGCACGAATATCACCTACAACATCCGACCGACCGGTACCCACTCGTGGGGCTATTGGGAGGACGACCTCCACGCCTCCTGGCCGATGATGGCGACAGCCCTGGGCCTATGAGCGCCGAACTCCGGGTGGGCTCCCGGCGACTGAGTCCGCGCGACGCCGTGTTCGTCTACGACGAGACCAACCGGCATCTGTCGAACATCGTCGCGGTCTACTTCGCCGACGCGTCGGGCCACGCCCCGCTGACGATCGCCCAGGTACTGGACTGGGCGCGCGCGAGCATCGGCCACGCGGAACTGTTCCACCGGCGCTTGCGGCGCGTCCCGATGGATCTCGATCTGCCGTACTGGGAGCCCGACCCGACCCTGTCGGTGCGCGACCACGTCACCCTGGACCTCCCCGGTTCGTGGGACGACGCCCGCGCCCGGATCGCCGAGATCACCTCCGCCCGGATGGATCTGACACGACCACCATGGGAGGTCCATGTGCTGGACCGCGTCGAGGGCGTACCGGCGATGCCGGGCACGACCACGGTCGTGGCGCTGAAGTTCCACCACAGCGTCGGCGACGGCGTGGCGACCCGGGCACTCGAGCGGCGGCTGTTCGGCACCGAACCCGCCCCCGCGATCCGGCTCGACGAGGCGCGGCCGCTGACCACCGCGGCGCGCACCGCGGGCGCGCTCGCGGTGGCGCCGGTACGCTTCGTCGCCGGTCTGCGCCGTGCGCGGAAGGCGCAGGACGAGCTGCGGGCCCTGATCGATGCGGGTACCGTCCACGATCCGGTCGCCGAGCGCCCGGCCACCCGATTCAACCGGGACATCGGTGCGGAGCTGACCTTTCACCTGTTGCCGATCCCGATGCCGGAGGTGCTCGCCGCGAAAACCGCGGCGCCCCACCGGGTCACGATCAACGATCTGATGCTCACGACGATCTCCGGCGCACTGGCCACCTACCTCGCCGAGCACGACGAAACACCCGACGGCGCGCTGGCCGCCATGGTGCCGATGTCGATGCGCGGTGTCGCCGAATGGGATTCGGCGAATCAGCTCAGCCAGATGATCGTCGACCTGCACACCGATATCGCCGACCCGATCGAGCGGCTGACCGCGATTCAGCAGTCGGCGGGCCGCGCCAAACAGCGCACCGCCGACCCGGTGGTGCAACGCACCGACCGGCGGGTGCAGACCGCGCCCGCGCTGCTGCTGCGCGCCGCCGGATGGGCAAGGGCGCAACGGCGTTTCGACGACGCGGCGACAGTGCCGTTCTGCAACACCACGATCAGCAACGTGCCGCCGGTGACCGACACCCTGGTCTTCTGTGACCGGCCGGTTCGTCGAGCGGTCGGGTCACTGCCCATCCTCGACGGCGACGGCCTGCGTCACCTGATCACCTCGCAGGGTGAGGAGATCGTCATCGCGGTCACGACGAACGCCGCGATGATGCCGGACCCGGAGCACTACGGCGAGTTGATCCTCGCCTCGTTCCGCGCACTGGCCGCCGCCCTGCACGCCCTCGGAAAAGCGGCGCCGACCAGCGCCTGAGCGGCGGCCGCCCGTATCCGCGATCACCGGATTCGCGCGGCGGATACCGACGTGAGATCCTGATGATCAACCGTCCAGATATGACTAGCGCTGCAGGCAGCTGCTGCGGCGCACCGGGAGACCGCGTTCCTCGAAGGCACCGAGCAGCAGCTGGCCACGGCGCGCGCCCGCGGAGACATCGGCGCGTGCCAGATCGGGGACGTAGGTCGCCGCGCCGATGATGGATTCGCCCACGAGGGTCCAGAACCGGCGAGCGGGCAGACCGGAGCAGCGAGTGAGGACCGATTGCAGCGGGATCAGCGACGACGCGCAGCGTTGGGCGAGCCAAACCGCCATGGCGGCTTCACAGGGGAAGGCGACCGCACCCGGCTCGGGATCGCAGTCGACGACGCGAATCATGGTGTCGGACAAGCCCGCCCAGTCGATGCCGCCGTCGTTGTCGTGGTGGATCCACAGGTTGTCGCGGCCCGGATCCCAGGCGTGCGCGTCCATCACGAACAGTGCCGTGACGCGGCCCGCCACGGCGTGGATGAGCGCGGTGGCCACCACTTCGGCGGCGATCTCGTCGTTGATCATCTCCGCGGCGTGCCGTCGGTACATCAGCTCGACGCGGCCCTCGGACAGCCCGTTGGGCACATGCCACCATCGCCGTTTGCCCTGCCCGCTCATCGCCGCGACGGCATACACGCGTGGATGCTCGGGTTGCAGCGCTTGCAACCTGGCACAGGCGCGGTCGAACGCGGCGGTGGTGCGGGACGTAGCGGTGGTGACGGGCTCGGACATCGAACCTCCTCGAACGTTGGTTCCCGTGACGATGATGTCTCGGAACATAGGTTAGGCTTACCAGACTTCACAAGTCGTGTCCGGTTTCGAGGCAGGAGAAGTTCGTCGCCGTGATCCACCCTGGCACCGTCAGACGTCGTCGTCTGACCGGGCTTCTGCTGCTCGTTGTCTTGCTCACCGTGGCGGTGGTGGCGAGCATTGCCATCGGCACCCGCTCGCTCGCACCCACCACGGTGTTCGACGCCGTCACACACGCTTTCGGCTGCGACGGCGGCCCGTTCCGATGCCCGGCCCGCTCCACCGCCGAGGAAATCGTGCGTGAGCTGCGTCTGCCGCGCACCGCATTGGCCCTGTTCGCCGGAGTGGCGTTGGGCGTCGCGGGCGCGCTCATCCAGGGGTATACCCGGAATCCGCTCGCTGATGCCGGATTGTTAGGACTGAATGCGGGCGCGGGCTTTCTGGCCGCGCTGAGCATCTTCCTGTTCGGGTTCACCGCACCCGCGCAGTACATCTGGTTCGCCTTCGCCGGGTCGGCGATCGCGGGGGTGATCGTGTTCGGGGTCTCCTCGATCGGCGGGGGCAAGGCGAGTCCGTTGAGCCTGATCCTGGCGGGGGCCGCGGTCACCGCCTTCCTCCAGGCGATGACGAACGCGATCATCGTGCTCGACAACGCGGCGCTCGACACCTATCGGTTCTGGGTGGTCGGCAACGTGGCCGGGCGCGAAGCGGAAGTGTTCTGGGAGGTCCTGCCGTTTCTGGTGATCGGCCTCGGCATGGCCATGGCCGCGGCACCCAGCCTGAATCTGCTGAGCCTCGGCGACGATGTCGCCCGCGGACTCGGCGTCGACGTCACCCGGGCGCGGGCCTTCGGCCTGCTCGCGGTGGTGCTGCTCAGCGGCGGGGCGACCGCGGCGATCGGGCCGATCGCGTTTCTGGGGCTGGTGGTTCCACACATGGCCCGGACCATCACCGGACCCGACAACAAGTGGCTGATCCCCTATTCCGGGCTGCTCGGCGGGTTGCTGCTGCTCGTCGCCGACGTCGCCGGGCGGGTGATCGCCCGGCCCGGCGAACTCCAGGTCGGGGTGATGCTGGCCGCCATCGGCGCGCCGTTCTTCATCGCGTTGGTGCGTCGCAAGAAGTTGGTGGCGCTGTGAGTGGGGTCGAGATGGGCAAGGCCGCCGACCGGGTCGACGCCGAACCCGCGAACGCCGACCGGGCAGTGACCGAGCTGCGCCGGGTGCGACCCGCGCTGCGGGTCGGGCCGGTGTCGTTGGTGCTGCGGCCGGTCGTGTTCGGCGTCGTCGTGGCACTGGCGGTCGCGGTGTTCGCACTGTTCTGCCTGGACATCGCCGTCGGTGATACCCCTATCCCCCTGGGACGCGTCCTCGACGTGCTCGGCGGCGGCGGCACCCGATCCCAGCGCTTCATCATCATCGAATCACGATTGCCACGGGCGCTGACAGCCGTGGTCGTCGGAGCCGCGCTCGGATTGTCGGGCGCGCTGATGCAGTCGATCCTGCACAACCCACTGGCCGGGCCGGACGTCCTCGGCATCACCACCGGCGCCAGCGTCGGCGCCGTCGCGGTGCTGGTCGGCAGCGGTGGTGCGACAACCGGACTGGTCGCGACCGTGGGAGCCCCGATCGCCGCGCTGACCGGCGGCCTGATGACCGCGGTCGTCATCTATCTACTGGCCTGGGGCCGCGGAGGCGGCGGCGAACGCGGGGTCACCGGGTTCCGGCTCGTCCTGATCGGCATCGGCGTGAACGCGGTCCTGATGTCGGTGATCAGCTGGCTGCTCACCCGCGCCAGCCTGACCGATGCCGCCCGTGCCCAGCTGTGGCTCACCGGGTCGCTCAACGGAGCCGACATGTCGAGGGTCGTGCCCGCCGTCATCGCGCTGTCCGTCGTGACCGTGGTGTCGCTGGTGTCGGCGCGCACGCTGGCCGCGCTGCGCCTCGGCGAGGATTCGACGAGGGTGCTCGGTGTGCGGATCCAGTCGCAACAGGCACTGCTCATCGGCGCGTCGGTCGTGGCGGCTTCGGTGGCGACCGCCGCCGTCGGGCCGGTCGGATTCGTCGCCCTCGCCGCACCGCAGATCGCGAGAATGGCGCTGCGGACCGCGGGTGAGCCCCTGATCGCCTCGGCGCTGACCGGTGCCGCACTGGTCGCGGGGGCCGATGTCATCTCGCGCGCACTCCTGCCCGTCGACCTGCCGGTCGGTATCGTCACCGCCGCGCTCGGCGGACCGTTCCTGCTCTACCTGCTCGTCCGCATGAATCGGAAGGCCACGCTCTCATGACCAGCCCCGCTCATCGCCTCGCCGCCGACGCCGTGTCCCTCGGCTACGGCGAGCGGGTGATCGTCGACGAGCTCAGCCTCGACATCGCGCCCGGCGTGGTCACCACGGTCATCGGCCCCAACGGCTGCGGCAAGTCGACACTGCTGAAATCGCTGGGCAGGCTGCTGCGCCCCAGCGCGGGACAGGTCGTCCTCGACGGCAAGGCCATCTCGTCGATGAAGACCAAGGACGTGGCCAGGGTGATCGGCATGCTGCCGCAGACTCCGGTCGCGCCCGAAGGGCTCACCGTCGCCGATCTGGTCGCGCGGGGACGTCATCCGCATCAGTCCTGGTTGCGGCAGTGGTCGGCCGACGACGAGACCGAGGTCGCGGCCGCGCTGGCCCAGACCGGTATCGCCGACCTGGCCGACCGGACCCTCGACGAACTCTCCGGCGGCCAGCGCCAGCGCGCCTGGATCTCCATGGCGCTGGCCCAGGGCACCGACATCCTGCTCCTCGACGAGCCGACCACCTACCTCGATCTCGCGCACTCGCTGGAAGTCCTCGACCTCGTCGACCGCCTGCACGCCGAGTTCGGGCGCACGGTGGTGATGGTGCTGCACGATCTCAACCTCGCCATCCGCTACAGCGACGAGCTCGTGGTGATGCGCGCGGGCGCGATCGTGGCGCGAGGCAAACCGGCCGACATCGTCACTGCCGAACTGCTCGCCGAGGTCTTCGGGCTCGAAGCCACCGTCCTGACAGATCCGGTCTCGGGGCGGCCGATGATCGTCCCGATCGGCACCCGGCACGTGCACGGCGCGGTCGGGTATGACGAATGACACACAGCAAACACCCCGTTACGACAATCTGTAGTACGCATGTTTGTCGTTGAGGCCGTAAAATCGGTGGGATGGCAGGTCTCGGCGAACTCGAAAAAGCGGTCATGGACCAGTTGTGGTCGGCCGATGAGCCACTGACGGTGCGGCAGGTCCACGAAGCGCTGGCCGCGCGGCGCGAGCTCGCGTACACCACGGTGATGACGGTGCTCCAACGACTGGCGAAGAAGGACCTGGTGGTTCAGCGACGCGACGATCGCGCGCATCGATACGCACCGGTTCACAGCCGCGACGAACTGGTCGCGAGCCTGATGGTCGACGCCTTGCAACAGGCCGACGCCGCAGGTAGTCGCGCCGCGGCGCTGGTGCACTTCGTGGAGCAAGTGGGCAAAGACGAAGCGGATGCGCTGCGCGAGGCACTCGCCAAGCTCGAATCCGACGAAAACAGCGGCTAGACTCCCTGGCGGCTCTCACAATGGAGTGAGCGCCCCTGGCCCCACAACGCAGTGAGCAGAGTCGATGAACGCAACCGCGGCAGTCTTTGCTGGTCTCGCCTTGCTTCTCGCAGGGCCGGTACCAGCGCTGCTCAGTCGCGCTACCTGGGTGCACCGCAGCCCGCGCGCGGCGCTGGTGTTGTGGCAGGCGATCGCGCTGGCCGCCGTGCTCAGCGCCTTCGGATCGGGGCTGGCCATCGCCAGCCTGCTGCTCGTGCCCGGCCCTGACGGTCGGCCCACCACCTCGCCCACCCAGGAGATCGACGCGCTCGGTCTGCCGCTGTGGACGCTGTATGTGCTGGTCTTCGCTCTGACCCTGATGGTCGGCGCCCGGCTGATGTTCTCGATCGTGCGCGTCGGCGTGCACACCCGGCGCCGCCGCTCCCGTCATCGCATGCTGGTCGACCTGCTCGATCAGAGCGGTCCGGTGCGCCGCGCCGCCGACATCCGCGTGCTGGCCGCCACCGAACCCATCGCCTACTGCCTGCCTGGGCTTCGTCAGCGGGTGGTGATCAGCGAAGGCACGCTCACCAGCCTCGACGACTCCGAGGTCACCGCCATCGTGAGCCACGAACGCTCACACCTGCGCGCACGCCACGATCTGGTGCTCGAGGCGTTCACCGCTGTGCACGAGGCTTTTCCCCGGGTTGTCCGCAGCAAGGCCGCGCTCGGCCAGGTGAAACTGCTGATCGAACTACTCGCCGACGACTCCGCGGTGAAGGTCACCGGGCCCAAGCCGCTGGCCCGCGCCCTGATCGCCTGCGCCAAGTCCACCGCACCGCAGGGCGCCCTCGCCGCGGGCGGACCGAGCACCCTGATCCGCATCCAGCGGCTCGCGAGCACCACTGGAGACGTGAGAGTCGCCACCGCCGCCTACCTCGGCTCGGCCGCGATTCTGGTCGTGCCGACACTGGCTGTCGCGGTGCCGTGGCTGCAGGAGCTCAACCGGCTCTTCCGCGGCTGACCTGGCGATCCGCCGCTGGTTCTCCCCCCGTGCGGCCTAGGCGCCGACCGCACCACCGCTCCCTGCTGCGCAGCGGCACAGACCTTGCCACAACCACTTCGCTGACCAGCCTGTTTACCCAACCGAGCCCGAACACGCCTATCCTGGGAGACCGGTCCTTCCTGCTGGGCCGCACCCCGCTCACGCCGAGGCGCGTATTCGGGTAATCGGCGCCGATCATCGTTCGGCGCGATTCGCAGCCCAACGAAAGGCCACCTTGACCAACTCTGCCGTGCCCAACGAACCGACCTTCGCCGAACTCGGCCTGCCCGTCGAACTGGTGCAGACCCTGCGCAACGCGGGCATCGACAAGCCCTTCCCCATCCAGGCCGCCACGATCGGCGACGCCCTGTCCGGGCGTGACGTGCTGGGTCGCGGCCCGACCGGCTCGGGCAAGACCCTCGCCTTCGGCCTGCCGATGCTGACCCGCCTGGCCGAGGGCTCGCAGTCCAAGCCCGGTCGCCCGCGCGGCCTGGTACTGGTACCGACTCGCGAACTGGCCACTCAGATCGAGAAGGCCCTGGAAGACGCCGCCCGCTCGCTGGGCCTGCGCGTGGCCTCCGTCGTCGGTGGCGCACCGATCAAGCGTCAGGCCGACCGCCTCGCCCGCGGTGTCGACCTGCTCATCGCGACCCCCGGTCGCCTCGACGACCTGATCAAGCAGCGCGCCGCCGACCTGTCGGACGTGACGATCACCGCGCTCGACGAGGCCGACCACATGGCCGACATGGGCTTTTTGCCCCAGGTCACCCGCCTGCTCGACCGCACCCCGAAACAGGGTCAGCGCCTGCTGTTCTCGGCCACCCTCGACGGTGACGTGGACAAGCTGGTCAAGCGCTACATGCACAACCCGGTGACCCACTCGACCGCGCCCGCCGAGGCCTCGGTGAGCACCATGACCCACCACCTGCTCTACGTGCGCGACAAGAACATCAAGCGCACCGTGGCCACCGAGATCGCCGCGCGTGAGGGCCTGACCATCATGTTCGTGCGTACCAAGCACGGCGCCGACCGCCTGGCCAAGCAGCTGCGCGGCGCCGGCGTCGACGCGGGCTCGCTGCACGGCGGCAAGGCACAGAACAACCGTGTGCGCACCCTGGCGGCCTTCGCCGACGGGTCGGTGCCGGTGCTGGTCACCACCGACGTCGCCGCGCGCGGTATCCACATCGACGGTGTCTCGCTGGTCGTGCACTTCGACCCGCCCGCCGAGCACAAGGCCTACCTGCACCGTGCCGGGCGCACCGCGCGCGCCGGGGAGGACGGTGTCGTGGTCACCCTCGTCACCGACGAGGAGCGCAAGGACGTCGCCGCGATGACCCGCAAGGCGGGCGTGCGCACCGACGGTGTCGACGTGCGCCCCGGCGACCGGAACCTGGTGGAGATCACCGGCGCTCGCAAGCCCAGTGGGATCGCACTGGCCGCGCCGGTCGCCCCCGCCCAGCCGACCCGCTCGGCGAACGGGGGCGGGCGTACTCGTCGTCCGCGCACCGGTGGCGCTCCGGCCGCCGAAGCGGGCCGTGGCGGCGCGCCGCGCCGTGAACGTCCGGCGCACGAGCCGCGCACGCGCTCCGGTGGACACGCCCGCACGGGCGACACGCCGACGAATTCTCGTCGTCGCGCCGCGCGTCCGGCAGCTCCCGCCGCGCACCGCAACCGCACGGCAAACTGAATCAACGCGTGGCCGAACCGATTACGGTTCGGCCACGCGTCTGTTTCCGGGTACCCGAACCCCGCGACTCTCGTTCGTAGATCAGCGCCGGCGAGCGCCGGAGCGCGCACACTGAGCCCGTGACGAACCACGAGATCGCCACCATCGTGTGCGCGCTGATCGCGGCCATGTTGATCGCGCTGGGCGCGGTAGCACAGCAGCGGGCGGCCGCGGCGGTGCCCGAAGGCACGCCCCTGCTCGGCGGACTGCTCCGCAGCCCACGCTGGTGGTCCGGAATCGTCGGCGACACCGGTGGTTACGCGATGCAGGTTCTCGCGCTGGCATTCGGCGCGGTGCTGGTGGTGCAACCGATTCTGGTGAGCGCCTTGGTCTTCGCGCTGCCGCTGTCCGCGCGGCTGAACGGGCAGCGGATCACCGCGCGTGCCGCCACGACCGCTTTGATCCTCGTCGCGGCGCTGGCGCTGTTCCTGATCGTGGGCGATCCGACAGCGGGCGAGGACACGGCACCCTTCCGGGAATGGTTGGTGCCCTTGGCGATTCTGCTCGGCGTCGTCGGGGGCGCGGCCGTCGCCGGGCTGACGATCAGCAGCCGGTCGGGACAGGCGCTCGCTCTCGGCCTCGCCGGCGGCGCGCTGTTCGGGATGGCGGCCGCACTCACCGATCGCGTGGTCACCCTGTTCGGTGACGGGATCGGCGCGGTGCTCGGCGGGTGGCAGACCTGGACGCTGGTGGCCGCGGGACTGCTCGGCGTGTACCTGCAGCAGCGCGCATTCCAGGCCGGACCGCTGTCGGCCTCACTCCCCGCGGCGACGATCGCCGAACCACTGGCCGCCGCGTTCCTCGGCCTCACCGCTCTCGACGAGCACCTGCGCACCAGCGGTCTCGGACTGGTCGTCGTCGGAGTCTGTGTCGTCGTGATGTGCGCGGCGACCGTGGCGCTGTGTCACACCAGAGCGGTCACCGCCGAGCCCACGCGCTGACACCTCGCGGGATTTGCCCGCCGCTGGGCTCACAGGGCTACTATCAATCAAGTGCGATTTCTTCCGGGACCCCAGCCGCCGTATGACCTGACCTACGACGACCTCTTCCTGGTCCCGAACCGGACCGATGTCGCGTCCCGGTTCGATGTGGACCTGGCCAGCGTCGACGGGACCGGTACCACCATCCCCCTCGTGGTCGCGAACATGACCGCGGTCGCGGGCAAGCGGATGGCCGAGACCGTCGCCCGCCGCGGTGGCATCGTGGTACTTCCCCAGGATCTGCCGATCCCCGCGGCCGCCGACACCATCGCGTTCGTCAAGAGCCGCTCGCTCACCGCCGACACCCCCGTCACTCTCGACCCCGATCGTTCGGTGTCCGACGCGGTGGCGCTGATGCACAAGCGCGCCCACGGCGCCGTCGTGGTCGTCGAGGACGGCAAGCCGGTCGGCGTCGTCACCGAGGCCGCCTGCGCCGATGTGGACCGGTTCGCGCGCCTGCGCGAGGTCGCGTTCACCGACTTCGTCCAGGTGGCCGTCGAGGCGTCCCCGCGCGACATCTTCGACCGCCTCGCCGAGGCCCACGCCCAGCTCGCGGTGCTCACCCACCCCGACGGCACCCTCGCGGGCGTGATGACCCGCACCGGCACCGTCCGCGCCGGCATCTACACCCCCGCGGTCGACGCGAACGGCAAGCTGCGCGTCGCCGCCGCCGTCGGCATCAACGGCGACGTGGCCGCCAAGGCGAAGGCCCTGGCCGAGGCGGGCGCCGATGTGCTCGTCCTCGACACCGCGCACGGCCACCAGACCAAAATGCTCGAATCTTTGCGCACCGTCGCCGATCTCGGTCTCGGCCTGCCCCTGGTCGCGGGCAATGTGGTCTCCGCCGAGGGCACCCGCGATCTGGCCGAGGCCGGCGCGACCATCATCAAGGTCGGTGTCGGCCCCGGCGCCATGTGCACCACCCGCATGATGACCGGCGTCGGTCGCCCACAGTTCTCCGCTGTGGCCGAATGTGCCGCCGCGGCAAAGGAACTCGGCGTGCACGTGTGGGCCGACGGTGGCGTCCGGCACCCCCGCGACGTGGCGCTGGCGCTGGCCGCGGGCGCGTCGAACGTGATGATCGGTTCCTGGTTCGCCGGTACCTACGAGTCCCCCGGCGACCTGCGCATCGACCGCGACGGCAACAAGTACAAGGAGAGCTTCGGCATGGCGTCCAAGCGTGCTGTCGCCGCTCGTACCGCCGCCGACAGCAGCTTCGACCGCGCCCGCAAAGCACTGTTCGAAGAGGGCATCTCCAGCTCGCGGATGCGTCTGGATCCCGAGCGTCCCGGCGTCGAGGATCTCATCGACCACATCTGTTCGGGTGTGCGCAGCTCGTGCACCTACGCCGGTGCTCGCTCGCTGCCGGAATTCCACGACAAGGCCGTGCTCGGCGTGCAGTCCGCCGCCGGCTTCGCCGAAGGCCGGCCGCTACCCAGCGGCTGGTGAACCGCGCCCGCGGCGGCCGATCGAACCCTTCGATCGGCCGCCGTCGGCGTGCCGGGGCCGCGCCGCTGACGCATCATGGGTGGGCACGGATTACTATGGAGTTGCCGATCACGGCACATGCTCGACTCCCGCCTCGAAAGGATCCAGTTGTCACCCGCGTCCAAGGGCGCCACACAGGAGGGCTCCTCTACGGAGCCGGGTGACAAACCCGGCGTCCTCCTTTCCGCAGCGTCCGTTCGATCCCCCGGTTTCCCTACCGCGCCCCCACTCGGGTGGTGCTGAGGATGTCCATCGTTCTGACTGTGCTCAGCCTGCTCGGCTTCGTCGCACTCACTCTCGGAACGGCACTGTTCGTCGCCGCCGAGTTCTCCCTCACCGCACTGGAACGCAGCACCGTCGAAGCGGCCGCTCGGGAAGGTGACACCCAGTCACGCCTGGTGAAACAGGCCCATCACACCCTGTCGTTCCAGCTCTCCGGCGCTCAGCTCGGCATCACCATCACGACGCTGATCACCGGCTACATCGCCGAACCCGTTCTGGCCCGGCTGCTCGATCCGCTGCTGGACGGCATCGGGTTGAGCGAAAACGCCTCGCACGGCGTCGCCTTGGCGCTGGCCCTGATCATCGCGACCTCGCTGTCGATGATCTACGGCGAACTGGTGCCCAAGAACATCGCGATCGCCGAGCCGATGATGGTCGCCCGGCTCACCGCGGGTCCGATGATCGGCTTCTCCGCCCTGTTCAAGTGGCTCATCCGTTTTCTCAACGGCGCCGCCAACTGGGTGGTCCGCAGGCTCGGCATCGAACCCGCCGAGGAACTGCGCTCGGCCCGCTCGCCTCAGGAACTCGGTTCGCTGGTGCGCACCTCCGCGATGCGTGGCGCGATGGATCAGCGCACCGCGCAGGTGATGGACCGCTCGCTGGAATTCGGTGAGCGCAGCGCCGAGGACCTGATGACACCGCGCGTGAAGGTCGAATCGCTGGACCGCCACGACACCATCGCCGATCTCATCGCCGCCGCCGCGCGCACCGGCTACTCCCGGTTCCCGGTGGTCGACGGCGACCTCGACAACACCCTCGGCGTGGTGCACGTCAAGCAGGCGTTCACCCACCCGGGTGAGCTGCGCAAGCAGATCCAGCTCAGCGACCTCGCCGTCGCGGTGCCGATCGTGCCCGCCAGCCTGGACGGCGACGAAGTCCTCGAGCGCGTCCGCGCCGACGGCATGCAGGTGGCTCTGGTCGTCGACGAATACGGCGGCACCGCAGGCATGGTGACCATGGAGGACCTGATCGAGGAGATCCTCGGCGACGTGCGCGACGAGCACGACGAGGAGGAGCGCGATGTGCGCCGGGTCTCCGACGGCTGGGACTGCTCGGGTCTGATGCGCATCGACGAGGTGTCGCGCGCGACCGGCTACGACGCACCCGAGGGCGAATACGAAACCCTCGGCGGGCTGGTACTGGCCCAGCTCGGCCGCATACCGGTGACCGGCGACGAAGCGGTGCTGCCCGAATCCCGCGGTTCCGGGGGCGGCTGGATCGCCCGGGTGGAACGGATGGACGGACGGCGCATCGACCGGGTGCGGTTGATCCCCGTCGACGAGGCCGCCCTCTCGGCACGGGAGAACGCTCATGGGTGACCTGTTCGGAATCTTGCTGACCGTCGTACTCCTGGCGGGCAACGCGTTCTTCGTGGCCGCCGAGTTCGCCCTCATCTCCGCCCGCCGTGACCGGCTGGAAGCCCTTGTCGCCCAAGGCAAGAAGAAGGCCCAGACGGTGATCGAGGCGGGTGAGAACCTGTCGATCATGCTCGCCGCGGCTCAGCTCGGCATCACCATCTGCTCGATCCTGCTCGGCCGCGTCGGCGAGCCCGCGATCGCGCACCTGATCGAGCGCCCGTTCGAACTGCTCGGCCTGCCCGATGAGTTGCTGCACCCGGTGGGCTTCGCGCTCGCGCTCACCGTGGTGGTGATCCTGCACATCCTGCTCGGCGAGATGGTGCCGAAGAACATCGCACTGGCCGGTCCGGAACGCTCGGCGCTGCTGCTGGTGCCGGTCCACCTGGTGTGGTTGCGGATCGCCCGACCGCTGATCGCGCTGTACAACCTGGCCGCGAACATGACGCTGCGGATGATGCGCATCGAGCCGAAGGACGAACTCGACGCGACCGTCTCGACGGTGGAACTGGCCGAGATGATCGGCGAATCCCGCTCCGAGGGGCTGCTCGACGAGGAGGAACACCGCAGGCTCACGCAGGCCCTCGGCACCTCCGACCAGGTCGTCGGCGATGTGATGGTGCCGCTGGCCCAAGCCAGATCGGTGCCGCTGATCGGCAACGGCACCACCCTCGGTGAGGTCGAGGCAGCGGTGTCCGAAACCGGTTTCTCGCGCTACCCGGTCGCCGCCTCCGACGGCTCCCTGGTGGGTTACCTGCACATCAAGGACGTCCTCGACGAGGTCGCCGACGACAACGCGGGCCCGGACACCGTCATCCCCCGCACCGACATCCGCCCACTGCCCACGGTGAGCACCGGAACTCCGCTCTACGAGGCGCTGGCCCGGTTGCGCCGCACCAGTAGCCATCTGGGACGGGTGGTCGACAGCCGGGGCAACACCGTCGGCGTGGTCGCCTTGGAGGACCTGATCGAAGAGTTCGTGGGCACCGTGCGCGACGGAACCCACCGCCTCGCCGAAT
>NZ_JBSGVG010000076.1:0-10918 GCF_053608345.1 Nocardia sp. NPDC055050
GGGTTCGTTCGTATCGTCCTCGCTCAGTGCGTGGGTCGGGTGGTGGTTCGATCGTCTCGCCAGAGGCCGAGATCGAAATACAGCGTGGTCATGGAATCCCACATGGTCGACCACTGCTGCCTCGGGCCCTTGCAGACCCAGACGGCGGTCATCCGGTCGATGCCGGGGGTACCGAGGGGGTCGTCGAGGTGGACGACGCGCTCCACCTCGGTGAAACGGGTGCGCAGGTCGTGTTCGGCGGTGTCGAGTCCGACGTAGACCACCGACGTCGCCGAGTCCGGCGGCGGGCCGAAGAAGCCGAAGCCACGGCTCGGGCTGTACGTGGCAGGCAAGCCGTACTGTCTGCCGAACTGCTCGACCGCGCCCGCCTGCGGATAGCCCTGCGCGACGATGACGGCACCGGCCTTTTCCGCCGGCGTCAGCGTGCGGTAGCCGTCATTGACGGCGGAGACCATCGACGACCAATTGGTGTTTCCGAAGAATGCCGTCTTGAGTCCGAGGTCGATCGCATCCTCGGCCTGCGTACGCCAACTGGGCGCGAGGGGTATCACCGTGAGTGTGACAATGGTTGTCAGCACCGAGATTGCGGCGATCGGAACCAGCGCCACATTCATCCACCGTTTCCGGTCGTACTGCCAGAGACCGACGGCCCCGAAGGCGAACATGGCGGGAAAAAGGCCCCCGGGGTAATACGGCCGCCCATGCGTGATCATGACAAATGCGGTCATGATCACAAGTGCCACCGCGATAAATCGATACGGGCGTAGCGACTCCTGTTTGAAGGCCGCCCAGAATCCGACAGCGAGCAACAATGTGCCCATGATGCCCGCCAAAATGGGAAACTGCGGAAGGAATCCCACCGGGCCGTAGCCGGTGGCGTCCTGCTCGGCGCCGATGACCGCACCCATGGCCAGCTGTGGCCAATTGTGTTGTGACTGCCAGTAAAGAATCGGAATCAGGGACGCGGCGAGGATGCCGGTCGCCACCCACAGCGCGGGACGGCGTAGGACGTCGCGGGGGCCGCACAGGATGACCGCGGTGCCGAGGCACGCCCAGACGATGGGGATCATCCACTTCACCTGCATATCCAGGGCGGCAACCAATCCGGCCACGACGATCAGCCAGTCCTGGCGAGTACGAACCCAGCGAATGAACAGCCAGGTGATCACGGCCGTGAGGGTGGCGTCGAAGGAGAACGTGCTCAACACGACCTGGTTGGCCGCCAGTCCCGACAACGCGTACGCGGCCGCGGCGAGCATCTGGACACGGTGGCTGCCGCGCAGTTCGTAGGCGATCAGTGCCGCCACCACGACCGCGCACACGCACATCACGACGGCCGGGAAGCGCAGTGCCGTCACAGATCCCGGTGCGAGCTGGTCGGCGAGCCAAGCGAACACGGGCACCACCACGCCCTGATCGGCATAGGTGTAGTCGAGTCGCCTTCCGGCGGACAGGAAATAGAGTTCGTCACCGAAGTAGTCGTAACGGCCTGCCGTCGCGGTCAGCGCGATCGCGGCGATCGAAGCGATCAGCGCGACGCCACGAAAAGCGAACGACGGATGGGTATTCGGTACTTCTTCGGGCTCGGTGCGAGCCTCGATGACCGCTGTCATGAACTGCCTCTGATGCTTTCCAACAGACGCGTTCGACGCCCCCTCCCGTGGTGGCGCCACATCTGTTCGCTGGTGAAACGATTCCTCCCCGGCAGCGAACTTGGTGAGCGCGGGCGCTCGCGGTCCTGCGCGGATCATGTGATTTACCGAAACGTTACTGCTATTCAGCAGGGTCCGCAAATGCGCTGACGTGCACAGTAATAGCCATTTTCGGTGTATCGGCTACTACCTGGGCAGCGTTACCGATGTGACCGAGCTAACGGTTTAAGCAGTTTGCGAATAAGTGAATTCTGCTGCACAGCAAAGTGAAGCTTTCATAATGAAGGAAATTGAAAAGACTATTACTCGCCAGTATTTATTCAATCGACCAATCATGCCAAAACAATTGGGGGCATGCATTCGATCGCTGTCGAGTCTAGGGTGCGTGCCGCAAGGGCACGACGGCCGACATCGGGCCGACACAGAGAAAGGGCCCGGTCGGCGACCGGGCCCTTCTGGACATCAGGCTATGCCTTCTACCTCGACGAACGTGCCTGATACGACAACTCTCGACAGCGCGAGTCCACGATGAACCGCATATCAGCGTTGTCGAGCGCGGTCAGGTCCTCTGCCGACAACATGTCGGCATCGGCGACCACGACGATGCTCTCGATGCGGTGCCGAGCCCGGAACTGGGCGATGATCGGTCCGATCGTGTGCTTCTCTGCCTTGCTGCTTCCCAGCAACCGATTTCGAGAGGGAACCCGTGTCGGTCGACGAGTAGGCCGACCACGATCCGCGGGTCGACGCGATGTTCTGTCGAGTAGCCGACGCTGCACAGGCCGCCTTCCGTCTCCGGATCGAAAGACAGCGTCGTCAGACTCACCCAGATGAGCCGGCGCGAACACGGCATCGGAGACCGCGGAGCCGACTCAGGCGGGCACTGCAGGGTTCGGCGTGTCGATGGCACGGCAGCATCAGAGCTCGCTGCGGATGTTCCGCGACTTCATCTGCGGCCCCGCTACGGCTGGCAGGCAACGTGTCCGGAGCTATTCGATCGGGCACCGATACAGACTCTGCACGCGGACAACGGTGGCGTGCACATCAACGAGTTCGAGGCGTCCGCAGCGCACTCTTTTCCACGGCGGACGGTGTTCATCGTGCCGAAAACAGACTGGGGATCGGGGTGCTCGAACATTACCTGGGCAAGGTTCGGCCGCGGTTTGTTGTCGGCGCGCATCCCGCGGCTTGAGTGACCGAGCGGTGCGGACCCCGTTAATAGTACTTTGCGATTTCCCTCATGGCGCCCTACATTTGATTTCTCTCCCTACGCATCGCTTCCGTAGATTCGCGAGTCTTCTGCTGGATACGCCAGGACTGCCGAAGGAATTCAATGAACCCATCGGCAAGCTTTTACTCCTCGGAAGAACCCTCCTGATAGGCATAGACTGCACGAGATCCGCGCTTAAAGAAATAGACTTTATAACCTTGGTGATGACCGAAGAAGAACTGGCCATCCAACGTTAGCCCCTTACCAGCGACGTCTTCGGCGGCCTCTACGGCATCCAGCATCCGCGGGAAGAACAGGTCAGTTCCTTTGAAGAGCGTACCAGCCTTCTTTCCCATGTATTCAAGAAACGCCTGATACTCATCAGGGATAGCGAAGCCTTCGGGCGCGACGGAGTGGACCTGCGCGATCTCCGCCGAGTCGCATCCTATGATCGAGTCGCTCGTTGCAAATCCGGACTCTATCAACTCACGACCGAAGGTCTCTATGTCGTGGTTACTATCTTCACGCGCCATAGGTCACCTTCACCTTCACTCCAAGATATTTCTTCATGAATTGTTCTTCCACATTGCATCCCTGGTGCACTGATTTCGCCGCAGCATTCATGCCTGGCACTCCCTCGGCGAATTCTGTTGCATTGCTGCCAGATTGGGAATGTGCACGGCCGGACCGATCATCTGACGGACTGGTACGGCCGGTATCGCGCCCAGGGTAGCGGTCCTCGTCGAAGACCACCTCACGCACCCAGTGCGCAGAATTCTCGATGCGCCGATGCCCGCGCAACCAGGGCCCGGACTCGATGGTGACCGCCGCGTGGCGGTTTCTCGGCAGCAGTGAGCGGCATCTGCGGTGATCACGGCCGGCTCGTGGCAGCGGCCGTCGGTCGGTGCCGGCGCGCACGGCCCCGATCGCATCTTGGCCTGGTCCCGCCGGCGACGACGACGCCAGCATCAAGCCCGACTCAGCCACTACCGCCGACGGGGCCACCCACTGGGCTGACCCGAAAGTGCCGTTGCAGTACTGGCCCGCAGCAGCTCGCGCACAATCTGCCTCGGCAGACGCTGCTTCCGTTCAGGACGGGTCTCTCGCTGCCGACGCAGCCCGCTCAAGTGCCAGGACCAGCTTTACGATTCATCCTCGCGTGGAACAGGCCACGTTCCGACGCACCTATCAGCCCGACAAGGGGCCGAACGCACCACCAGACGAATTAGTTGTGAGTCGCCTAGGAAAACAAGTCAGGCCGGGTCCGAATTCTATCTCGGAAACCCGGCCTGACTGCGCATACTGTGGAGCTAAGGGGAATCGAACCCCTGACCTTCTCGATGCGAACGAGACGCGCTACCAACTGCGCTATAGCCCCGTGCGGCTCTGGTGAACCGCGCTGTGACACTGTATCAGGGGTTGCGCCCCGATACCGAATCGGTACTCTGACCTGCTGTTTTGCGTGGTTACTACCAGCTACTCGCCGACGGCTTGACCGAGGTCTTCGACCCGGTTGCGGAGCGCGCGAGACGTGGCCGGATCGAAGATCTCGAGGAACTCGAACCTCGGATCCTCGTCGTCGGTGTCGAGCAGGGTGGAGCGGCGGCGCAGGGCGCGTGCGGTGTCACGGTCCATCGTGCGACGGGTGGTGGCCGCCTCCGGGGTGACTTCAGCGGCCTCGTGGCGCTTGCCACGGACCAGGCGGGCAGCGCGCCTGCGGCGGATCTCCTCCTCCACGTGGACCTGCTTGCGCAGGTACGCGAGGTAGCCCGTGAGTACGGCAGCCGACAGCCCGAACGCCCACCAGAACATCGAGTTGAGCAGCAGCCCGAACGCAGCGAACAGGATCAGGCCGATGACCAGCCCCATGACCGCGCGCTGACGGAAGCTGTAGCGGGCGGCGCGGGCGATGGCATCAGCCTCGGGGTCGTAGCCACCGCGACCACGGCGCGACGGGGTGAAGTCGTCGTCATCGTCGAATTCGGCGTCGTCCTCGGCCACGAGGTCGTCCAGCCGGGCAGGCGGCGCGGGTGGGATGCGCGCGGCGACGGGTGGTTCCTCGGCGGCTTCCGCCGAGAGCGGTTGCGCCGCAACGTCTGCCGTCTCGTCGTCGTCGAGATCGGCTGTCGCGGTGGCCTCACCGATATCGTCGGTGGCCACCTCGGCAACCGCTGCCTCAAGTTCGGCTGCGGGGGTCAGTTTTTCGTCGTCGTCTTCGGTGACGGGCTCTTCGGTCGTCATCCGATCCTCCGAATCAGTTCGGTGGGAGCGCTTACGCAGCACACGGGGTCGATAATCGGGGTCACTCTCGTGACCGCCTGCCGCGCCGATGCGGATCCGTCGTTCGGCCCCGCCACGGTGCAGCACGCGTGTGGCGAGCGCGGCATCGGTGGTGCGGCGGATCCGGGGATGCCGGTCCGCCAGGATCGGGAACAGGACGAAGACCCACAGCACAACCAGTCCGATCCACAGGATCGAATTCGGCATCGCGGTCATCACCTCCCGTCCCCACCTACGTGTTGTCCATCTGTGGACGCACCACTGACGTCCGTAGGTTAATTCGGGCAGACGCGCCCGTGTGGCAGGCGCGCCGTGCACACCTGCCACATGAGTAACAGAAATTTCACGGCAGCGCCGCCCGACCCTCCCTGACCAGGCGATCCACCACAGTGCCCATAACCTCTTCGACGGTCAGCCCGACCAGAAGATGATCGCGCCACGCACCGTCGACATCGAGGTAGCGGCGCAGCAGGCCCTCTTCCCGGAAACCGACATTGCGCAGAACCGCCTGGCTGGCATGGTTTTCCGGTCGCACGGTCGCCTCGACGCGATGCAGACCGACCGGCCCGAAGCAGTGGTCGAGCCCGAGCGCGAGCGCGGCCGTCGCCACACCCTGGCCGCCGAGATCCTTGGCCACCCAGTACCCGATCCAGCCCGACCGCAGCGCCCCGCGCACGATATTGCCGATGGTCAGCTGACCGCTGAACTGCCCGTCGACCTCGATGACCAGCGGGATCATCGCCCCGCGCCGGGCCTCGGCCTTCAAACTCGTCCACAGCGACGGCCAGTTCGACGCGTGATTGCGCGCCTCCCAGCTGCCGCGCCCGGTCGGCTCCCAGCGCTCCAGGTGGTCACGGTCGCGCAGCCGGATCCGGCTCCACGCGGCGGCATCGCGAAAGCGCACCGGCCGCAGCGTCACCCTGCCGCCTGCCACCATCACCGGACCGAGCCGGGCGGGCCAGCCGGGATGCTGTCCGGCCCGGAATACGTTCATGGAGTCCACTGGTCAGCCGCGCTGCGCCAAGAACGCGACCTGCACTTCGTCACCGGTACGGAAATCGGTGTCGTCGGGTTCCACCACGATCAGGCTGTTGGCCTCGGCGAGGGTCGCCAGCAGGTGCGAGGAGCCCGCGTTGCTGTTGCCGAGCGGCTGCACCAGATAGTCACCGGTTGCCTCGTCGCGCAGCAGTTGCGCGCGCAGATACCCCTTGCGGCCCGGCATCGAGGTGATGGGAGTGATGGTGCGCGCGCTCACGATCCGCCGCATCGGCTGACGACGGCCGAGCGCGATCCGGATCAGCGGACGGACCATCACCTCGAACACCACCAGCGCGCTCACCGGATTGGCGGGCAACAGGAAGGTGGGCACCTCGTCGCGCCCGAGCCGTCCGAAACCCTGCACCGAGCCCGGGTGCATCGCCACCCGGTCGACCTCCAGCTCGCCGAGCCCGTCGAGGGCCTCGCGTACCTGATCCGAGGCCCAGCCGCCGACCGCACCCGCGATCACCACGACCTCCGAGCGCACCAGCTGGCCTTCGACCACATCGCGGAGCCGGCGCGGATCGGCGCTCACGATGCCGACCCGGTTCACATCGGCGCCCGCGTCGCGCGCGGCCGCGGCCAGCGCATAGGAGTTCACGTCGTAGACCTGCCCGGGGCCCGGGGTGCGGTCGATGTCGATCAGCTCGCCGCCGATCGAGATCACCGACAGCCGGGGGCGCGGGTGCACGAGCACCTTGTCCTGGCCGACCGCGGCGAGCAGCCCCACCTGGGCCGCGCCGATGATCGTGCCCGCGCGCACGGCCACGTCACCGGGCTGCACGTCGTCGCCGACGCGACGCACGTAGTCGCCCGAGCGAACCGGCTCGAAAACCTTGATCCTGGCCCGCCCACCATCGGTGAAGTCGACCGGCAGCACCGCGTCGGCCAGGGTCGGCATCGGTGCGCCGGTATCGACCCGCACGGTCTGGCGCGGCTGCAACCGGATGGGCTGACGCGAACCGGCCACCACTTCACCGACCACCGGCAGGGTGAGGTCGATCAGCTCGCCCTCCTCGTCGCGCACATCGACGCCCGCGGCGGTGACATCGACGCTGCGCACCGCGTATCCGTCGATGGCGGCCTGATCGAAGCCGGGCAGCGGCCGTTCGGTGACGATGTCTTCCGCGCAGAGCAAACCCTGGGCTTCGGATATCGCCACCCGGACCGGCCGGGGTGCGACCGCAGCCGCGGTGACCTTGATCAGCTGATCCTCAACCGAGCGCATCGAGCTCCTGAATCTATGGCGGCGGCGTATCTACCGCGTTTAGGCGACGGGCGACTGTGGATCCCACTCCGGGCTGAGCCGGAACTTCAGCCACTCGCGCAACTGCGGGCCGTATTCGTCCCGCTCGAGGGCGAAATCCACAGCAGCTCGAAGATAACCGCCCGGGTTGCCCAAGTCGTGGCGCGACCCACGGTGGACCACCACATGCACCGGATGACCCTCGGCGATCAACAGCGCGATGGCGTCGGTGAGCTGCAGTTCCCCACCCGCGCCCGGCGTGATCCGGCGCAGTGCGTCGAAGATCACCCGGTCGAGCAGATAGCGACCGGCGGCGGCCAGGGTCGACGGCGCGTCGGCGAGATCGGGCTTCTCGACCATGCCCTTCACGCGCAGCACGTCGGTCTCGGCATTGTCGGCGCATTCCTCGACGTCGAAGACGCCGTAGGCGCTGACCTGGGACTTCGGTACATCGATGGCACACAGCACCGAACCGCCACGCTCACGACGCACCCGGCTCATCGTCTCGAGCACGCCACACGGCAGCACCAGATCGTCGGGCAGCAGGACGGCGACGGCCAGTTCGTCGTCATCGAGCACGGCTTCGGCCTGGGCAACCGCGTGGCCGAGGCCGAGCGGTTCCTCCTGCACGACCGAGGTCACGTCGAGCAGGCCCGGCGCCTTGCGCACCTTCTCGAGCAGCGCGAACTTTCCGCGCTCGGCCAGGGTGCTCTCCAGCACCAGGTCTTCGACGAAGTGGGCGACCACGCCGTCCTTGCCCGGCGAGGTCACGATCACCAGGCGGTCGGCGCCGGAATCGGCGGCTTCCGCGGCGACCAGCTCGATGCCGGGGGTGTCGACTACCGGCAGCAATTCCTTGGGCACCGTCTTGGTGGCAGGCAGAAATCGCGTCCCGAGTCCGGCCGCGGGTACCACCGCAGTGCGGAAACCGGAAGTCTTGTCTGTCATGCGCATACCCTATCCATTCAGTGCCGTCCGATCGCCTCTCCGCGACGATCCGGCGTCGGCAAGAGCTTAGGCGTCCGCCGTCGGCTCGGCCGTGCGCGCAAGACATCGGATCGACGCGCGCCTGTGCAGACTATGGTGGTCGCTGTGGATATGCCCGGTGAGCGCACCAAATATGCGTGGCGCGGCGAGATCCTGGCCACTCGCGCGCAGGTGGGCTCCGCCGAACACGCCGTCGACGCGGCGGCGCTCGCCGCCTCGGCAGCGGGGCTGGCCACCGACGATGACATCGTGTGCGCCTACGTTCCGGTCCGCGGCGAACCCGGCGATCTACGCATGCTCGACGCGCTGCGCGAGCGGGGCGCCACGGTGTTGCTGCCGGTGACCGGCGAGCCGGGTCCACTGAGCTGGGCACGCTACGAGGGCGCGGATGCACTGCGCAAGGCCCGCTACGGCCTGCTCGAACCGGCCGGCGAGACCTTGCCCCCCTCGGTGGTGGCCGACGCCGCGACGATCCTGGTTCCGGCCCTCGCCGTCGATCGGCGCGGGGTACGGCTCGGACGCGGTGCCGGGTACTACGACCGCACGCTGGGCGCCGCACGGGCGGACGTCCGCCTCATCGCTGTTGTCCGGGATAATGAACTGGTCGACCGGCTTCCCGAGGAACCGCACGATCGGCGAATGGGTTGGGTGCTCACCCCCGGCGGTGGGCTGGAACGGCTGGGCCGCGACCTCCCCGTTTCGCCGGAATGAAACGGCGATTCGCGACGTTGGCAGTGTCGGCG
The DNA here is from genome assembly GCF_053608345.1 of Nocardia sp. NPDC055050. Classification (NCBI taxonomy): domain Bacteria; kingdom Bacillati; phylum Actinomycetota; class Actinomycetes; order Mycobacteriales; family Nocardiaceae; genus Nocardia; species Nocardia sp. NPDC055050. The sequence continues at coordinate 9,157 of NZ_JBSGVG010000076.1, forward strand.
GTAGAGTGCTAGATCGACGAGAGACTTGCGGAGGATCCTGTGCCAACTTATTCGTACGCGTGCACCGAGTGTGACAACCGCTTCGACATCGTTCAGTCCTTCTCCGACGACACACTGACGGTATGCCCGCAGTGCTCCGGGAAGCTGCGCAAGCTGTTCAACTCGGTCGGCATCGTGTTCAAGGGCAGCGGTTTCTACCGCACCGACAGCCGTGGCGGCGCGTCCACCGCGAGCGAACCGGCGAAGACCTCGTCCGAGAGCACCAGCAGCAACGGGTCGAGCGGCAGCGGATCCGGCGGCAACGGAGATTCGTCGTCGAGCGCGTCGACCAGCTCCACTCCGGCCGCCGCCAGCTGACTTTTCGGCAGTTGTCCACAGCCCCGCGGTTATCCACAGGCGGGGCTTTCAGCGACTTTGCCGCAGGCCCGCGGCTCTACGCTTTCGCCCATGACTCGCAGTCTCGCCGATCTGGGACGTGGCAGCTCCTGGCGTTTCGCCCTCGGTAATCGTCCGGCCTGGGCCGACGCGTTGCTCGTCCGCCGTATCGCCGCCGCCGTTCTTGCCGTAGCCGCCGTCGTGCTGTTCGTGCGTGGCGACCCCGGTGAAGCCAGGGTCGCGGTGGTGGTCGCCGCCCGCGATCTCGCGCCCGGCCGGTTACTCACCGCCGACGATCTGCGTGTGGACCATCACGAATCGCGTTCGCTGCCAAGAGGTTCCGTCAGCGAAACCGCTCCCCTGCTCGGCGCGACGCTGACCGGCGCCATGCATGCCGGGGAGACCTTCACCGATCTGCGCGTCGTCGGCCCCCGGTTGGCCGCCGCGGCCGCGGGCAGCGCCGATGCGCGGATCGTGCCGATCCGGCTGGCCGATGCCGCGGTGGCTGATGTGTTGCGGGCGGGCGACCGGGTCGATGTCGTCGGCGTGGAGGATGCGGGCGCGCCAGGTGCCACCAAGCCCGCGCGGACGCTGGCCACCGACGCCGCGGTGGTACTCGTCACCGCGACCGGTGATCGGCGCGGCGCGGAACGGGTGGTCCTGCTCACGCTGGATACCGCATACGCCGCCGCCGTGGCCGGTGCGTCGCTGCGGACGGCACTGACTGTCGTCTTCCACTGACGCCTCGCCGGTCGCCCCACGGTGTAGTTCGCGAGAAATTTGCCCGAACTCTCGTTAGCATCACACAGGAACCAAGCACACCGTTTCGCAGCATTCGATATGGAGCGCAGCGCCCCGGGCCGGCTCCTGTACGAAGGAGACATCGGCAATGCTCAAAGGTTTCAGAGACTTCCTACTCCGCGGCAACGTGGTCGACCTGGCGGTCGCCGTCGTGATCGGCACAGCGTTCGTCGCGATCGTCACCGCGTTCAGCGAGGGAATCATCAATCCTTTGCTCGCGCTGTTCGGCGGATCGAACGAGATGGGGCTGGGCTTCCAGCTCGTCGCGGACAAGCCGGCCACCTTCATCGAGATCGGGCCGATCATCACCGCGGCGATCAACTTCCTGCTGGTCGCCGCGATCCTGTACTTCATCCTGGTGGTGCCCGCGACCAGGATGAAGAAGCGGTTCTCCCAGGCCGACGAGGAACTCACCGAGAACGAGCTCCTCATCCAGATCAGGGATCTGCTGGCCGAGCAGCGCGGTCGCTCGAACGGCAAACACGGCCTCCGGGCCGAGCCGGCGCAACACACCGACGGCGACAACGCCTACTGATTCCTCACTGCCACAACGAGTTCGGGTCCTGCACACCGCGGTGTGCAGGAC
>NZ_JBSGVG010000077.1:0-10514 GCF_053608345.1 Nocardia sp. NPDC055050
CCTTCGTCGCCTACGCAACGGCGCCTGATCGACGGGACGGCCGCGAACCCGCCGCTGCGCGGCGGATCCCTCCTCGAGGTCGGGATGTGCGGGGCCGGGAATGCGATCGGTGGAGGGCTGTCAGCCGAAGGGCGGTGGTGCGGCCGGTTCGTAGCGCAGCACCCGGTTGCCGATCATCACCTCGGTGCCGGGGACGAGCACCATCGGCTGATTCGGGGTGAGGCGGACCCAGTCGCGGTAGCCGGGGTGCCGGCTGCGGGTGCCGTTGGTGGAACCGCGATCGATGAGCTGCACGTCCCAATTCACCAGGTGCACTTCGGCATGCGCGCGCGACATGCCGCCGGAGGTGTCGTCGATGCGCAGCGGGATGAGTCCGCGCTGGGCGGCGTCGGAGTTCTCCGGGTCACGCCCGATCACCGCGTCGGCGGCCATCAGATAGGTCATGCCGTCGTCGAGCACGAGCATGCCGAGCGGCGGGCGGACCACCTCGGCGAGCGCTTGGGTCTGATCGACCGGCATGCCGCACACCGTGCAGAACGCCGAGCGCGGATCACTGGGATGCGCACGCGCGCACTTGAATCCCATCACCTTCACCGCCAGCACCGTCGACTTGGCGGTGGCTTCGAGCCTGCGCTGCAGGTCGGGGTCGGGTTCGGGCGCGGGATTGGTTCCGGAGAGCCGGGTTTCGGCGTTGTGCGGGTCGGCGACGGGGGTGTCGACTGTGCCGTGCGCCGCGCCGGTGACAGCGTCCAGCATCGAGGTCGCCGGCTGCATCCCCGTCGCGGGCTGCTCGGACGGTCGTGAATCCGGTTGCGCCACACGCGGTTCCCGATCGATACGCGCGGTAGGCGGTGGCGGCCTGCGAGTCCGGCCCACCGGTTCCGCGGTGCGCACCCGGCTGCGCACATCGTTGGACCACATCACGGCCCCGCCTGCCTGCGCGATTCCCTCGACCAGCCAACCGATTCCGCGCTCCGGCGGCAGATCCGGGATGCGGCCCTTGGCGTCGTCGACGAACAGCGCGACCGCCTTCGCGGGCTCGGAGGCGACCCGGTCGACGGTGAACGCCGCGTCACTACCGCGGTAGTACTCCGGGCCGTGGTCGTCGGCGAGCACCGCAGTCACCGAACCGTGCAGGAAGATCGCCACGCCACCGTTGTCGGCGGCCGAGAGCACCCCGAAATCGATCGGCACGCCCGGCGAGATCTGCTCGGCGTACTTCATGAGCCACCGCGTCGCCTCGCGCGCCACCACCGAACCCGGCCCCGACGGCGCCTGCTCGTGCGCGTCACGCACCAACTCCGCCAGCGATTCCAGCGCGATCGCCGCGGTATCGCCGGGCGTGAGCTTGCCCTGCCCGCGATGCGCGACCACGATCACCGCGCCCGCGACCCGTGCGACCGCGTGACTTCCGAGCACCACTTCGACCTGCCGATCCCTCACAGGTATCGGCCTCCACCGGAACTGCACAGCAGGGGGGTCGCCATGTCATCCAGACTATGGCAAGCACCCCGATCAGGTCCCCCTGGGCGGGGTAGGTCCGGTAACTTCATAGGTGTTGCGGGAGGAACATCGAGGGGAACCTGATGATCGATTCGACCAGAATTCGCATCGCGCTCGCCTGGGGTGGGGCTCTGATCGTCCTGTCCGGGTGTGCCGTCAGCGGCACACCCGTCGCCGCTGAGCCCGATGTGCGCGGCCTGGAGACCGGGACCTTCGCCACCGACCGGCACGCCTACACCGACACCGCGGGCGACAGAGGCGCGATCGTCGAGGGTGCGCGGATGTCGGCCGCCGTGGTGCCCGCGGTGCGGATCGATCCATCGCTCTCGCACGGACGCGGCGGCGTGATCGTCCCCGATATCGAACGCGCGCTGGATTTCGTCGCCAACGTCTCCAAACCTGTTCTGGAGAACCGCAAGTTCGTCACCGGCTATGTCGCGCTCGGCGCCGACAAGGCAGATCCCGACGGCCAGACCCGTCCCGGTCCCGACGCGACCGCGCTGACCACGGCGCTGTTCCGCTTCCCCACCGCGGCGGCCGCCACTCTCGCCGCGCGGGAACTCGAGGACGTCGACCTGGCCGTCTCCCCCGACAACCGCAAACTCGCCTCCACCGAATACCCTGACGCCTACCTCCATTGGCGCCCCGGCGTGCCCACCATCGGCGCCTTCCTCGCCCACGAAGAGTTCGTGATCTCGCTGTTCATCCAGCGGCCCCGGGCCGACGCGGCCGACCTCACTTCCTGGGTCGACAAGAATCTCGCCGCCGAACTCGCCCAGCTCGCGAAGTTCGACCCCACGCCCACCGAGAAGATCTCCGACCTCCCGGTAGACCCCGCCGGACTCCTGGCCCGTGCGGTCGTCGACGACCGCGCCGCCATGCGCCCCGGCCAGTACTCGTTCGCCTCCTATGCTCCTGAGCATCTCGTCAACAAGGCAGCCAACCTCACCACCCGCCAGAACCTGGTCGACGCAACAGGAGTGGAAGCCCACGCGGTGGTCGAGGGCGGCTCCGTCACGCGGGTACGCGACCAGTCCGCCGCGCAATCGCTCATGCAGGGCCTGATCGATTCGGCGGGCCACTACGACCCGATCACCGCCCCCGCCGATGTCCCCACCGCGACCTGCCTGAAACTCAACGACAACGGCAACAAAGAGGACGACTACGTCTACCGCTGCTATGTCGCCTACAAGCGCTATCTGGCCATGGTCAGCGCCGACGGTGAGCCCGAGGTCCGCCAGAAAATCACCGCCCAGTACGCCCTGCTGGCCAACAGCTTGTGAGTTCGCTCGGCCCCACTCCTCGATTGCGGTGACGTAGGATCTCGCCGACGATCGTTTCGGGGAGGAAATGAGTTGCGAGCCACCAAAGTCGTCTGTGTCCTGGCGACCGCACTGTTGACCACTGTCGTCACGGCCTGCGGTGGTCCCGACGAGATCGCCGCCACCGACGCCCCGGTGGACCTCGCCACTCTCGACGTCGGCAACTATCCGACCCAGCCCCGCCAGGTCGGGACGGTCGCGAACCTGGACCAGGGCCGCTTCATCGAGGCCGAACGCCTCGGCGACTTCGTACCGACGCCCGCCGATATCGATCCACGATTCATCCACACCAATCCGTCGATCGCGTCGGTGTTCCTCGACGCCGAAGCCGCGCTCGGCAAGATCATGGCCGTCGACCGGTTCGCCGAGGTCGCCCCCGATTTCATCGGCGGATTCGTGAGCTCGGCGGAGACGAAGCCCAGCAACATGGGCCTGGACATGGTGAACGCGGTGATGATCTTCCCCGATGCGCAGAAGGCCACCACCGCCGCGGCCGAGCTGGAGAAACTCGATTTCGGCTACGCCCCGAACAACCAGCGCATCGAGATTCCCGGTTATCCCGCGGCGATCGCGCACTGGCAGCCCGATCAGCAGTCGATCGGGTCCTGGTTCGCCACCGGTCATCTGGTGATCTACACCTGGTTCTACGACTATCTGAAGATCTGGCTGGAGAAGGTCGACAAGCAAGCGCTGCTCGACCTCACCCGCAAGAGCCTCGACACCATCGTCCCCGCCGTCACGAAATTCACCCCCACCCCCAGCACCGAACTGATGACCCTGCAGCGCGATCGCGACGGCATGCTCGGCCGCACCGCGCCCCGCCCCCGCGAGGATTCCTGGATCAACCCACCCGGCGTCTACGCGGGCCGCACCGCCCGCCACTTCCTCTCCGACCCGGTGAGCGCCGCGAAGATGATCGACGACTACGGCATCGACCTCTACGCCAACGACGGCGCCGAGGTATACCGCGCCCGCGACATCGCCGGCGCCCAGGGTGTCCGCGACGAGCTCGGCGGCGTCACCCGTAAATTCACCGCCTCCGCCGCACCGAAGAACCTGCCGAGCGCCCAGTGCAAGGAATACATCGGCAGGAAACAACGGATCGCGATCCGCTTCTATTGCGCGGTGTCCTACGACCGCTACGCCGCCTACGTCTGGTCGAACCAGCTCCTCGACGCCCAGCAGCGGATCTCGGCCCAGTACGCATTGTTGGTGAACGCGAAATGACAATCCGATCCGCCGTGCTGGCCGCCGCGCTGGCCACCGTCCTGACCGCGTGCGGCTCCACCCTGTCCGGGCAGGCGCTGCCTGCCGAGATGGATGTTCGCAGCCTCGACGTCGGCTCGTACCCGACCGAGCCGGTCAACGCCCACGACGACGACCCGGTCCCGCCGTTCTACGAGATGTACGAGGTAGCGGCGATGCGGATCGCCGACTATGTGATCAACTCCCGCGACGTCGACGCCCAGATGACCTACGGCAAACGCGCGACCACTGTCTCCGCCGGCGTGATGCCCTCCGCACTCGGCGACGAGCCGGCGATGTCGGCGATCGCCAAGAAGTACAAGATGCTCTACGGCTTCGAATCCAATGGCGCCGCCAAGGATTCGCGGGTCGAAACCTACGGTGACTGGCCGACGAAGAAGGCCGACAACAGGCTCACCGCCACCACCATGGTCCTGCAGTTCCCCGACGCGGACCGCGCGACCGCCGCCGCGAAAGAGTTCTACGACACCGACTTCGCCATGAAGGAAGGCCGCAACCAACCCGTTGCCATCCCCGGACACCCTGCGGCCCTGTCGCATTGGCGTCCCGACTCACCCTTCCTGCGCACCGTGCTCCCCCACGGCCCGTACGTGATCGCCTTCCTGCTCTCGGTGCCGACCCCCGACCAGCAAGCGCTCACCACCCTCGCCGCGAACGCCCTCACCGAGCAGATCGAGGCACTCGCCGAAACCACGCCGCTCACCGACGAAGAGGTCATGACGCTGCCGTGGGACCCCGACCACCTGCTGATGCGCACCCTCAACCCTGACCAGCTGGCCAACCCCGAGGGCTCGGGCTACTACGTGGTCACCGGCAAACACGGCATCCTGCACTACGCGGGCGACCAGCTCCCCACCGATCGCCACTACATCGACGAGCAGCTCACCAAGATGAGCGCCCAGCAGGTGGCCCTGTCCTGGGGCTCGATCGCCGTGCGCACTCCCGACGAGCAGACCGCCCGCCGCGCGGTCACCGAGAAGATGTTCCTCTGGCAGGTAGAAACCGAAGCCGCCAACCCACCCAACCTCCCCGACACCGCCTGCGTGGAGAACAAACGCACCGGCGCGGCGAAACGCTTCAGCTGCATCCTCGCCTACAACGAATACGTCGGAATAGTCAGCGGCAACCAGCTTTTGGATGCCCATCAACGTGCGGCCGCGCAATATGCACTATTCGCCAACAGCCGATAATCCCACACCGGCCGACCCCTACGGAGTCCTATATGCTCCAGCCGGGAAAGCGGCAGTGTGCGGCATTGAGTCAGGAGATCGTAAAAGATGGTGATGAGCCACGGCACCATCGTCGGCGGGTACCGCGTGCAGCGGGTACTCGGTGCCGGCGGCATGGGCACGGTTTACCTGGCCAAACATCCCAGCCTGCCGCGGATGGACGCCCTGAAGGTGCTCAGCGCCGAACTCAGCCGCGACCCCGAGTTCCGTGCCCGCTTCGAGCGCGAGGCCAATCTCGCCGCCGGCCTCGACCACAACAACATCGTCTCGGTCTACAACCGCGGTGAAGAGCACGGCCAGCTGTGGATCGCCATGCAGTACGTGGACGGCACCGACGCCGCTGCCGAACTGGCCCGCGACCCGCACTCCATGACCCCGCTGCGCGCCCTTCGCATCACCAGCGAGGTGGGCAAGGGCCTGGACTACGCCCACCGCCGCGGCCTGCTGCACCGCGACGTCAAGCCCGCCAACTTCCTGCTGTCGAGCAGCGACGGCGAAGAGGAACGCGTCCTGCTCACCGACTTCGGTGTCGCGAAGTCCACCGACGACGCCACCGAACTCACCCAGACCGGCAGCTTCCTCGCCACCATCGCCTACGCCCCGCCGGAACAACTCAGCGGCGCCGTCCTCGACCACCGCGCCGACATCTACAGCCTCGCCTGCGCCTTCTACAAACTCCTGACCGGCCAAAACCCTTATCCCGCAGCCCAACCCGCCATGGTCATGATGGGCCACCTCCACGAGCCCCCACCCCAGGCAACGCGAGTCCGCCCCGGCCTCCCCCACGCCATCGACCACGTCTTCGCCCGCGCGATGGCCAAAAACCCTGCCGAACGTTTCGCCACCTGCCGCGAATTCACCGATGCCGCATCGAACGCGCTGACCCCGGGCTTCAACCCCACCGGCCACAACACTTCACCGACTTACCCGATCCAGGTGATGCCGCCCCGCGAGCACACCGATCCGCGGGCCGCGGTATCGCTGCACGGACTCACAGCATCCACACCGACCGCTCCCAGCAAGACCAAGCGCGCGGTAGTGATCGGCGCAGCAATCGCGCTCGTCGTCGGAATCGGCACCGGAGTCGGCATTTGGGCCGCGGGCGGATCCGACCCAACGCCCGGCACCACCACCAGCACATCGGCCTCTGCCCTGCCGCCGATCGAGCAGGAACGCAAGGACAATCCGCAGTTCGCAGGTAAGACTGTCACGCTCCTCAATGTCACGCAGCAACCGAACAAATTCGGAATCTATTTTACCGGCAGCCCGCAGACACAGTTTTTGGAAAAACTCGGTTTCGTCTACAACTTCAAGTACACGAATACCGAAGGGATTCCGTCACCCAAAGAGGTCTCGGACAGCTCGAGTGCGCTCGAAGCACCTGACGACAGCTACGTCATCGTGCTCCGTAGCGACGAGAAGGCCGGTGGCGGTGGGCTTCTCGGTCTCCCGTACGGAATAACCAGCTCACGCGCAATTGTCGTCCCTATCGATGATCCCAGCACGGTATCCGCCATGCGGAATTGGTCGCCCGAATCCGAGGCACTGATGATCAGCAAGCTGGTCCCCGTCCTCAAATCAAAGATCAGATAGAGAAATTCGAAAAACTACCAACGGGGGGACGCTTTGCGTTCTGAATTGACATCACCAAATGCATCAAGAAAACGAGCATACAGAGCGGCATTAAGCGCGACAGTTTCTATCGCATGCCTGTTGGCGACAGGCTGCGGGGGCGAAGCAAGCCCGGCCGGCCCGGTGGCCGCTCCAGAGGTACAGGTCGACCTGAGTAAGCTCGAAATGGGAAACTACCCGAGCAAACCGATCCCCTTGGGAATGGCTGAAACCGACGACGAGGCAGCACTGGTCGAAGCGCGACGCATTGCCGAGGCCATGCCCCTGCCTACAGAGATCGACCCAGCGCTGAATTTCACAAACCGATTCAACCAGAGTCGTACGTTCACAGATGTATCGCACTACCCATTGTCACGGGATCTGCTCATGAGCCGCGAAGATTTCAACACCTTCGCACCTGGGTTCATATCCGGCTATTACAGCGAGGGGCGATCTGACTTCAATGGAAATCTCTCCTGGACACTGAACAACTATGCCCTTCTGTTTACTGATGCCGAGTCAGCCAAAAATGCCGTGCCATCCTTGGGCGCCAAGCACCAGGAAATTCTCGGGGCAAACTACCAAGGCACCCGGCTATCGCGATTTCCTGAAGCTCATGCCGTGTGGACCCCGCGATACGATGCAATCTACGTGTGGCATTCAGTAGGTCAATTCTTGGTGCTGACCGTCGTCAGAGACAATCTCAGTGATCAGATCGGAACCGACGACCTACCCGGGATGCAGTCCAAGGCAGAGAAGGTCATCGCGGCTATCCAGCCCAGTTTGTCGAAATTCACACCGACTCCGCGCGATAAATGGAGCACACTGGACCGCGATATCGACGGAATTCTTGCCATGACAGTCCCTGCTACCAACGACTCTGTAACTGACGGTGCCACGATCCCTACTGCATATCAGAAGCATGGCGCATTGCAGGTCTCGCTAAATATCACTGAAGACCAGCGACTGTTCGATGAAACAGGCGTTGACGTGGCCGCTTTCAACGGCGGGGAATTATATCGGGCCAAGAACGCAGAGTCCGCACAACTGCTGGAGAAGCGACGGGGCGAACGTGGCCGCATGTTCATTGTGGCACCGAGCCCACCAGGACTGCCGTCTGCCAAATGTCACGAAAATCGTGAAAAATTCCGCGGTGTCAACCCGCGGTTCTACTGCACCATCACCTTCGGCAGATATGCGGCCCAGATATCCGCAAACCAACTAACCGATGCACATCAGCGAATTTCGGCCCAGTACTCGCTATTGGCGAACTCCAAATAATAGCCAGACGGAAGCGAGGACAGACCATGCGCAAACATATTGCTAAAGTTGCGGTCGCAGCTGTTATTTCGTCGATTTTGGCATCAGGCTGCGGATCGAACGTCGACGGAACGGCGATCGCAGGCGAAATCGATGTCCGAACCTTGGATGTAGGAAAGTACCAGACGCTCCCGGTCAGCGCTTATTATCAGTATAAGCACGGCTACAAGTACGGCCAGGAACTAGCAGCTATGCGCCTGGCCGACCATCTCGTACTCGGCACCGATGTTGATCCGAGCCTGAAGTACGGGGCCTGGGGTTCGTTTACATCCGAAACCTTGTTGAGCGAGTTCAGCGATACGGTGAAGCCATCACTCAAAGAGCATCGGCTGCTTTACGGATTCAGTACCGGGAGCACCGATAAAGAACATTTCGGCACGTTTACCCTATCGCCCGGCGATGACGTCCTGGCAGATACTCAACGTTCACTCAAACCGACATATTTCGGAATGCGTGTAATGCAATTTCCGGACGACGATGCAGCAAGACGCGCGGCCGAATCGATCGAGGTCCTCGACTTCCAGGTAGCCGCCGACCAGAATCAGAAGCTGACAATCGACAAGTACCCGGCCGCCCACGCGCATTGGCGCCCCGGAATACCGAGCATGGCCGCGAATATCGCGCGAGGCAGTTACGTCGTGAGCCTGCAGGTGGGTCTGCCGTCAGCTGATCTGCCGCAATTGAAGGATCTGGCCGGCCGAGTCCTGGATGCCCAATTGCCACGGCTCGACAAGTTGCCGGCGCTCACGCCGATGGAAATACTGATGCTCGAACACGATCCTGCCCATGTGTTGGAACGTGCGTTGAACCGCGAACAGCTGGGCGGGCCGGAAGATACGCGGTCGGCATCGTACGGCCTCCAGGGTTTCCTGCAGGTACAACGTGCGGAGCAGGAACACCGGGGTCTGTACGAGGAGACCGGCGTCGATCACATCGGGATCGGATGGGACGCAACCGTTTTCCGGGCACGAGACTCTTCTGCCGCGGAGAAGTTCCAGGCCGGGATGTTCGAGGGCCCGCGATTCGGCCCGGCGAACTCGCCCACCGCGGTGCCCGCTACCAACTGCATCGAGAACAAGGTCACCTCCAGTGACATCAAGCGGTTCTCCTGCTCGGTGCGTTACCGGCAGTATGTCGGGCTCGTCAGCAGCCACCAGATCAATGACGCGCATCAGCGTGCGGCCGCGCAGTATGCCGTCTTCGCCAACGCCCAGTAGCTGACGTTGCACACATGCTCCTGTCCGACAACGGCGGCGGGAGTGGGGTGTGCAGACAGCGCCGCGATCGGTATGGTGATACGCGAAGTGCCGCTGGCCTTGTGACTCGGGCTGTGGCAGGGGAAGGAGGGGGAAGCTTCGCGGACATGTAGGCCTCGTGTCGCCAGGGCGACGGCGGAGCCATGAATCCGCAGGTACAGCAGGGTGGACATCGGCGTCATCCCGGGGGCCGAAAAAAATCTCGGAAGATGTGGGAACCGATCCACCCTGGCTCGCGTCCAATCATATGAACGGGTCGACCGGAGCAGTTGCTCCCGACTCCCAGCACAGCAAATCGGAAGGAAGACACCATGGCGGGTCAGCTCAGTGCCAGTGCAACCGAAATTGACAATTTCGTGAAGACCTCCGAGTCCAAGCACCAGGATCTGCTTACCGCGATCCAGGCGCTGAAGACGCTGGAGGACCAGACCACCGCAACGTGGAGTGGTGGCGCCCGCGCAGCGTTCGACTCCTTCATGGAGCGTTACTACTTCCAGGCCGACAAGCTCAACGACAAGCTCCTCGAGACCTGCGAAAACCTGCGTAACGCCGGTAAGTCCTACGACGAGCAGGACCACGACTTCGCCTCGCAGGTGAAGGCCCAGGTCAGCTCGCTCGACCTCCCCGCTCTCTGATCCGACCCCACCACACTTAGTAAGGAGCCATCGATGGCAGGCAACGACGTCACGCGGATTTCCGCTAACTTCGGCGAGGTCGAGGCCGGTGCTCAGCGCATCGTCCAGGATGCCCGCGGCATCATGACCATGCTGGAGGACTTCCACAAGCAGGTCACCGACTTCGTCACCAACAACTGGGCTGGTGACGCGAACGATGCGTTCACTCAGCTGCAGGCGCAGTGGAACACCCACGTGCAGCAGCTCAACACCACCCTCGAAGGTGCCGGCACGCTGGTCCAGACCGGCAACTCGGACCTCAAGGGCACCGACACCGCTCTCGCGGGTCTGTTCTGATCCCAGCACCATACAAGTCAGGCCCCGGCTCAGAGC
>NZ_JBSGVG010000078.1:0-10255 GCF_053608345.1 Nocardia sp. NPDC055050
GACGGCGCGACCGAGATCGATCCGCTGGGCCCGGTGCGCGTGAGTACCAGCGACGGGCAGCTCACCGCGGTCACGATGACCAACGAGCAGGGCGGCACGGTCGACGGCATCCTCACCCCCGACCAGTCGGCATGGAAACCGTCGGAACCACTGGGCTACGGCCACACCTACACGGTCACGGCCGAGGCGGTCACCGTCACCGGCCGGGTCGGGCCGATCACCTCGTCGTTCACCACGCTGGCGCCGAACAACCAGACCAAGGTCTATTTCCGAACCACGGGCGGCACGGAACTCTCCTCATCGGGCACTTTCGGCGTCGGCACCGTCGCCGTCGCGCACTTCGACGAGGACGTGCCCGATCGCGCGACGGCCGAGAAGCACCTGTCGGTCACCACCGATCCGCCCGTCACCGGCTCCTGGTACTGGCTCGACAACCGCAACGCCCACTGGCGGCCCGCGAACTACTACACGCCCGGCACGAAAGTGACGCTCACCGCCGACATCTACGGCAAGGATCTCGGCGGTGGCCTCTACGGCCAGGAAGACACGAAGACCAGCTTCACCATCGGCCCCTCGCACGTCTCGATCGTCGACGACAACGACAAGCAGGTGCAGGTATACGAGAACGGCACGCTGATCAAGACGATGCCCACCTCGCTGGGCATGGGCGGTAGCCAGACCGTCGCGGGCAAGACCATCACCTTCTGGACCCAGCCCGGGGTGTACACCGTGATGGACAAAGCCAATCCGGTGATCATGGACTCCTCCACCTACGGCCTGCCGGTGAACTCCCGGCTCGGCTACAAGGAATCCATCGGCTGGGCGACCAGGATCAGCACCGACGGCATCTATTTGCACCAACTCGACGACACGATCTGGGCGCAGGGCAACACCAACGTCTCACATGGCTGCCTCAATCTCAGCGGCGAGAACGCGCGCTGGTTCTACAATTTCTCCCAACCCGGCGACGTGGTCGAGATCAGGAATACCGGCGGCGCCCCGCTCGAGGTGTGGCAGAACGGCGACTGGAGTGTGCCGTGGGAACAGTGGCAGGCAGGTAGCGCGCTGCGGTGAACGGGGACAACGACTTTCCGCCGCCGCCGCGCCGGGAGACAGCACGACGGGGACCACAGCGCGTCGGCAAGCACGCCGCCACCGACCCTCGCGCGCCACGGCACGGCCGCGCTCGCCGAGCCGGGTTGATCATGGCCAGAATGCTCGTGGCGACCACCGCGCTGGCCGTTCTCGCGGGCACCGGCCTGGCCTGGTCGGCCAAGCAGGACTTCGATTCCGGCTTCACCCATTCCACCGCACTCGGTGAGGACGCCCCGCGTTCCGGCGGCGGCGCCGTCAACATCCTGTTGATCGGCCTGGACACCCGCAAGGATCTCAACGGCAACGACCTGCCGAAAGAGGTGCTCGACCAGTTGCACGCCGGTGACGGCACCGAGGGCGGCTACAACGCGAATTCGCTGATCCTGCTGCACATTCCGGCCGACAAGAGCAAGGTCGTCGCCTTCTCCATCCCCCGCGACAACTATGTGCCGGTGACGGGAATCCCCGGCTACCAGCAGATCAAGATCAAAGAGGCGTACGGCTTGAAAAAGGCCGCGGTGCAAGCGAAGTTGATCGACCAGGGCGAAAAGGATCCGGTGGTACTGGAGCGGCGCGGCCGGGAGGCCGGACGCGCGTCCATCGTCACCACCGTCCGCAATCTCGTCGGGGTTCCGATCGACCGGTTCGCCGAGATCTCCCTCGCGGGCTTCTACGACCTGGCCACCGCTGTCGGTGGGGTCGACGTGTGTCTCAACCACGCCGTCGACGACAGCGAGTTCTCCGGCGCGAGTTTCCCCGCGGGCAGGCAGCATCTCGATGGTTCACAAGCCCTGGCGTTCGTCCGCCAACGTCACGGACTGCTCAACGGCGACCTCGACCGCACCCATCGTCAACAGGCTTTCCTCACCTCGGTCGCCAAGTCGCTCAAGGACTCCGGAACGCTGACCAACCTGAGCCAACTCACGGAACTAATGGACGTGGCGCACCGTGACGTGGTGCTCTCCGACGGCTGGAACCTGTTCGACTTCGCCCGCGACATGGGCTCCGCCGGCTCGGTACCGGTCGAATTCCGCACGCTGCCGGTGGTGCGCTACGACGTGATCGACGGTCAGGACGTGAACATCGTCGACCCGGCCGCGATCAAACGGGAGGTGCGGGCGGCCTTCGGCCAGGAGATGCCGGCGACCACGACCACGGCATCGCCCCTGACGAGCGTGGTCGATGTGCACAATGTGGGCACCGAGAAAGGGCAGGCGGCGGCGCTCTCGGCCGCGCTGACGAGCCGGGGCTACGGTGCGGGCCTGATCGGCAATGGTGATTCGAGCGACGGCCAGTACTCGGCCATCACCTACGGCCTCGGTGCCGCCGACGATGCGCGTGCGCTGGCGGAACTTCTCGGCGGGCTGCCGGTTTCCGCCTCGCCGTCGATCGAAGACGGGCGGATCAAGATCGCGCTCGGCGCGGACTTCACGATGCCCACCGAGCTGAGCCCGACCACATCGACGACCACTCCCCCCACGACCACGACATCCGGCTCGATGCCGCTGCCCGACCAGGGAAAACCGTTGTCCACCAACATCGGCGACACCATTCCCTGCGTCAACTGAGCGACCTGCGCCGCGTCAGCCGGGCGCCGGAGCCGGACGCACGAGGCGGATATCGGTCGGCCACCGGAATGCCCAGTGGCCGACCGTCTCTCACTCCTCCGGTGCGTCCGGATAGGCCTGCTGCCGGTATCCACCGCGCAGCGTCCCGTCCAGATACGCGGCCTTGCAGGCCCGTCGGGCGATCTTCCCGCTCGACGTCCGCGGAATCGACCCCGCGGGCACCAGCAACAGGTCGCGCACCATCACCCCGTGCCTGCGGGCGATCGCCGCACGCACCGCGTCCGTGATCGGGCCCGGCTCGAGTTTCGCCGCGCCCGTCCCTCTTTCGGCGACGATCACCAATTGCTCCGCCGCCGGATCGGACACCGTCCCGGCCTCGAGCACCGGTGCGGGCAACTGGCCCGCCTGCACCGAGAAGGCCGCGATGAAGCCGGGCCGCAGCGCCGTACTGGCCTCCTGCGCCGAGTATTCGAGATCCTGCGGATAGTGGTTGCGCCCGTCCACGATCACCAGGTCCTTCACCCGGCCGGTGATGAACAGCTCGCCGTCGTGATAGGCGCCGTAGTCGCCGGTCCGCATCCACTTCGCGTCATCGGGCGCACCCTCGGCGCGACTACCGACCTGCATGCGCGCGACCACCCGATTGCGGAAGGTCTCCGCGGTCTCCTCCGCCCGGCCCCAGTACCCGATGCCCATATTGTCACCGTGCAGCCAGATCTCGCCGACCTCGCCGTCGCGACGCTCGATCCCGGTACCGGGATCGACGATCACCGCCCACTGTGACCGCGCCACGTGTCCGCACGACACCTGCGCCACCGCGTTCTCGGCGTGCTCGTCGCACTCCACCATCCGGCCGTCGTTCAACTGCCCGCGATCGACATAGACCACCCGCGCCTCGTCGTCACGCTTGGTCGCCGACACGAACAGCGTCGCCTCGGCCATCCCGTAGCACGGCTTGATCGCGGTCTTGGACAGCCCGTAGGGCGCGAACGCCTCGTTGAACTTGCGCATCGAGGCCACCGACACCGGCTCACTGCCGTTGATCAGACCGATCACGTTCGACAGGTCGAGCGATTCGTCTCCCTTGGGCAACCCGCGCATCGCCGCGTGTTCGAACGCGAAATTCGGTGCCGCCGAATAGATTTCGGCGCCATCCGCTTGCGCGGCCAGCTCCTTGATCCAGCGCGCGGGCCTGCGCACGAACGCGCTGGGCGACATGATGGTGATGAACTTGCCACCGATGGTCGGCAGGATCACCGTGAGCAGCCCCATGTCGTGGAACAGCGGCAGCCAGGTGACCCCGCGGGCGTTCTCGGTGATCCCGATGGCATCGATCATCTGCAGCAGGTTGGTCCCCACCGAGCGGTGGGTGATCTCGACACCGGCGGGCACCCTGGTGGACCCGGAGGTGTACTGCAGATACGCCACGCTGTCGATATTGATGTCGGGCCTGCGCCAGCGCGTGCCGACGGTATCGGGAATCGCCTCGACCGCGATGATTCTGGGCCGTTGCGCCGCGGGCTGTTCGCGGAAGAAATTGCGCACGCCGGCCGCCGCGCTACCGACGGTGAGCACCGCGGCCGGTTCGCAGTCGCCGAGAACGGCGTGCAGCCGGTCGCTGTGGCCCTGCTCCTCCGGATCGAACAGCGGCACAGCCACATTCCCCGCGTACACCGCCGCGAACAGCGCGACGACATAGTCGAGGCCCTGCGGCGCCAGCACCGCCACCCGGTCGCCGGGCTGGGTCACCTGCTGCAATCGCGCGGCCACCGCGCGCAGCCGCACGCCGAACTCACGCCAGGTCAGCTCCTGGTATTCCCCCTCACGTTCTGTCGAATAGTCGATGAAGCGATAGGCCAGGTCGTCCCCGTTGGCCTCGCTGTGTTTGTCGACGAAGTCGATCAGGGTCTGATCACCGGGAATCCGGATAGTCCCCAGTTCGTCTACATAGTCGTCGAAAGTCTCGCCGATCATTCCCAATCCTTTTCAACGCACATTGACTCCGAATCCGCCACCACAAGGCGAACCGTCAATACCGTCCGAACGAGATCGCCACGTTGTGACCGCCGAAACCGAAGGAGTTGTTCACCGCGTAATCGATGCGACCACGCCGCGCCTGACCCGACACCACGTCCAAATCGATTTCGGGGTCCTGATTGTCCAGATTCAGCGTGGGCGGCACGATGCCGTCGCGCACACTGAGCACCGTCAGCACCGATTCGAGCGCACCGACCGCGCCGATCGAATGCCCGAGAGCCGATTTGGGCGCGTACACCGACGCGTGCGAGCCGATCGCCTTCGCGATCGCATTGGCCTCGGCGGTGTCGCCGATCGGGGTCGCGGTGGCGTGGGCGTTGATGTGGGTGACGTCGGTGCGGCTGATCCCGCCGGTCTGCATCGCCCGCGTCATCGCCCGCGCGGCGCCGGTGCCCTCGGGATCCGGTGCGACGAGGTGGAATCCGTCGGAGGTGACGCCCGCGCCGAGCAGCCGGGCGTGAATCGTCGCGCCCCGCGCCTTCGCGTGCTCCTCGGTCTCGATCACCATCATCGCGCCCGCCTCGCCGAAGACGAACCCGTCACGGTCGGCGTCGAAGGGACGCGAGGCCGCCTTGGGATCGTCGTTGCGGGTGCTCATGGCTCGCATCTGCGTGAACGCCGCGATCGGCACCGCCTGGATGGAGCCCTCGACACCGCCGGTCACCACCATGTCGGCATCGCCCATCACGATCATCCGCCACGCGTTGGCGATCGCCTCCGAGCCCGACGAGCAGGCCGACACCGGCGTGGAAACCCCGGCCCGCGCACCCAATTCGAGGCCGACGCAGGCCGCGGGACCGTTGGGCATGATGGCCTGCACGGTCAACGGCGAGACCTTGCGGTAGCCGCCGTTGCGCAGCCGATCGCGGGCGTAGATCAGCGATTCCGCGCCGCCGAGGCCGGTACCGATCGAGACGCCGAGCCGGTCGCGGTCCACGACGGGGCTGCCCGCGTTGCGCCACACCTCGCGGCCGAGAACCACGGCCATCTGTTCGACGTAGGACAGTTTGCGCGCCTCTTCGCGGGTGAGCGAGAGGGTGGGCGACACCTTCAGGTGGCCGCCGATCCGCACCGGCAGTTCGAAATCGTCGATGAAGGAGTCTTCCAAGACGTCGATTCCGCTCTCGCCGTTGAGCAGACCTTTCCAGGTCGAGTCGACGTCGCCCGCGATCGACGTGGTCGCCGCCAGGCTCGTGACCACGATGTCCGTCATAATTTTTCGCTCACTCTCTCTAGCTATGCCACGACTGAACGGGAACCGCTGATGGAGCTGAACTGGTGGAGCGTATATGCACACGGCGCGACGCGCCCAAATTCCGAAACAGTGCGAAGGAACACCGTGTCGTTTCCAGGCGCGATGCGCCGGGTCTATTGTGACGACGGGCAACACTACCGGACCGAAGCAACTCTCGCTTTTCACTAACCGGAAAGGGCAACGAGCGTGGCCAGGAACCTGACCCAACTGGAACTACTGATCGAGCTGGAACCCATCGCCGCGAGCAATGTCGACCGCCATCTATCGATGGCCAAGGACTGGCACCCGCACGATTATGTGCCGTGGGACCGTGGCCGCAACTTCGCGTCCATGGGCGGAATCGATTGGGACCCAGAACAATCCGCCCTCAGCGAACTCGCCAAGGCGGCCATGGTCACCAACCTGCTCACCGAGGACAACCTGCCCTCCTACCACCGTGAGATCGCCGAGAACTTCTCCAAGGACGGCGCCTGGGGCACCTGGGTGGGCCGCTGGACCGCCGAGGAGAACCGGCACGGAATCGTACTGCGCGACTACCTGGTGGTGACCCGCGGGGTCGACCCGGTCGCGCTCGAACAGGCCCGAATGATCCACATGACCAACGGATATTCGGCGATGGCCGTCGTGGACGACAAGGCACCGGGCTTCGACATCCACGCCTCGACCGGCGCCGGATTCCTGTTCTCCGTGGCCTATGTGACCTTCCAGGAACTGGCCACCAGGGTGAGCCACCGCAACACCGGGCGGGTCTGCGACGACCCGATCGCCGACCGCATGCTCGCCCGCATCGCCGCCGACGAGAACCTGCACATGATCTTCTACCGCAACCTGTGCGCCGCCTCGCTCGACCTGGCCCCCGACCAGACCATCGAGGCGATCAACACCATCGTGCAGAACTTCCAGATGCCCGGTGCGGGCATGCCCGGCTGGCGACGCAACGGCGTGCTGATGGCCAAGCACGGCATCTACGATCTGCGCCAGCATCTCGAAGAGGTACTGATGCCGGTGCTGCGCAAGTGGAACATCTTCGAGCGCAATGACTTCGGTCCTCGAGGCGAGCGCGCTCGCGAGGATCTGGCAGCCTTCCTCGATCGGCTGGGCGGGGACGTTCTCCGCTTCGAGGAACAACGCGATCGTTCACTGGCGCGAGCGGCCGGGCGCGAGCGGCAATCGGTCTGATCGGTTCCGGCCCGGCCGCTACCGGGCCGGATCGCGGCGCGCGTCGTTCTTGTTGCGGTACATCGCCGCGTCGGCGGCGTGCACCAATTCGTCTACGGCGCCGGGCAATTGCTCGAAGAAGGCGGTGCCGATGCTGGCGCCCACGGCGAGCATGTGTCCGTCCACCTCGAGCGGCTCGGTGAGCGCGGACAGCAGCTCGCCGGCCAGTCGCGCCAATTGCGCTTCACCGGAGCATCTTTCGACCAGCACCAGGAACTCGTCACCGCCGATGCGGGCGGCGAGCGCCTTGTCCGGGCGTACCGCTTCGCGCATCCGGTCGGCCACGACCTCGAGCACACGATCTCCGATCGTGTGCCCCCATAGATCGTTGATCTCCTTGAACCCGTCGAGGTCCAGATAACAGACCCCGATCGGCGGTTGCGCTTGCGCCAGTCGGTTGAACAGGTGCGGGCGGTTCGGGAGACCGGTGAGCGCGTCGTGATTGGCGTCGTGCCACAGGCGGTCGGCGAGCTGCTTGCGCTCGGTGACATCGACCGCGACGCCGATCAGGAACTCGATGCTCCCATCAGTGCCGCGCACCGCCGACATCGACAGGTCGATCGCGGTCACCCGACCGTCGGCATGTAGATGCTCGGTCTCGGTCCGGAAGCTCTCGGATTCGCCGGCGACCATCAACTGGAGTTGTTCGAACGCGAAGTTCAGGTTCTGCGGGCCCAGGATGTCGGCGACGGTCCGGCCCGGCATCGTCTCCGGGGTCTGGCCGAGCATATGGGCCATGATGGCGTTGCAGTTGATCACCTGGCCGGTCATGTCGACGGTGCCGATGCCGACGAGCGCGCCGTCGAAGACCGCCTCGAAACGGGCTTCGGAGAGCGCCCGGCGGTTCTCCGCCTCCTGCGCCGCGGCGAGCACCGCGGCCAGCGTGGCCTCCTGCTCGGCCAGCGCGGCGGCCCGCAGCGCCGCGGTGAAGCCTGCCGCGAAGTCGGCGGCCAGGACGATCGCCCGGTCGCGGATCTGCGGTAGCGCGGGGTCGGCCGGGCCGTCGGCGACGAGCTCGACCAGATCGGCACAGATCACCGGCACCGAACGGCTCACCGCCGACGGGTCACGGTAGTTGGCGGCGACCAGCATCCGAGCCGCCCGCCGCGCGATGTCCGGATCCTCCCCACCGCGTGCGGCGTCGATCAGACCGGTGCACAGGGCAGCCAGCATCTCTTCGATCTGCGAGCGGTTGAGGGTAGGAGCTACGACGCCATCGAGGGCATCCGCCCACCGCCGCGCCAGCTCCCACGACCCCACTGCTTCATCCACCTGTCATCGTCTATCGCACCCGCCATGTCAGGCGGTCTACTTCTTGATCGCGACACCGCCCATGCCGAGCGAGCGGCCCGGCTTCTCGTGCTGATCGCGCTCGGACTCGGGCCGCCACAACGGCAACTCGACAACGCCTGGCTCGACCGAATCCCATCCCTCGAACAACGCGACGATCTCATCCTTGGACCGGAAATGAATACCGACCTTGGACTGGTTCACCGAGTGCGTACCCAGTTTACCGGCGTCATCGGGCCGAAGCTCGGAGGTGAGATGTGAAATGGCTATAAAACTACCCGCTGCCACCACTTCGCGCAGCGCTGCCACCTTGCCGATCGGATCGTCCACATCGGGCACCAGATGCAGCACCGCGATCAGCAGCAGCCCCACAGGGGCGTCGAAGTCGATCAACCCTGTCTCGCGCACCGCGGCGACCAGGTCGACAGGTTTGCGTAGGTCGGCCTCGATCGCACCCGCGCGCTCGTTGCCCTGCAGAATGGTTCGCGAATGAGCGACGGCCACCGGGTCGATGTCGACGTAGAGCACCGTGGCCTCCGGGTCGAGCTCGTGCACGATCTCGTGCACGTTGCCCGCGGTGGGGATGCCCGATCCGACGTCGAGGAACTGCCGGATTCCGGCGTCGAGCATGAAGCGGACCGCCCGGCGCAGAAACGCGCGATTACTCAGCGCCAACCGCGGCAGGTCTGGAACGAGCCCGGTAGCCATCTCCGCGGCGTCCCGGTCGACCGCGAAGTTGTGCGAGCCGCCGAGCAAAGCGTCGTACATCCGAGCCGGACTCGGATGCTGCATATCGACACCTTCGGGCGCCCATACCGGCCGTTCCATCGAATTCCCCTGTCTGCCATTACCGCACCGCACCCTCGCAACCCGCGATGACGCCTCCCGCATCGTAATCGGCGCCACCGACATCGGCGCGGCTATCCATTAGCGAAAGTCATGGCCTCGACCGATGGCGGTGCCGGGGTCTATTTTTCGGAGCCGTACGGCTGGGCCCACAGGGGGGCCACATCCGGGGTCATAGTGGCGACGACCGGGATACCGGCCGCCAGAAAATTGTCCAGCGCCCGGCGCATATGGTCGGCGGAGGTGATCAGGACAGCTTTGGTCACGCCGAGCGCTTCCATCATGCGCGCCGAGAACTCGGCATTCTGCACGGTGGAACCGGCTTCGGTTTCCGCGTGCAACCGGTTCCTGGCGACACCACGAACATTGAGCCAGTCCGCCATCACCTGTGCCTCGGTGACACCGTTGCGTGGGTTGCCACCGGTCACGATCACCGGCGAAGCGGGCGACATAAAGGCCTGAATCAGCGCCGCGTGCAAGCGATTACCCAATTCGGGCCGCATCGTGCCATCGGGCAGCAGACCGTATCCGAGCACCACGATCGCCGTCTCGGGGCCGTAAGTGGCCGGCAGCATGATCCCGGCGAGGCCTGCGACCGACCCGACCGCGCCGATCAGTGGATCGGCGGATGGCGCGGCGGCACCGAGTGGCGCGGTCGCGACCGCGCCGACCAGTGCGGCAGGCAGCACCAGGACGGCCGCACAACGGCGCAGTGCCTGGTGAGTGAAGAGCCAGTTCATGGTGACCTCCCGAAGCGACGTCGCATCATCGTCGCTGACCGGAACCGCCGACATGCCCATTTCTGAAATGTTCATGGTTCAGACTGTTCGCCCCGGTCCGGGAGGTATCCTGGGAACGCAAAAAGGCCCTCCAACCGAAGTTGGAGGGCCTTTCGCAAAGATGTTCCGGCAGTGTCCTACTCTCCCACACCCTGTCGAGTGCAGTA
>NZ_JBSGVG010000079.1:0-9887 GCF_053608345.1 Nocardia sp. NPDC055050
TTCGTCGCATCTCCGCGGCGCCTGACCGGCGACCCGGCCGCGGACCGGCCACTTCGTGGCCGCCGCTCCCTAGGGGTCGCGGGTGGTGGGTGGGAGTGCGGTCATGGCGGATCTGGGGTGCGCGGTGTGGCTGGGGGTGGGGGTGATGGCGGATTTAGGGTGCGCGGTGTGGCTGTGGGGTGGCGGTCATGGTTGGCCTGGGGTGCGCGGTGTGGCTGTGGGGGTGGCGGCCATGGTGGATCTGGGGTGCACGATGTGGCATGGGGTCCGGTGGAGCTGCGGTCTTCGCGGTGTGCGTAGACGAGAGGCAGTTGAGTTCGCGGACGATGTGCTGGATTCGCGGGGTGGCGAACAGCTGTCAGCGGTTGCGGCCGTAGCGGTCCGCTAGGCGGGCTTCTGTGGTGGGTTGGGCGGGGGTGGGGGCGTCTGCGGTGGGCGTGGGGTTCGTCGGGGTAGACGGTTGGGCGCGGTCTCGGCGGCGGGCTTTGAGCTCGGCTACGACGAAATAGCCGAGGCCGAGGGGGGCCATCAGGCCGAAGGCGAGCCATTGGAGGCCGTAGGAGAGGTAGGGGCCCGCGTCCAGCTGGGGCAGGGGGGTCGGGGTGAAGGCGCCTGGCTGGTCGGCGGCCAGCTGGAGGTAGCCGCCCTTGTCGGTGCCGGTCGGAACGGGGGTGAGGGGGGTGCCGAGGACGGCGGATTCCTGGGTGGTGTCGACCGTGTACACCTGGCGGAAGCCGTCCTGGGTGCTGGGCGTTTTGTCGGGAACCACGCCCTCGGAGGCTCGGACTCGGGCTTCGATGCGTTGCGGGCCCGCGGGCGGGTCGGCGATCGCGGGTGGGCGGGTGCCGTCGACGGAGGCGACCAGGCCGCGGTCGACCAGGAGGGTGCGGCCGTCGTCGAGGCGGAAGGCGGCGAGGACGGCGTAGCCGGGGGCGCCGTCGAGGTGGCGAAGGCGGACCAGGACGGTCGACTCGGGGACGAAGGCGCCGGTCGCGGTGACCTTGCGCCACTCGGTGTGGGTGCCGGAGTCGCCGTCGAGGACATCGGTGACGGCCACGGGGTCGGCCTGCACAGAGTCGGCGATCAGCTGATTGCGGTGTTCGGTGCTGTTGTTCTTGCCGAGCTGCCACGGCGCCAGCACGGTGAAGCACAGGTAGGCGAACGCGGCGACGATCACCGCGAGGATCAGCCAGCTGGGACGCAGCAGAAAGGTGAGTTTGCGCATCAGAGCTGCACGTCGGCGGGGTTGCGCGCGTCGAGCTCGGCGTGGACCCAGTCGAGCAGGCCGGGGATGGCGGCCTCGATCTGGTCGCGGACGAGGTCGAAATCGGACTGGTCGCCGTAGTACGGGTCCGGCACATCGCGGCCGTCGGCCGCGGGGTCGAAGCTGCGCAGCAGCCTGCGCTGCTCGGTGGGGACGCCGCGGTGCGCGAGTTCGCGATCGTGGCCGGTGTCCAAGGCGATGATCAGGTCGGCGTCACTGTGCTCGGGACCGAAGGTCGCCGCGGTGTGCTCGGTCGGGTAGCCGGCGCGGCGCAGGGTCGCCTCGGTACGCGGGTCGGCCGCGTCGCCGACATGCCACGAACCGGTGCCCGCGCTGCTCACCCGCACGCGGTTCGCGAGACCCGCTCGGTAGAGGTGCGCCTCGAACATCTTCGCGGCCATCGGTGACCGGCAGATATTGCCTGTGCAAATGAACGAGACATGTAGTGGACCCACGAGAGCCATTCTCGCCCGTGGCGCCGAATCGCCGCCACGTAGGGTGTGCAGTTGTGCTCGAGGACTCCGTCGACCCCGCGATGTTGCGCCACCACGGCGACGTGGAGGCGCGTCCGGGCATGCTCGATTTCGCCGTGAACGTCCAGGGCGTCGCCCCACCCGACTGGCTGCGCGATCGCCTGGCCGCCCGCCTGGCTGACCTCGGCCGCTACCCGAGCACCGACGACGAGCACGCCGCCCGCGCCGCCGTCGCCGCCCGCCACGGTCGCTCGCCCGACGAGGTGCTGTTGCTGGCAGGCGCCGCCGAGGGCTTCGCGATGCTGCCGCGCCTGGCCCCGCGCCTCGCCGCCGTCATCCACCCGTCCTTCACCGAGCCGGAACTGGCACTGCGCGAGGCGGACATCCCGGTCACCAGGGTGATCCTGCAACGCCCGTACACCCTCGACCCCACCCTGGTCCCCGAACACGCAGACCTCGTCGTCCTGGGTAACCCCACCAACCCCACCTCGGTCCTGCATTCCGCGCAGACGATTCAGGCGCTGCGTCGCCCAGGTCGGACCATCGTGGTCGACGAAGCCTTCACCGACGCGGTCGTCGGTCGGCGCGCGCCCTCCGGCATCGCGGACGAGCGCACCTCCCGCTCGTCGTCCTTCGGCGGGGCCTGCGTCGATGACGATCCCGCGTCGGATGGCCATCTGCTCGGCGACGTCGTTTCCGGTGAGGCGGAGTCGCTGGCGGGTCTGTCGGCCCCCGACGTCATCGTGTTGCGCAGCCTCACCAAGACCTGGGCACTGGCCGGTCTGCGCTGCGGCTACGCCCTCGGCGCTCCCGAGGTCCTGGCCCGTCTGGCCCATGGCCGCCCGCACTGGCCACTCGGTACCCTCCAACTCGAGGCGATCATCGCGACGGCCGAACCCGCCGCCGTCGCGGAGTCCCAGCGCTACGCCGCCCGCATCGCTGTCGACCGCACCGCGATGATCGACCGTCTCACCGCGCTCGGCCTCGACGTCCACACCCCGGCCACCGGACCGTTCCTTCTGCTCCGCGCCCGCGATGGCGCGCTCCTGCGCAAACGTCTCGCCGACCGCGGCGTCGCCGTTCGCCGGGCCGACACGTTCCCCGGCTTGGGGCCCGACCACCTCCGTGTCGCTGTGCGAGGTGCAGCCGAAGTCGACGGGTTGATCGATGCGCTGAACGCGGCACTGTGGTGAATCGGGCACATCGACGCGGACGCGCGCAGAGCGGAACAGCAGGCTCGGCGCGCGTGGACACCACGACGAATATTCCCACGCAACGAAGGAGGCGGCGGTGACCGACCTGGCCGAACTGATCGGGGTACTCGACGCGGCGTACCCGCCGCGACTGGCCGAATCGTGGGACTCGGTGGGGCTCGTCTGCGGTGACCCCGCACAGGAGGTCACCAAGGTGGTCTTCGCCGTCGACGCGACCGCCGCTGTGGTCGACGAGGCGATCGGCTGGGGCGCACAGGCTTTGGTCGTCCATCATCCGCTACTGCTGCGCGGGGTCGACACCGTCGCCGCCGATACGCCCAAAGGCGCGCTGCTGCACCGGCTGATCCGATCCGGCTGTGCCCTGTTCTCCGCCCACACCAATGCCGACTCCGCCGACCCCGGCGTCTCCGACGCGCTGGCCGCGGCCGTCGGCCTCACTGTCACCGGGCCCTTGGATCCCAAACCCATCGCTGCCGTGGACAAGTGGGTCATCCAGGTGCCGCAGACCCACACGGCTTCCTTGATGTCGGCCCTGTTCACCGCGGGCGCGGGCGCGATCGGCGACTACCGCGAGGCCGCCTGGTACACCGCGGGTACCGGCCAATTCCTGCCCATCGCGGGCGCCGCCCCGGCGATCGGCGCGATCGGCACGGTCGAGATCGTCACCGAGGACGCTGTCGAAGTGGTCGCGCCCCCCACCTCGCGTCTCGCCGTTCTCGCCGCCCTGCGCGCCGCCCACCCCTACGAGGAGCCCGCCTACCACGTCACCGAACGCGCACCCCTGCCGTCCTCGCTCGGTATCGGCCGCATCGGCGAACTCGCACAGCCCGAAACCCTGCGCGAGTTCACCGCACGCGTCGGCGCCGGCCTTCCACGCACCGTCTGGGGCGTGCGCGCGGCGGGCGATCCGGAACGCGTCATCGAACGGGTAGCCGTCTGCGGCGGCGCGGGCGACTCCTACCTCGACAGGGCCATCCGCGCCGGCGTCGACGCCTACCTCACCTCCGACCTGCGTCACCACCCCGTCGACGAGCACCTGCGGCGCGGCGGCCCCGCCCTCATCGACGCCGCTCATTGGGCCACCGAGTTCCCCTGGTGCGGTCAGGCCGAACAGTTCGTCAACATCGCCCTCCCCGCGGTGCGGACCCGCGTCTGCACGCTGCGCACCGACCCGTGGACGGTCAGCGGCTGATCGGCGTCACCACTGCGCCTGACCGGACCACGATCGGGCGAAGTCGGGATGTGCGCGCACGGTGACCGAGCTCGCGTCCGGTGCCAGGGTCGCTTCGAGGTAGCGGTCGGTTCGTACGAACACCGCGGGACCGAGCAGCACCGCGAGAAAGACGAGCCCGACTCCGGCCGCGCACAGGATCCACGCGAAGGCGGACGGACGGGCCATCATCAGCGCCCCGCCGACGAACAACGGCACCAGGCTGCTCACGTAGTAGGCGATCAGCTTCTTGATGCGCGCATCCGCCCGCGCCGCACATCGCCCACATTCGGGCCACCGCGCCTTGACGATCGCGAGCGGCTCGTTGCAATCGACCACGAGCGCGCCGAGGGCACTCTTGGGCCGCTCCCACAGCAGTCGCCCGACACCTTCCTGGCGGTAGTCGCCCGGCTTGCCCCAGAACCGCAGGATCTGCTCCTTCGGCTCGATCGCGTCCTGCCCGTGCCCGAGACACACCGGGGGTAACGGGGTCGCCAATGTCAGCTGAAGCTGGCGCGGTTCGGCGTGGGAGTCGAAGATGTGCGGGCGCAGCGGCAGTGCCAGGTCAATTCTCGGGTTCGATGTGGTCACACTTGCTTGGACGCGGCCGGGACGCGTTCGGTTCCCGCCTTCGGCCATCTCTTCGGGTCATGGCGTGATCACACCCCGCGGCGCGGTACGGTTGATCGATCCATCCGTCCACTGTGTTCAGGAGTTCGTGCGCGTTGAATGTCGAACCGTCGGTCCAGACCAAGCTGTTGCAGCTCGCAGGAGTCGATGCCGAGTTGACGCGCATCGCCCACCGCCGTTCCGCCCTGCCGGAACAGCAGGAAGTGACACGTCTGGCGGCCGAACGTCACGGCTACAAGGACGCGGCCGTGGCGGTGGAGATCGGCATCGACGATCTGGACCGCGACATCCGCAAGCTGGAGGGCGAAGTCGACGCCGTCCGCAAGCGTGAGGACCGCGACCGCGGCATGCTCACCTCGGGCACCGTCGCCGCCAAGCAGCTCTCCGAGATCCAGCACGAACTGGGCAGCCTGGAGCGTCGCCGCTCGGTGCTCGAGGACGAGCTGCTGACCGTGATGGAGCAGCGCGAGGCGATGCTCGCCGACCACGACCACGCCGGTGCGCGGCTGAGCAAGGCCGACCAGGACCTCGAGGACGCCGAACGTCTGCGCGACGAGGCGATGGCCGATCTCGAAGTGGCGCAGCAGCGCTGCGAGAAGGACCGCTCCGAGCTGATCGGCCTGTTCCCCGCCGACCTGATCGCCGTCTACGACAAGCAGCGCGCGGCGCACGGAGTCGGTGCGGCCCTGCTGCAGGCCCGTCGCTGCGGCGCCTGCCGGATCGA
This sequence comes from Nocardia sp. NPDC055050, assembly GCF_053608345.1. Taxonomy (NCBI): domain Bacteria; kingdom Bacillati; phylum Actinomycetota; class Actinomycetes; order Mycobacteriales; family Nocardiaceae; genus Nocardia; species Nocardia sp. NPDC055050. The sequence continues at coordinate 5,516 of NZ_JBSGVG010000079.1, forward strand.
GATCGACCGCGGCGAGATGCAGCGCATCGCCCAGGCCGCGCCCGACGCGGTCCTGCGCTGCCCGGAATGCAGCGCGATCATGGTGCGCACCAAGGAATCAGGGCTGTGATCGCGGCGGTGCGCCGATGAGCCAGGTGATCGTCGAAGCCGACGGTGGCTCGCGCGGCAATCCCGGCCCGGCAGGCTACGGCGCGGTGGTGTTCGCCGCCGATCACGTGCGGGTGCTCGCCGAACGCAAGGAGTACATCGGCGTCGCCACCAACAACGTGGCCGAATACCGTGGTCTCATCGCGGGTTTGGCGGCCTCGGCCGAGCTGGGCGCCCGCGTCGTCACGGTGCGGATGGACTCCAAACTCGTCGTCGAGCAGATGTCGGGACGCTGGAAGATCAAGCATGCCTCGATGATTCCGCTCGCCGAGCAGGCACGGGCACTGGTCGCCGGATTCGATCGGGTGAGCTTCACCTGGATTCCGCGCGCCGAGAACTCGCACGCCGACCGGCTCGCGAACGAGGCGATGGACGACGGTGAACTCACCGGAACCGTGCGGGAAGCCGTCGCGGCCGGACATGCCGCCGGTGACGAAGTCGACGTGCCGAAATCTGTTGACGCGAACAAGGTTTCGCCCGGCTGGACCGGCGCCGTCGGCAAGCCCACCCGCCTGCTACTGCTGCGCCACGGCCAGACCGCGCTGTCGGTGGAGCGCCGCTACTCCGGCCGCGGCAACCCGCCGCTGACCGACCTCGGTCGCGAGCAGGTCGACCGCGCCGCGAAAATGCTTGCCGCCAAAGGCGATATCGCCGCCGTGGTGAGCTCCCCGTTGCAGCGCGCCCGGTCCACCGCCGAAGCCGCGGCATCGGCCCTCGGCGTGCCGTTGCGCATCCTCGACGGCCTCACCGAGACCGATTTCGGCGACTGGGAGGGTCTCACCTTCGCCGAGGCCGCCGAGCGCGACCCGTTGCTGCACCGCGACTGGCTCGGCGACCCGTCGATCCCCGCACCCGGCGGCGAGAGTTTCGATCAGGTCCGCGAACGCGTCGAAGGGGTGCGCCGCGATCTGGTGGTGCTGTACCCGGGCCAGAACGTGGTGGTGGTCAGCCACGTGACCCCGATCAAAACCCTGCTGCAACTGGCGCTGGGGGTGGGGCCGTCGCTGCTGTACCGCCTGCACCTCGACCTCGCGTCGCTGTGCGTGGCCGAGTTCTATCCCGACGGCGGCGCCTCGGTGCGCCTGGTCAACGACACCTCGTACCTGTGAGCTAGCCGCTCGTCACCCGGGCACGGTACGGTCGCCCCGGCGCACGGTCGGCGTAACGACGACGCCGCATCGCCCGAAATATTCTCGGGCGCGCGGAATGCCGCGGCCACACAGGAAAGGTACTTGATGAGGTTTCTACGGATGGCGGCGTTTGCGGCGGCCATCGCGGGGGTGCTCACCGCGTCCGCGGGTGCGGGCAGTGTGACGGCCGATCCGAGCGTGGTGCTCGGCGCGGCTTCGGGCATCGTCTTCGACAACAACTCCGGTTGTTCGCTCACGGCCATCGGCCACGACGGTGCGGGTCGCCTCGTCGGCCTCACCGCCGGACACTGCGCGCCGACCGGTTCGCGCGTCGGCGCCGAGCAGGCGCTCAAGGCAGGCGTGATCGGGACCGTCGCGTACTCCGACGACGGTGATTACCTGGATTTCGCTGTGCTGCAACTGGATGCGTCGAAGGTACTGCCGGTGCGCACCATCGGCCAGACCACCGTCGCCGGTATCGGCGCCTCGCCCGGCCCCGGCGCCACGGTGTGCTCGGACGGCCGTACCAGCGGTCGCAGCTGTGGCGTGGTGTGGGGTGAGCTCGAAGGCACCTCCATCAACCAGTACTGCTCGCAGCCGGGCGATTCCGGCGGCCCCGTCGTCGTCGGCGACCGCCTCGTCGGCATGAACCAGGGCCGTCTCACCGGCCTGGGCCCGGTCGATTTCGACGTCCCGTGCACCGGTGGCGCGAACCCGATCCACTCGCCCGCGTACTTCCAGCCCATCCAGGTGATCCTGGACGTGCTCAACCGCGCAGGCGGCGTAGGCGCGGGCTTCCAGCCCATCTGATCTACTCACGAAAACAAGGGGCGCAGTACCGATCAGGTGCTGCGCCCCTTGTCGTGGTCGATCACCCGGGTGACTGTGCGTCGCCCATCGCCCGCAGCGCTGTGGCGGTGGCGTCGTCGAGAGGATCAGTGCCAGGTCGAGCTGGCTGAGCTTGCGCCGCTGCCGCCACTCGCGCATCAACGGGCCGATCTGGGCGCTCGTCGTCGTCACCCGCCCAGCGTATCGGCCCGGCTCGAGGCAAAGCCATGACCTCCGAGGTCATTGCCACGCTGATGTCGTCGTGCGATCAGCCGGGGCCGAGGCCGCGCTCGTGCATGAGCAGCAGGCCGTAGGCGGCTACCGCGTGGGCGTCGATGATCTCGCCACGCAGGATCATCGCCTCGACCTGCGAGCGGGAGAACCAGGCCGTGCGCATGTCCTGCTCCTCGTGTTCGCGGTCCGGCTCGCCGGGGGTGAGGCCGGTGGCCAGGAAGCAGTGGCCGCGCTGGTCGGTCAGTGCGGGTGCGGTGGCCAAGGCGCCGAGCGGGGTCATGTGGTCGGCGCGCAGCCCGGTTTCCTCGCGCAATTCGTTGTGCGCCAGCTCGATCGGTGTGGGAGTGGTCCCCTGCGCCGGGGTGCCCGCGGGGAACTCCCAGCACCGTATGCCCAGCGGGTAGCGGAACTGCTCGACGAGATGGAATCCCGTGCCGTCGAACGGGATCACCAGCGCCCAGTCGACCTTGTCGAGGACGCCGTAGATCCCCACCGATCCGTCGGCCCGCCGAACAGTGTCCTCCCGCAGCCGCATCCACGGGTTGGTGTAAATCGTGCGCGAGCTGATCTGTTCCATCACCCCATGGTGCCCCACGGGCCCGGAGTATCCGGGCAGTTCAGGGGCGAAGGACCGACACCAGGAAATCGGTCTGGTCGCGTACTACCTGCTCGAAGACATCGTCGAAGTACACGTCGAAGTGGCCGACCGGATACTGCTTGACCACAGCGTGTTTGGTGCGTTCGGCGGCCTTGCGGGTCGGGCCGGCGGGGGCGATCGAGTCGTTCTCGGCGATCGCGTAGAAGACCGGGACCTTCAAGGACTTGGCGCGGCGGCCGGGGGAGTCGAACAGTGTCGAGAACGCCACGCGGGCACCCACTTTGGGATCGTAGGTGTCGCTCTCCTCGGCCAGTCGGCCGTAGCCTTCCGGCACGTCGGTGGCGCTCATCAACGCCGCGGAGCGTTTGCGCCCGGCCAGGCGGATGCGGACGGGTTTGCGGCGGATCGGCCCGAAGAGCAGGTCGGTGGCGGCGATGGTGGCGACCTTGGTCAGGCTGATCGGGCCCTTCGCCATCCCCGACGCCCACCCGCTGGTGAACGGCACCTGGGCCACCACCGCGGCGAGATAATCGTCGTCGGGCGCCACCGCGAGCACATGTCCCCCGCCGAACGAGGTGCCCCACAACGCGATCCGAGTGGCGTCGAAGCCCCGGATGCTGCGCGCGTAGGCGATTGCGGCCTTCCAGTCCTGCCGCTGCCGCCCGATGTTGAGCACCTGGCGCGGCGAACCCTCACTGGCACCGAAATTCCGGTAGTCGAACGCGAGCACCCCCATTCCCGCGGCGACGAACCGCCGCGCATACCGATCCAACCCCATCTCGCGGGTGGCCCCGAGCCCGTGTCCCATGATCACCAACGGCCGCGGACGAGGCGCGCCGTCGGGCAGGTAGAGCCACGCGGCGCACTGCTGGTCACCCGAAGGGAAACTGACGTCGACACGTTCCATGAGTCAATACCGTAGCGAGTACTCTGTACCGGCGGGCGAGTCGGCCGGGCGACCGCGGTAACGGGAACGGGCACGAACAGTGTCGCTGCCCGGTGCCGAGGAAAGTCCGGACTCCACAGAGCAGGGCGGTTGTTAACGGCAACCCGGGGTGACCCGCGGGACAGTGCCACAGAAAACAAACCGCCGCACGCACGTGCGGTAAGGGTGAAACGGTGCGGTAAGAGCGCACCAGCGCCCCGGGTGACCGGGGCGGCTAGGTAAACCCCGCCCGGAGCAAGGTCGAAGGTCGCATCGGCAACGGTGCGGCTGCGCAGGTGTTCGAGGGCTGCTCGCCCGAGCCTGCGGGTGGACCGCTCGAGGCACCCGGCAACGGTGTGTCCAGATGGATGGTCGCCCCCCGATGCGAATCGGGAGCGTCGAGGAATTCCGCGCTGTACTGCTCGAGGCTCTCGAGCGGGTTGAACGTGAGTGATGCGAGGCTGAACGTCAGAAATGATGCCAGCAGAAGGAGCACAACGTAGTTGAGTG
>NZ_JBSGVG010000080.1:0-9527 GCF_053608345.1 Nocardia sp. NPDC055050
GGGTCCAGGTCAGACCTGGACCCGGGGAGGCTTTTTTGTGCGACCAGGGGTACTGGAGTTGTCCATGTTGTCGCGAGATCTGGTGTTGCGGGCGTGTTATTGAAAACGAGGTCCTTTAAGCTCTGGTCGTGAGCGAGCATCATCACCATCACGACCATTCCGGGCCCATCGCCATCAGTGACACCGCGGCGAAGGTTGTCGTCGGGTTGTTGGCGATCATCGGGGCGGTGGTGTTGGTCGCGACGGTGATTCTGTGGCCGAGCGCGCAGCACGTCGAGATTCCGCTGCCGATGCAGACCATGTCCGGTGGGGCCGTGGAGACCGAGGCCGGAACCGTTGTCATGCAGGACATCGGTCCCTGCGGGAGTCCATCGAACGGCAAGGTGTTCGCCGACAAGCCGGAACCGCCGCGGACCTCCTCCTACACCTGTCAGCGCAGCATCATCGATATCAGGTCGGGACCCGACGAGGGCAAGAAGACGCTGTTCGAGATCGCGCCGGGGCCGGGGCAGCCCGATCTACGGACAGGTGACGACATCCGGGTGGTCCGTGCCGCGGATCCGTCCGGGGTCACCATGTACGCGTTCGAGGACTACTCGCGCGGGCTGCCGCTGACCTTGATCGTGCTCGCCTTCGTCGTGGTGATCTGTGTGGTCGCGCGGTGGCGGGGATTCCGGGCGCTGGTCGGGTTGTGTTTCGCGTTCGGCGTGGTGGTGATGTTCCTGTTGCCCGCGTTGCTCGACGGGAAGTCGGCGATCCCGGTCGCGCTGGTGTCGGGGGCGCTGATTCTGTACGTGGTGCTCTACCTCGCCCACGGGGTGAATCTGCGGACAAGTTCGGCCTTGCTCGGCACGCTCGCGTCGATGGTGGTGGCGGCCGTGCTGTCCTGGCTGGCGATCGAGGTCACCCATCTCACGGGGCTGTCCGAGGAACAGAACACCAACGTGGCGACCTACATTCAGCACGTGAGCATCACCGGGTTGCTGCTGGCGGGATTCATCATCGGCTCGCTCGGTGTGCTCAACGACGTGACCATCACGCAGGCCTCGGCGGCCTTCGAACTCGCCGCGCTCGATGAAGGAGCGTCGCGGCGCGAGATCTTCACCGCGGCCATGCGAGTCGGGCGCGACCACATCGCCAGTACGGTCTACACGCTCGTGCTCGCCTACGCCGGTGGGGCGCTGCCGTTGCTGCTGTTGTTCAGCATCGCGGGGCGATCGATCACCGATGTGCTGACCGGCGACGCGGTGGCCATCGAGATCACGCGATCGGCGGTGGGCGGTATCGCGTTGGCGTTGTCGGTGCCGTTGACGACCGCGATCGCGGTGATGCTGGCCCGGCCGTTCGGTGCGAAGCAGGCCGCTGTGGCGCCCGCGCGGGCCCGGCACGCGCGGAACTGAGACTGTTCGGCGCCGGACCGGCTCACGGAGCTCGGTTCGGCGAACCGGGAAGCAGGAACGGTTACTGACCGGCAGGCGGGAAGCCGGGCAGGACCACCGGGGGCAGGGTGGGCAGCACCACCGGGGGCAGCCCGGGGACGACGGTGAAGGTGTTGGGACCCTGCGACGGCGGCGCGGCGGTGGTTTCCTCGGCTTGGCGCGGGTTGACCGGTGGCGCGGCAACGGTTTCGTGCTGGGCCTCGGTCGTCGCGACCGAGGCCGTCGTCGGGCCGACGGCGGTGGGGCGCGGCGCGGTGGTGGCGGGGACGGCTTGCGAACCGTCGCTCGACGAACCGCGCTCGAGTACTTCGGGGCCGTAACCGAGGCCGAGGCCGATCGCCGCGACCACCACCAGCGAACTCACCGTGAGCACCGCCACGTTCAGTTCCCGGCGCGAATGCGCGCGGCTGGTGAGTGCGCTGAGCGGGCGACGACCACGGGTCGGCGCGGTGAGCCAGGCGGGGGTGGAGTCGTCGTGGTCGCCCATCGGGATCGGCGCCGGGGCGACGGGGGCCTGCTGGACCTGGGCGGGGCGGGCCAGCAGCGCGGCACCGCGGGCCAGCGCCGTCTCCGGCTCGGCGGGCACGATCACGGGCACGCCGATCGTGCGCTCGAGCACGCGCGCGATCAACGGAATCCGGGCGCCACCACCGAGCACCAGCACCGCCTGCACCGGATGCTGCGCGCGGATGATGACATCGCGGGTCATCCGGGCCGACGACTCGATCGCCAGCATCATCAGCGCTTCGAAATTCTCCTGCGTGAGCAGCACCAGGCCCTGCTCGCTGGGGAGGGCCACCGCGTTGCTGTTGGACAGCTGCTCCTTGGCGGCCCGGCACAGACCGTCGAGGGCGGCCAGACCCGCCGGGTCGGCCGGATGCGCGATCCGGCCCGAGGCGATCTGCTGCTCCCTGATCAGCGAATCCAGGTAGTCGCCGCTGATATCGCTGATCCGCTCGCACTGGTACACATCGCTGGTGCGGGCGTTGATCACGCTCACCGTGAGACCCGAACTGCCCAGGTCGTAGACGGCCAGGGTGGACACTTCCCGCATATCGCTAGTGGCATGGGCGAAGTGCACGGCGGCAACGGCTTCGGGAACGAGCTGGTAGTTCGTGAGCTGGCGTCGCGCCATCGCCGCGCGGACCGCCCTGGCCTGCGGTTCGCTGCGGAAGGTGATGGTGGTGGCGGCGATCTCCGGCGACGCGGCCAGCGTGGCGGCGATCGCGTCGGCGGCGGACTCCTCGGCCTGCTGTTCGGGCATCGAGATCGATTGCACCTCGAACGAAGACGGCGGAACGGAATCGTGCGGGCCACCGTGCTGCGGACGAGCGAGGCGCACCGTCCCGGCCCCCACCGATATTCCCAGAACCGAACTCATCCGCTGCCCATCTCGTCCGTGCTGCACGACATGCGAGGGACTGCGATAACGCGGACCGAAATCCGCCCAGCCCCCGCTTGGCTCGTTACTCTACGGGGTGCCGAGTCCGGCGTATACCCACCCGGCCGCACGCCAGGTTGTGCTGTCCAAGCAGTTGCGACCGTCGATGATCGAACGGGACCGTACCACCGGGTCGAGGTCGGCCGGCGTCAAAGCGGTGAATTCGTTCCACTCGGTAAGGACCAGCACCACATCGGCGCGATCGCAGGCCTCCGAGACCGAAGTGGCGTAGTTCAACGTGGGGAACACCCGGCGCGAATTCTCCACTGCCTTGGGGTCGTACACGGTGACGACGGCGCCGTGCAGCTGGATCATCCCGGCCACGTTCAAGGCGGGCGAATCGCGCACATCATCGGATTCCGGCTTGAAGGCCGCGCCGAGGACCGCCACATTCGCGCCGAGCAGGGAACCCCCACAGGCGCGGGCGGCCATGTCGACGACCTTCGTCCGGCGGCGCATGTTGATGTTGTCGACCTCGCGCAGGAACGCCACGGCGTGATCGGCGCCGAGCTCACCCGAGCGCGCCATGAAGGCGCGGATGTCCTTGGGTAAGCAGCCGCCACCGAAACCGAGTCCGGCATTGAGGAACCGGCGGCCGATGCGGGCGTCGTACCCGAGCGCGTCGGCCAGCATGGTCACGTCGGCGCCGGTGGCCTCACACACCTCCGAGACGGCGTTGATGAACGAGATCTTCGTCGCCAGAAAGGCGTTCGCCGAGACCTTCACCAATTCGGCGGTGGCCAGATCGGTGAGCAGGAAGGGGATCTCGGCGGCGATGAGGTCGGCGTAGATCTCGCGGATGTGCTCCTCCACCCACGCCGAGCGTTCGCGGCCGTGATCCAGTCCGAGGACCAGGCGGTCGGGGCGCAGGGTGTCCTGCACCGCGAAACCCTCGCGCAGGAACTCGGGGTTCCAGGCGACCTCGACGTCGACCTTCGCCTGCTCGCGAGCCCGAATGCCGAGGGCCGCGGCGGTTCCCACCGGAACGGTGGACTTGCCGACGATCATCGCCGGGCGTTCCAGCATCGGGGCGAGCGTATCCACCACCGCGTGCACGTATTTCAGATCGGCGCCGTACTCGCCCTTCTTCTGCGGTGTCCCCACCCCGAGGAAGTGGACGTCGGCATGGGCCGCGGCATCGGAATAATCCGTGGTGAACCGCAAACGACCGGCGGCGAGGTTGCGTTGCAGCACTTCCTCGAGTCCGGGCTCGTAGAACGGCACCACACCATCGGCCAACTTGGCCACCTTGCCGGGATCGATGTCCACCCCGACCACGTCGTGTCCCAACTCGGCCATACACGCTGCATGCGTGGCTCCGAGGTACCCCGTTCCGAAGACTGTGCATCGCATAGTTCTGTTGGTAAGCGGTGCGCGTGGCTACGCCGCGTCAGCGAGGCAAGAGGGGGCGCAACATCTGGTGTACAGGGGGAAACGCGAGCGGAGGTGATCGGCGTGCGGGGCTCTCACCTGCGAAAACGCGATAGCGGCCGGGTGCACGGTTCGAATCGTGGGCCTGCACTCGTGGCGTGCCGCTCGGGTTCGCGGGGATTGGCATAATCGTGCGGGATCGCCTGAATACGCCATCGCGGATGGAGCATTGACTGTGCGTCGGGTCCTGTTCGCCACGGCTGGATCGCTGGTGGTGGTGCTGATCGCGGTGGTCGCGTTGTGGCCGGTGTACGTGCGCCCGCGCACGGACGACCCGCAGATCGCCGACGCAATTCTCGTTCTCGGTGGGGCGCACGACGGGCGCGAACAACTCGGGCTGCGGTTGGCCGCGCAGGGGTACGCGCCTCGGGTGCTGGTCTCCAACCCCTACGAACGCAGCCCGATGGTGAATCGAATCTGCCACGGGGGCTACAGCTTCGAGGTGATCTGCTTCGATCCGAGTCCGCGCACGACCCTCGGCGAAGGTCGAGAACTGGCGCGCCTGGGGGCCGGCTGGAACCGCGTCATCGTGGTCACCTTCACCCCGCACATCTCCCGGGCCCGGTACATCCTCGGTGAATGCTGGGATGGCGAGTTGCTGTTCGTCGACCCGGAACCGCGGCTCTCGCCCGCTCGCTGGGCTTGGGACTACGCGTATCAGTCGGCGGGATTCGTGAAGGCTTGGTTCGCCGACTGCTGAACGCGTAAGGCCCCGCTCCGAAGCGGAGCGGGGCCTTACGTGGAAAAACCTGTGGGGGTAAGCCCTATCAGTTGGCCGGAGCGAGCTCGGGAGCCGGAGCCGCGACTGCCTTCGGCTTGTCGGCCCACACGGTGGTGCCGTCCGGAGCCTGCAGCACCTGCAGCAGCTCCCAGCCGGTGACGGCCATGGTCGGACCGCCGATGGCGATCATGCCCACGATTCCGCCGACAGCGGCACCGACGGTCAGACCGGGGATGCAACCGACGGGGATGGTGACGACGCAACCGATCAGCGCGCCGACAGCGGTGCCGACGAACGTGCCGATCGCGGTGCCGATGCTGAACTTGCTGGAGAAGTCGTTGATCGCCTTCTGGTTCTCCTGCGCCGACGCGATGTCCTTGAGGACCGGCTTCGGGCTGACCACCTGCTGGCCGATGGCCACGCCGGCGGGCTTTTCCGGAGTGAGCTCCAGAACAGTGGAGTCCTTGACGACCTCGGTCTTGGTCGGGATCTCCGCGCCACCGATCGAGAAGGCGATCGGCAGGGCGATCACGACCGCACCGCTGGTGTCCTTGATCTCGGCGACCTTGGTCTTGGGTGCTTCGGGGGTCTCGCCGTCCTGCTCGACGATCGAGAAGGTGCCGTTCTTCACGGTGGCGACAACGGTCTTGTCGACCAGCTTGACCGAGTACTTGATGTCCTGCGGCGCCTCTTCGGCATGAGCGGTGCCCATGGCCACGGTCATCGCCCCGATAACCAGTGCGGCAGCCGCAGTGGTCCTACGGAAGTTCATTCAGGTTCCAATCCATCAGGTGTGGTGCGGAGTGCGATCCAGCGACACGCGAGACTCGTCAAGCGAGGCATCTCTATGAGATGTCCCCTACTTCTCCCCGAGCAGTGTGAAGACCGGCACAGCATGCAGAACAGCTGGAGCTTAATGGACCGAATCCCCTGAGGCCAGAACGAATTTCGATGGACTTAGTAAGCCTGACCTTAGCTTCGCCGCAGTTCACGGACGGTTTACGGTGTTCAACAGTCGCTACGGGAACCCCGTAGCAAACATTTTTGTGATATTGCTCACAGGCAAACCACAGGTCAAGTCCCAGTAAACAAGGTCAGACGGCAAATGCCGATCCTACGGTGGACAGCGGTAGTTACTGGCCGGTAACTTAGTGGCGGTTACGATACGAGCAACCGGGTGAGGTCTCCTCGCTCAGACCCTCGTGTTGCCTCGAAAGAAAGGTCGCGACATGAATGCCCTGACTATCACGTTGGGCACGATTGGAGCTGTGCTCAGCCTGTTCTGTTGGGCGTCGTTTATCGGCGGCGCATGGAACATCGGCAAGGCCATCACCATCGGCCAGACGGCCCCCGATCGTTGGCGACCGTTCTTCCCACGGTTCAAGAACATGTTCGTCGAGGTCGCGGCCCACACGCGGATGAACAAGTTCCGCACGGTCGGCTGGGCGCACTGGCTGGTGATGACCGGCTTCATCCTCGGCGCGATCCTGTGGTTCGAAGCCTACGGCCAGACCTTCGACGGCTCGTTCCACTGGCCGATCATCGGCAACTGGGCGATCTACCACCTGGTCGACGAGATCCTCGGCATCGGCACCGTGGTCGGCATCGGCGCGCTGATCATCATCCGTCAGCTGAACCACCCGCGGATTCCCGCGCGCCTGTCGCGGTTCAGCGGCTCCAAGATGGCGCCCGCCTATGTCATCGAGACGATCGTCTTGATGGAGGGCCTCGGCATGATCTTCGTCAAGGCCGGCAAGATCGCCACCTACGGCCACGGCCACGCCTCGACCGACTTCTTCACCATGCAGATCGCCAAGCTGCTGCCCGCGAGCCCGACCATGGTGTCGATCTTCGCGTTCATCAAGCTGATGTCGGGCATGGCCTTCCTGTACCTGGTCGGCCGCAACATCACCTGGGGCGTCGCCTGGCACCGCTTCTCGGCCTTCTTCAACATCTACTTCAAGCGCGAGGCCGACGGCAGCGTCGCCCTCGGCGCGGCCGCGCCGATGATCTCCAACGGCAAGGTTCTCGACATGGAGAACGTCGACCCCGAGGTCGACACCCTGGGTGCGGGCCGCATGGAGGACTTCTCCTGGAAGGGCTGGCTCGACTTCACCACCTGCACCGAGTGCGGTCGCTGCCAGTCGCAGTGCCCCGCCTGGAACACCGGTAAGCCGCTGTCGCCGAAGCTGCTGATCATGTCGCTGCGCGACCACGGTTACGCCGCCGCCCCGTACCTGCTGGCCGGTGGCCGCAAGGACGCCGGTGGCGACGAGGTCGGTCTGGTCGACGCCGACGGCAAGCCCGACGAGGCCGCGCTGGCCAAGATCCCCGAGGCCGCGCGTCTCGAGGCCGATCGTCCGCTGGTCGGTGGCGAGGATGTCCACGGCATCATCGATCCCGAGGTGTTGTGGTCGTGCACGACCTGTGGTGCGTGTGTCGAGCAGTGCCCGGTCGATATCGAGCACGTCGATCACATCATCGATATGCGCCGCTACCAGGTGTTGATCGAGTCGGAGTTCCCCTCCGAGCTCGCGGGTTTGTTCAAGAACCTCGAGAACAAGGGCAACCCGTGGGGGCAGAACTCCAAGGACCGCCTCAACTGGATCAAGGAAGTCGATTTCGACATCCCGGTCTTCGGTAAGGACGCCGACAGCTTCGACGGCTACGAGTACCTGTTCTGGGTCGGGTGTGCCGGTGCCTACGAGGACCGGGCCAAGAAGACCACCAAGGCCGTGGCCGAGCTGCTGGCGACCGCGGGCACGAAGTTCATGGTGCTGGGCGCGGAGGAAACCTGCACCGGTGACTCGGCGCGTCGTGCGGGTAACGAGTTCTTGTTCCAGCAGCTGGCGTTGCAGAACATCGAGGTCATCAACTCGGTGTTCGAGGGTGTCGAGCAGTCCAAGAAGAAGATCGTTGTCACGTGCGCGCATTGCTTCAACACGCTCAACAACGAGTACCCGCAGGTCGGTGGGACTTACGAGGTTGTGCACCATACCCAGTTGCTGAACCGGTTGGTGCGTCAGAAGCAGCTGGTGCCGGTCGCGACGGTTTCGCAGAACATCACCTATCACGATCCGTGCTATCTGGGTCGGCACAACAAGGTCTACGACGCGCCGCGTGAGTTGATGGAGGCCTCGGGGTCGAATCTGATCGAGATGCCGCGCCATGGCGAGCGGTCGATGTGCTGTGGTGCCGGTGGTGCCCGGATGTGGATGGAAGAGCAGCTCGGTAAGCGGATCAATGTCGATCGGGTCGATGAGGCGTTGTCGACGAATCCGACGAAGATCGCGACGGGTTGCCCGTTCTGTCGGGTGATGCTCAACGATGGGGTGACCGCGCGGCAGGAGCAGGGTCAGGGCGAGGGTGTCGAGGTTGTCGATGTCTCGCAGTTGATGCTGGACTCGATCACCCGTATCGATTCCGTGGCACTGTCGGCGAACCTGGTCGTCGTCCAGGAGCCCAAGGCCGAACCGGAACCCGAGGTGGAACCGGAGCCGGTGGCCGAGGTCGCGACCGCGACCACCGCCGCGCCGAAGGCCGCTCCCGCCGGTGGCGGCCTGGGTATGAAGGGTGCTGCCAAGGCTCCCGGTGGTGGACTCGGGATGAAGGGCGCTGCCAAGGCGCCGGGTGCGAAGGCATCCGCTGAAGCGCCTGCTGCTCCGGCCGCAGCTGCTCCGGCCAAGGGTCTGGGTATGAAGGGTGGAGCGAAGGCTCCCGGTGGCGGGCTCGGTATGAAGGGTGGCGCCAAGGCCCCTGGTGCCAAGGCTCCTGCGGCTGACGCAGCTCCGGCAGACGCGGCTGCGGCCGCTGAGACCGCGGCACCTGCGGCTCCGGTCAAGGGGCTGGGGATGAAGGGTGCTGCCAAGGCTCCTGGCGGGCTCGGGATGAAGGGTGGGGTGAAGGCTCCGGGGGCGAAGGCTGCGGCTGCTCCTGCCGCGGAGGCTTCTGCCGCCGAGGCCGCTCCCGCCGAAGCCGCTCCCGCTGCGGCGCCCGCCGCGCCGGTCAAGGGGCTTGGCATGAAGGGCAAGGCTAAGGCGCCTGGTGCCAAGGCGGCAGCTCCCGCTGCTCCGGCAGCCCCGGCCGCTCCGGCAGCCTCGGCAGCTGAAGCGTCGGCAGCGGAGGCGGCTCCCGCTGAAGCTCCTGCCGCCCCTGCGGTTTCGGCTCCTGCCGAATCGAAGCCGTCGGTTCCCGCCAAGGGGCTGGCTATGAAGTCCGGGTTGAAGCGTCCAGGGCCGAAGGCGCCCGGTGCTGCGGCTCCGGCTGTGGCTCCGGTTGAGGCGGCTCCGGTTGAGGAGCCGGCTGCGGCCGAAACCGAAACTGCTGCGGCGGAACCGGCTACTCAGGCCGAGCCTGCCAATGGCAACGGCAACGGCACCTCGGTGGCGCCGCCGACTGCCAAGCCGGGCGGTCTCGGGTTCAAGTCCGGTGCGAAGTCGCCGGGGCGTAAGAACTGACAGCTGAAGACGAACTACCAGTGAGGCGCGGATTGTTC
>NZ_JBSGVG010000081.1:0-8516 GCF_053608345.1 Nocardia sp. NPDC055050
TCTCCGCAGGCGCGAGCATGGAGGAACGGTGGAAGCAGGGCGAGTATGCGCTGCCCGTGCCGGACAGCCTGCTCACGGCCGCCCCGGACACCCCCTTCTCGCCCGGTCAGCCCGACCCGACGCGATGGCTCGTCGACCTCAACGCGGCCAACGAGGGCCTACGCCCCGGCGCCTGACCGGCGGGCCGGCCGCGGACCGGCCACTTCGTGGCCGTCCCTCCCTAGAGGTCGGGAGTGCGGTGGCTGGGTTGGGTGGGATGTTGAAGACGGGGACGGGCGGGGTGTGCGGGGTGGTTGAAAGTGCGGTCGGTCGGCTTCGGGTGTGGTGACCGACCGTTTTGGGGCAGTGCTCGCTTCAGGCGGGTAAGCGCTCGGCTCGGGCGGTTTCGAGGAGTTCTTCCGCGTGGGCGCGGCCGGTCTCCGTGTCGTCGAGGCCTGCGAGCATACGGGCCAGTTCCACCACTCGTTCTTCGTCGGTCAGCGCGCGAACGCCACTGTCCACCTTGCCTTTTCCGTCGTCGGTCTTGTTCACCACCAGGTGGGTGTCGGCGAAAGCCGCCACCTGGGGCAGGTGGGTCACGACGATGACCTGATGGGTGCGGGCCAGGCGCGCCAGGCGCTTGCCGATCTCCACTGCGGCCCGGCCGCCGACACCTGCGTCGACCTCGTCGAACACCATGGTCGCGCCGTGATCGGATCCGGCGAGCACCACTTCCAGGGCCAGCATCACTCGCGAGAGCTCGCCGCCGGACGCACTCTTGCTGAGCGGCAGCGACTGGGCTCCCGAATGCGCCGAGAGCCGGAACTCCACTTCGTCACAGCCGTTCGAACCGGCGTGCAACAGCGCACCGTCGATCTCCAACGGCGCGGAATCCTGGGCACTGGCCTGCAGCGGGCGGACCTGGACTTCCAAGCGCGCCTTCCCCATCGCCAGCCCACTGAGTTCGGTGCTCACCGCGCTCGCCAGCTTGCCCGCCGACTTGGCGCGCGCGGCACTGAGTTTGCGTGCCGCCTCGCGCACTTTGCCCGCGGCCGTCTCCACCTCACCGGCCAGCTTGGCCAGCGCATCCTCGGACACATCGAGCGAGTCCAGGCGCGAGCGCGACTCGTCGGCCCACGCGATCACCCCGTCGATGTCGGGTGCGTATTTGCGGGTCAGCGACTTGAGCTCGGCCTGACGGTTGAGCATCGTGTCCAGTGCGCTGGGATCAGACGGCAATTCCGACAGATAGCTGCTGAGCTCGGTGGTCACGTCGACCACCACCGCGATCGCCTCGCCGAGCCGTGGAGCCAGCGCGGCCAGGGCCGGGTCGTCGGCGGAATCCAGGCGGGCGCGGGCGCCACCGAGCAGATCGAGCACACCGCCACCGTCGGCCGGTGCGTCGGTCGGGCCCGAGAGTGACTCGTGCGCGGCGACACCCGCCTCGCGCAGGGAATCGAGGTCGCTGAGTCTGCGGATCTCGGCGACCAGGCGGGTGTCCTCTCCGGGTTCGGGCGCGATGCCGTCGATCTCGGTGAGCGAATGCTTGAGCCGGTCGGCTTCCAGCGCCAGTTCCCGACTGCGCGCGGTGCGTTCGAGCAGTTCGGTCCGCGCGTCCAGCCAGGACCGACGATGCACCTGGAATTTGCGCAGCAGACCGGCGACGCCGTCGCCGGCGAACTGGTCCAGTGCCGACAGCTGCTGCTCCGGCCGCTGCAACCGCAATTGATCGTTCTGGCCGTGCACGGTCAGCAGCCGGGAGGTGAACTCACCGAGCACCGCGGCGGGCACCCCGCGACCACCGAGATGCGCGCGCGAGCGTCCGTCGCTGTTGACCGTGCGGACCGCGATCACGCTGCCGTCCTCGTCGGCCTCGGCACCCGCCGATTCCAGCACCTCCCCGACCGCCGTGCGAGCCGCGTCGTTCACGTCGTCGACGACGAAACGACCCTCCACCACGGCCTTCGCCGCGCCCAGGCGTACCCGTCCCGCGTCGGCGCGTGCACCGCTGAGCAGGTGCAGGCTGGTGACCACCATGGTCTTGCCCGCACCGGTCTCGCCGGTGAGCACGGTCAGACCGGCATGGAACTGCGCGGTGGCCGTCGAGATGACACCGAGTCCGTCAATCCTGATCTCCGTCAGCATCAGTGCTCTTCCGTTCGCTGTCTGCCCCGCCAGCCGGTGACCGGCAGTTGGAACTTACGCACCATCCGGTCGGCGAAGGGCGCCGAATCGAGCCGCACCCAGCGCACCGGACGTTCGCCGCGCACCACTTCGGCGCGGCCGCCACGCGGCAACGCGAGAGTGCGCCTGCCGTCGAGGAAAACGATCGCGTCGTGTCCGGTTGCCACGGTCTCCACCGCGATCAGCGACTCCGGGCTGGTCACCAGTGGCCGCGCGAACAACGCGTGCGCGTTGCTCGGGATCACCAGCATCGCCTCCAGTTCGGGCCACACCACCGGTCCACCCGCCGAGAACGCGTAGGCGGTGGACCCGGTGGGCGTGGAGATGAGGATGCCGTCGCAGCCGAACGCCGAGACCGGCCGCCCGTCCACTTCGAGCACCACTTCCAGCACGCCCATCCGCTGGGCGTTCTCGAGGCTGGCCTCGTTGAGCGCCCAGCCGCGTTCGACGATCGTGTCGTCCACGCGCACCGTGACGTCGATAGTCATCCGGTTTTCCACCTGGTAGTCGCGATCGACCACCTGCGAGAGCGCCTCGTCGAGGTTCTCGGCCTCGGCTTCGGTGAGAAAACCGATGCGGCCCAGGTTGATTCCCAGCACGGGCACACCCGCGGGCCTGCCGAGTTCGGCCGCGCGCAAGAACGTGCCGTCGCCACCGAGGGCGAGCACCATCTCACAGCCCTGGGCCGCGGACGGGCTGTGCGGCACCACCCGCACCGGATATCCGGCTTCGTCTTCGAACCGGGTGCTGTCGGCCTCGTCGGCCAGCACCCGCAGGCAGATACCCGCTTCGGCGAAGATCTTCGCCACCCGGTGCGCGGTCTCGATGATCTCCGCGCGACCGGGATGGGCGACGAGCAGGATCTCCCTGCCGCCGGCATGCGTACTCACTGCGGACCCTCCTCGACAGCCTGCGCGACCAGCGCCCGCACCTGTTCGGCGTCGTAGTCGAACGGGCCGACCTTGCGCAACCACAGGAAGTACTCGACATTGCCCGACGGACCGGGCAGCGGGCTGGCGACCACACCCAGGGTGCGCAGCCCGAGCGCGGCGGCGGCGCTCGCCACATCACACACCACTTCGGTTCGCAGCGCCGGATCACGCACCACACCGCCCGAACCGACCCGGTCTTTGCCGACCTCGAACTGCGGCTTCACCATCGGCAGCAGATCGGCGCCGTCGGCCGCGCAGGCCGCCAGTGCAGGGAGGACGAGCCCGAGCGAGATGAAGGACAGGTCACCGACAACGACTTCGACTGTGCCACCGATGGATTCGGGAGTGATGTTGCGCACGTTGGTGCGGTCGAACACTCGGACCCGGTCGTCGTTCTGCAGCCGCCAGATCAGCTGGCCGTAGCCCACGTCGACCGCGACCACCTCGCGCGCGCCCTTGTTCAGCAGCACATCGGTGAACCCACCGGTCGACGCACCCGCGTCCAGGCACCGCTTACCCGCGAGGCCGAGCCCCTCGGGTTCGAAGGCCTCGAGCGCGCCGAGCAGTTTGTGCGCGCCCCGCGAGGCCCACGACACCTCGTCGGGCTCTTCCCGCACGATCAGTGGGGTTCCCGTCTCCACGGCCGTCGCCGGTTTCACGGCAACGGTTCCGGCAATCAGGACGCGGCCCGCGCTGATCAGCTCGACCGCGTGTTCTCGCGATCGCGCCAACCCGCGGCGAACCAGTTCGGCGTCCACCCGCGCTCGTCTGGCCACCTCAGATCTTGTCCACTGTCGCCAGCGCGTCCACCAGTACGTCGTGCGCCTGTTCGAGGATGCGCGCACGGCGGGTGATATCGGCACCGGCCTCGGTGTTCTCCGCCGGGCCCGCGACAGGACGCGGACCGAGTTCGGCGAGTAGTGCGTCGACCTCGGTCTTGATCCGGTGCGGATCGGCGGGTTCCTGCTGCGCCGCTGCGCCGGGCAGGTGAGCGCCCGGCACGGGAATCCCGGGCCGGGGTGGCTGTGACGCGCCGTTCGGCGGTGAACTCGCAGTACTCATCGTGGCGTCAACGCTATCGGATTTCCGAATCGGCCGCGCGCACCCGTACCGCCCGGCCGGGATACTGTCGCAACAGTTCCGCGATGTCCGCCGGTGCGGCGGCCTCAACCACGGTGGCGTCGTTGAGGGCGTCGAGGCCGGCGGCGATATAGGTGGGAATCCGGGCGGCGGGCGCGCCGATCACCTCCTCGAGCGTGCTGACTCCGGTCAGCACCAGCAGCGAGTCCAGACCCAGGCCGTTGGCGCCCTCGATATCGGTGTCGAGCCGGTCGCCGACGACCAGGGCGCGGCGGGTGCCCGCTCGCTCGATCGCGTCTTCCATCAGCGGCGCGTAGGGCTTGCCCGCTACGAGGGGCTCACGATCGGAGGCGGTCGCCAGAGCCGCGACCATCGAGCCGTTGCCGGGGGCGAGGCCGCGCTCGTTGGGCAAGGTGCGGTCGGTATTGGCGGCGATCCACAGCGCGCCCGCGCGCAAGGCGTAGGCGGCTTCGGCGAGGTCGGGCCATGCGGTTGCCGGCGAGTGGCCTTGGACGACCGCCGCTGGTGGGGTCTCGCCGAATCGGCGGATGGGCTCGAGGCCGACGGCTTTCACCTCGGCGGCCAGATCGTCGGTTCCGACGACGAGCACCCTGTCGCCGGGGCTCAGCCGTTCGGACAACATGCGGGCGGCGGCCTGCGCACTGGTCACCACATCGCCCGCGGTCGCCGGGTAGCCGAGATCGTCCAGGTGATGCGCCACGGCACCGGGACCACGCGCGGCGTTGTTGGTGACGTAGACGAGACGCTGTGCCGAATCACCATCCGGTACAAGCGCTTTGGGCGCCCCTTCGATGACATCGGGTCCGCGGTACAGCGTTCCGTCCAGGTCGAGCAGCAATGCCTCGTATCGATCGCGTAGCCGGTCCATCCACCCTCACTTCGTCGTCTCTGCCGGGTCGGACACATCTGCGACCCTAGGCGAAGGCACCGACAGCTTCGGTTCCCCTCGGCTGCCGAATAGCGCTCGCACCCTTCATGATCGAGCATGTGCCACATGTTCGTGCGCGATGTCCCCAGTTGCGGACGTCTCGCCCAGCGCGTCGCGGGCGCGCACCGACGCAACAGGGAAACCAGGCCGGTTGCCGGCCGAAGTAGATCCCCGCTCACACAGCGTGCTCGATTGCCCGCAGCGCAGGAGGCCGGTCCACCGCTCGAGCCGACCGAGTACCTCTGTGCCACACCCGATCCGGCGTTGCCGGCCGACATCAACCTCTGATGACATGCGAAAAGGCCGCAGGCCGGGAAACCTGGATGCGTTCCCGGCCTACGGCCTTGTGGTTCTACTGTGCGTCGCCGGTGAGTTCGGTTGCCCGCTCCTCGGCGTCGGTTTCGTCGTCGAGGTCGGCGGCAGCGGCGTTGAGGAACCACTGCAGGCCGTCATCGGTGCGGCCGGCCGCCACCAGCGCGTCGGCGTAGGCGTAGAACAGGCGCGCGGCGGCGGAGCCCGTGCGCGACGGGTCCAGATCGCAGGCTTGCAGCGTCACGACAGCCTGGTCGAACTGACCCAGATCCATCCGGGCGCCTGCCACAACGATCCGCAGCTCGGCGGCTTCGTCACCGGTGAGCGTCTGTGCTTCCTCGCTGCGACCGAGCTCGATGGCGCGTTCCGGCCTGCCGAGACCGCGCTCGCAGTCCGCCATCACCGCGAGCAGCCCGGCGCCACCGGACATGCGTCGTGCGGTCCGCAGCTCCGAGAGCGCCTCTGCCCATTCCTCGGCGTGGTAGGCCACCACACCGGCGGTCTCCCGCACCACCGCGATGCGGCCCGCACGCTGCCGCGCGGCCCGAGCGTGTGCCAGCGCCAGGCGCGGGTCGTCCTCGAGCAGCTCGACGGCCATCACCATGTGCCGGGCCACCGAATCGGCGTTGTTCTTGTCCAGGCTCAGCAGGTCACGGCGCACGGCCGGATCCAGATCGGAGGCCTGCACATCCTCGGGCAGATCGGGCTCTTCGGGACGCGCCGCACGGCGATCGTCCGGCCGCCCACCCGTTGTACGAGCGCCTTCACCGCCGCGACGGCGGTCATCGCCGAAGTCACCCGACCGCGACGCACCACCGGACGCCGAGCCACTGCGCGCACGGTCGTCACGGTCCGAACGGGCACCGCGATCCGCGAATCCACGCCGCTCGCCACGGTCGGCGTCACCGCCGGCCCGATCGTCACGATCCGAACCGCTAGAACGGTCGTCGCGATCCGACTCACCTCGGGCAACACTGTCACGATCGAAGCCGCGGGGGCTCTCGTCGAGGCCGGAATCGTCAGTGGCGACGTCGTTCAGGTCGCCACTGTCCGAGCCGCGATCGGTGGCATCGGAACGGCTGTCGAGATCCGAACCGACCCGCGCGCTGCCGCTCTCGGACTCGACGCCGTCGGCGTCACGAGGGCGGTCACCTTCACCGGTGTCGATGGTCGCCTTGTCGTCGGTCTCGGCTACCCACGCCGTGGCCGAGCTTGCGTTGTCTTCGGACTGCTCAGTGGACGCTGTCGACTCGTCGGTTGCGGGCTTGTCGCTCGCCGTCGCGGAGGTGCCGACCGACGCACCGGCCGAGGCCGTGCTGTCGTCTTCGGTGATCGACTCGTCGATATCGGAGGCAGCCGATGCCGAGACAACGCCGAGCACGTCACTGTCGCGCTCACGTCGCTTCTCGCGGTAGGTGCCGTCGAGCGGCTTGCCGTCCTCGCCGACGAACTTGCCCTGGCTGCCACCAGAGCGCGCGTCACGCTTGAAGCCGCCGCGACCGCGGTCGTCGTCGCGCCTCGGCCCACGATCGTTGTCGTCGCGCCGCTGGTAGCCGCCCTTGCCGCTGTCGTCACGACGCGGGTAACCACCCTTGTCGTCACGCTTCTGGTAGCCGCCGCGATCGGAACCACCACGCGAACGGTCATCGCTGTCGTTACGACGGAAGCCACCACCCGGACGGTCGCTGCCGCCTTCGCTGCGACGGAAGCCACCACGATCGGAGCTGCCGCCACGGTCACTGCCACGATCGGAGCTGCCACGCGAACGGTCGTCGCCTTCGTTACGACGGAAGCCGCCACCCGAACCGCCGCGGGGGCGATCGTCATTGTTGCCGCGGTACCCGCCACGGTCGCCGCCGCGGTCGAAACCACCTGCGGGACGGTCACTTCCGCCTTCATGACGCTTGAAACCACCCCGGTCACCGGAGCCACCGCGACCGGCGTCGTCACGGCGCTGGTAGCCACCGCGGTCACCGCTGTCGCTGCGCTTGAATCCGCCGCGATCGTTGTCGTCACGCTTCTGGTAGCCGCCGCGATCGTTGTCATCACGACGCTGGTAACCACCACGACTCGCGTCGTCGCGCTTCGGGTAGCCGCCCTTCGCGCTGTCGTCGCGGCGCTGGTAGCCACCGCGATCAGCGGAGCCGCCGCGATCCGAACCACCGCGGGGGCGGTCGTCGTTGCCCCGGTAGCCACCACGGTCGCTGGAGCCGCTGCGACCGGCGTCGTCACGGCGCTGGTAGCCACCGCGGTCGCCACTGTCGCTGCGCTTGAATCCACCACGGTCGGAGCTGCCGCCGCGGTCGTCGCGGTTGTAGCCACCGCGCTGGCCTTCGGGACGACCGGAGCCGCGATTGTCGTCGTTGCGACGGAATCCACCCCGGTCGGAGCTGCCACGGTCGGAGCCACCACGACCTGCGCTGCTGCCTCGGCCTGCGTCGTCGCGGCGGAATCCGCCGCCTTCGCCACGGCCGGAGCCGCGATTGTCACCGTGTCCGCCGCGGGGGCGATCGGTCGGTTCGCCTCGCCGGCCGAAACCGGGGGCGTCTCCGTCCCGGCGGAAAGGCTTCCGTCCGTCGTTGTGTTCCGACACGGCGATCCCTCTCTAGGTTCCCCGACCTGCGGGGAGTGTTGTCAATGACCCCGCCACTAAGAATTCAACCACGGACGAAGGACGGGGCATCGTCCGCCTGGCGTACCGAACTCGTATCGAGTCCACAAACGCCGATAGGGGACCCAAATAAGGGTCCCCTATCGCGAAGGATGTTCCGGCAGTGTCCTACTCTCCCACACCCTGTCGAGTGCAGTACCATCGGCGCAGGTGGCCTTAGCTTCCGGGTTCGGAATGGGACCGGGCGTTTCCCCACCGCTATAACTACCGTAACTCTATGAAACTGTCACACAGAGAGCCACAACCAGAAAACCCACACCCTCCCTCACGGGAAAGCACGGACCAACCGATCGTTGTCTCCATGATCTGTGTGCTGTTTCAGAAACCGCACAGTGGACGCGTAACACCTTCGTAGTAAGCCCTCGGCCTATTAGTACCAGTCACCTACACCAGTTACCTGGCTTCCAAT
>NZ_JBSGVG010000082.1:0-8121 GCF_053608345.1 Nocardia sp. NPDC055050
GGTTAGGCACCGGGGCTTGCTCCTTCGTCGCCTACGCCCCGGCGCCTGACCGGCGGCCCGGCCGCGGACCGGCCACTTCGTGGCCGTCCCTCCCTAGGGGTCGGGAGTGCGGTGGCTGGGTTGGGTGGGTTGTTGAAGACGGGGACGGGCTGGGTGTGGGCGGTGGGTTGTTGAAGAGGGGGACGGTTGGGTGTGGGCGGTGGGTTGTTGGGGAGGGGGACTGGCTGGGTGTGAGGTGTGGCCGGTGGGGAGGGGACTGGCTGGGTGTGGGGTGTGGGGAATGCGGTGGGTGGCTCGTAATAGTCGTTTGCGGGGCGGGTAATCAACGAGACGGTTGCCACGTGGGGACTTCGCTGCCGGGATCGGCGTGGGCGGCTACCGTCTATACATGACTGGACCGGCGCCCCTTGACCTTGCTTCGATCCGACGCGCACCGAAGGCCTTGCTGCATGATCACCTCGATGGTGGTCTGCGGCCCTCGACGGTGCTAGAGCTGGCCGCTGATTGCGGTTATGACGAATTACCCGCTGCCGATGCCGAGAGTTTGGGGGCGTGGTTTCGTGACGCCGCCGACAGCGGATCGCTCGAGCGGTATCTGGAGACGTTCGCGCACACGGTCGCGGTGATGCAGACCCCGGAGGGGCTGCGCAGGGTGGCGCGGGAGTGCGCGATCGATCTCGCCGCTGACGGGGTCGTGTACGCGGAGGTGCGGTTCGCGCCCGAGCAGCACCTCGAAAAGGGCCTCACGCTCGACGAGGTGGTCGAGCACACCCTCGCGGGGTTCCGGGAGGGCGAGGCGATCGCGGCGGAACAGGGCAACGTCGTTCGGGTGACGTGTCTGCTCACGGCGATGCGGCACGCGGCGAGGTCGCGGGAGATCGCGGAGCTGACCGTGCGGTTCCGGGATGCCGGGGTGGGCGGGTTCGACATCGCGGGCGCCGAGGCGGGATTTCCTCCCACCCGGCACCTGGACGCGTTCGAGTATCTGCGAGCCAATCACGCGCACTTCACGATTCACGCGGGTGAGGCGTTCGGCCTGCCGTCGATTCACGAGGCGCTGGCGTTCTGTGGCTGCGATCGGCTGGGCCACGGAGTGCGCATCACCGACGACATCAGCGTCCCGGGCGACATCCAGGACGCCCAGCTCGGCCTCGTCGCGAACTACGTGCGCGATATGCGGGTACCGCTGGAACTGTGTCCCTCGTCGAATGTGCAGACCGGCGCGGTGCCCTCGCTGGACAAGCATCCGTTCGACCTGCTGGCCCGCCTGCGCTTCCGGGTCACCGTCAACACCGACAACCGCCTGATGAGCGACACCTCCATGAGCGAGGAGATGCTCAAGCTGGTCGACACCTTCGGCTACGGCTGGAGCGACCTGGAACGCTTCACCATCAACGCCATGAAGTCGGCCTTCATCCCGTTCCCGGACCGGCTGAAGATCATCGACGAAGTGATCAAGCCGGGTTACGCGGTCCTGCTCGGTTGACATGAATCAGGGGTGGCACCGTATCGGCGCCACCCCTGATCTGTCGAGAACTACTCGCTGACGAGGCGTGCTTCGAACGCACGCTGCAAGTCGCGGAACTGCTGGGCCTCCGACGCGTACGGCGGGTTCGGCGCCATCCGGTTCGGATCCGGGTTGAGCAGGTACGAGACGTACCAGCCCAGCGGGTTCGACTGTGCGAGAGCCGTTTCGACGCTGTCGTCATCGGCGTAGTCGGCCGCGTCGCTGAACAGTTCGACCGCGAGGTCGAGCTGTTCGATATCGACCGCCTCCGGTCCCTCGGCCAGATCGTCGACCAGACCGGTGAGCACGTAGACGTTCTCGTCGGTCACCTCGACCTCGAGCGAACCGTCCACCGCCGCGGTCTGCACCTCGGCGTAGGTCGACACCCGCGACAGCTCGTGCTCGTGATCGTCGGCCAGGTAGCGGGCCAGTGCGCGCTCGGAACCGAAGACGGTGATGGTGCTGCCGTCACCGAGGAAGATCGGCTCGTCGTCGAGGTAGCAGCGCAGGGTGAACTGCTCGCCGTCGGAGGTGACGATCTTGACGGGGTCGATGCCGACCTCGTCCCAGAAGGACTCCTCTTCGTCCTCGTCGGCCGCGGAGAGGTCGACGTTCTCGAACTCTTCCTCCTCTTCGGCGGCATCGTCGGCGTCGACCTCGTTCTCCTCGGCCGCCAGCAGCTCCGCCTCGGCGACGGCCACCGCGGCCGCGTCGACGTCGGGTGTGCTGACGACGCTGTCGATCGCGTCGAGCACGTCGTCCCAGCCCTTGACGATCGCGGCACCGACCTGGTCCCACAGCTCTTCACCGTCGCGGCCGACGAATGTGCTCGCCCCGCTGGCCAGCGCACCGAGCACCGGGTTGTTGCCGAAGAACTTGGTCACCACGTCGAGCTCGCACACCTCGGCGATATTGCGCACCATCGCCAGGGTGTCCTCGAGCTCGCCGACGACGTCGACGTCCGGGTCGCCCGCCGCCAGTTCCGGCACGGAGACCAGATCGAAGCTGAAATTCTCCTCCGGCTCCAGCTCAGCGGCCGAAAGTCCGGCGATGACCGCCCAGGACGGGTGGTCGACGAGGTCGTTGTCGGAGTTGGTGCGGATGAACGCCGCCAGCTCCGCAACGGACTCGAATCCGTAGAGGTCGTCCTCGTGACCGAGGAACGCCTCCCACTCGTCGTCACCGTCGCGCCAGCGCGGTGCCCACAGGGTGACGAGATCGCCATCGGTCAGACCGAGCTCGATCGGGACGATGTCTCCAGAAGCCATGACGCGAAGCCTAGCTAGCTCGAGCGCCGGGCACTATCCGGCCCGGGTGCTAATTGCCCGTCGGGCTGTGCACTCGGGCCGGCGAGCGATTCGTTCAGTGTCGCAATGATGTTGGAACGTGCCTCACCGGCGGTCTCGGTGGCCTGTTTGCAGGCCGACAGGATGAGTGCGGCGGCCTCGGTGGGCGCCAGCGTGGTGATGGCTTCGTCCAGCGTCAGGGCGACGAGGGCGCCGTCGCTGTTCACCTCGGCGGTGACCAGCCCGTCCTCGGTGGTGAAACGCCCGTTGACCTGCTTCAACCCGTACAGCGCGGCCTCGAGCGCCTCGAGTTTTCCGGTGACGCCCGCGACCAGGGCATCCATTTCCGCACTCACAGTGGCCTCATCCAACTCGTCTGACCGGTGTCGGCGTCGTCGATGCGATCGAGCTCGTCGACCGCCTGACGCCGGGTGGGCAGGTTCATCTTGTCGAGCAGTTCGTCGGGGATCTGCGCCTGCTCGCTGTAGACCTCGCGCAGGCGAGCCGCGGCGGCGATGGTCGAGCGCCGGGTCAGGCGCAGGATCTCGTCGGCCAGCGCCTGTGCGCCGAACTGGTATTCACTGCGTTCGAACTTGAGCGCGATCGGCAGACCCATGCTGGTCGCGCGGACCGAGATCGTGCCGGAGCGGTTGGTGCTGACCGCGGACTCCACATTGGGGACCTCGGGGATCGGCGTGCCGCTCATTCGGTAGGCCTGTAGAAGCCGTAGAACTCCATGCCACTGTTCTCCGTTCGGATGGAACTGATCGAAACCGGATCGCCCGCCTCGACGAGCTGCCCGTTGCCGACGACCATGGCGACATGGCCGTCCCACACCGCCAGATCGCCCGGCATCAGGTCACCGGGGGATACCTGAGGATTGCCGATGTGCTGTTCCTGCGCCAGCCGTGGCAGTTCGACCCCGGCCTCGCCGTAGGCGTACTTGGTGAGCCCGCTGCAGTCGATGCCCGACTGGGGGTCGTTGCCGCCCCAGACGTACGGGGTGCCGACGGCGCCGATGGCCGAGCGGACCGCGGTCGCGGCCTTCTCGTTGGGCGCCTCGACGGTGCTGCCGTCGGGCAGGGTGATCTTGACGCCGGTACCGGACCCTGTCGACGAACCGGCCGATGACCCCGTCGATCCGCCCGTGCCCGCGGAGGTCCCACCCGTGGTGGTCGACTTCGAGGAGCTGTTGCTGCTGTTGCTGCCGCCCATCGCTGTCGACAGGCCGGAACCCATGGCGCTGAGCACTGTGCTGCCGGTGCTCGCCGCGGTCGAGAGCAGGCCCGAACTCGAGGCCGAGGACACGAGGTTGCTCGCGCCGGACGAGACGCTCGCCAGTGACGTGCTCGACGGCGCGGGGGTGAGCTCCTGGATCGCGGAGGTCTGGGTGCCGAGTTCGTCCTGTACCCGGCCGACGACGCCCATGCCCTGACCGATGTGATCGATCGCCGAGCTCACCACGGCGGTCAGACCGGCCGGGGTGCCCAGGGTGGGGCTGAGCGCGGACACTTGCGACAGGAACGAGTTGACGATTCCGTCGAGCTCTTTCTGACCGGTCTCCACATAGGCGGCGGCCTGGTCGACGACGGTCGCCATCTCGGTGCCGTTGTCGCTCAGAGTCGCCGAGGAGGTCTGTACGCGCAGCGCCTTGGCGGTGGCCGCGTCGACGGCCTGGCCGTCCCACGCGGTGTTCACGTTGTTGATGCTGCTGCGGCCCTGTTGGTAGATCTGGTCGAGGTTGGTCGAGGTCGAGCGCAAGCCGTCGGATGCGCCGCCGGTGCCGAGTACGCCGGTGCCGAAGCTCGACAGCAGATCGAGGAGGGGCTGAGCCAGGCCGCTGAGGTCGATCATGCTTCGGTACCGATGTCGCCCGCGGCGGCGCTGAGCCCGGCCGCGTTGTTCAGGTCGGTCTCGACGAGGGTGGTCGCGGCGCTGGCGGTGGCCAGCCCCATGCTCCCCATGACCGCCGACAGCTGGGCGATCGACGCCACGTGACCGGCGTGCGCGGCGGAGTAGGCGGCGGTGAAATCGCCGCCGATGAGACCCATGATGGGGCCGAGCAGGGTGGGGTCGGAGGCAACCGAACCAGCCGCCGCCGTGGCCAGTTCCGTGGCCATCACCTCAGCAGCTGCGCTGTACGCGACGATGCCTTCGGCATCGGCCGACATTTTTTTCGTCATCGAACTTCCCCCAATCCTCGAGTTCCCGGGCAGAGTACGTCACTCAGTATCTTGGACGCACCGACGCCGCATTCGGTTCCCTACTACCGCGAAAATTTCCCCAGCGGTCGTAGGCGCGAAGCGCCAAGCGACCCTATCGTCTTTTCATGCGCACCGACACCGTCGATCATCCACTCGCCGCGGCCCTGCTCAGCACCATGCGGGACGCCCGGACCGACAACGCCACTTTCCGCAATGCTCTGGCCGATCTCACCGGCATCCTCATGTACGAGGCGCTGCGCGACGCGCCGGTGGTGCGCGAGCCCATCGACACGCCGGTCGCGGTCACCGAGGGCGTCCGCTTGGCGGCGCCCCCACTGCTCGTTCCGGTGCTGCGCGCCGGGCTCGGCATGGTCTACGCCGCAGCCGAACTCGTGCCCGAAGCCCGCGTCGGCTTCGTCGGCATCGCCCGCGACGAGCAGACCCACGAGCCGGTGCCGTACCTCGAGTCGCTGCCCGCCGACCTCACCGGCCTGCCCGTCTTCGTCCTCGATCCGATGCTGGCGACCGGCGGTTCCATGCGCCACACGATCGAACTGCTCGCCGCCCGCGGCGCGACCGACATCACCGCCATCTGCGTCGTCTCGGCACCCGAAGGCGTTGCCGCCCTCGCGGCCTCGGGCCTCCCGGTCCGCCTGATCACCGCCGCCATCGACGAGAAACTCAACGAGAACGCCTACATCGTCCCCGGCCTCGGCGACGCGGGCGACCGCCAGTTCGGCCCCCGCTGAACTATTGCTCGCCCGCTGCCAGCGACCGGCAGAACGTGGTGAGCTGGGAGAGGCGCTGGGCGGTGAGCTGTTTCGCGTCGTTCAGGTCGTCTCGGCCGGCGACCGGGGCGAATACCTCCAGGTAGCACTTGAGTTTGGGTTCGGTGCCCGAGGGACGCACGACGATGCGGAAGTCGTCGGCGTCGAAGATCAGTGCGTCGGTGCGGAGCCGGCCGCGGACCTGCGCCTGGTCGGTGAATTTCACCGGGGTGCCTGCGATGTCGCTGGGTGGGTTCGCGCGCAGGGCGGCGACCAGCACGCTCGCGGCGGCCTGGTCGGGCAGGCGCAGGGATACCTGCCCGCCCGCGTGCAGGCCGAATTCGACAGCGTAGGAGTCGAGTTCGCCTTGCAGGGTGGTGTCCTGAGCCTTCAGCAGGGCGACGAGGTCGGCGGCGGCCACCGCGGCCGAGATGCCGTCCTTGTCGCGGACCTTGGCGGGGTCGACGCAGTGCCCGATGGCCTCCTCGTAGGCGTAGACGAGTCCGTCGCCCGCCCTGGCCAGCCATTTGAAGCCGGTGAGGGTCTCGGCGTAGCGGGCCGAGCGCGCGGCGGCCAGCTTCGACAGCAGGCGTGAGGACACGATGGTCGTGGCGACCAGCGGGTCGGTGGGGTGCGTGCGCAGCACGTAGTCGGCCAGCAGTACACCGGTTTCGTCGCCGCGCAGCATGTGCCAACCATCCGGGCCGGGCACTCCGAGCGCGCACCGATCGGCATCGGGATCGAGGGCGATCGCCACGTCGGCATCGACCCGCTCGGCCAGCGCGAGCAACAGATCGGCGGCGCCCGGCTCTTCCGGATTGGGGAAGGAGACGGTGGGGAAGTCGGGGTCGGGGGCGAACTGCACCTCGACCACCCGCACATCGGTGAACCCGGCCGCGGCCAGTGCGCGCACCGCGAGTTCACCGCCGACCCCGTGCAGCGCGGTCAGCGCGATCCGCACATCCGCCCGTTCGCCGGGACCGCCGAGCAGCCGGGGCAATTCCGCGACCCGCTCGAGATAGTGATCGACCAGATCGGCACCGGAGGTCGAAACAGCTTCCCGTGCAACAGGTTCGACAACCGCCTCGATGCGCTTCTCGATCTCGCTGTCGGCGGGCGCGATCAATTGCGACCCGCCGTCGAGGTACACCTTGTAACCGTTGTCGGCAGGCGGATTGTGCGAGGCGGTGATCTGCACCCCCGCCACCGCACCCAGCTCACGCACCGCGAACGCCACCACCGGAGTCGGCACCGGGTCCGGCAGCACCGTGACGGGAAAGCCTGCGGCAGTGAAGATCTCAGCGGTCGCCGTGGCGAAATCCGCCGACCCGTGCCGCGCGTCCCGCCCGACCACCACGGCGCCACCGCCGAGGCAACGTTCGCGCAGCCAGTCGGCCAGCCCGGCGGTGGCCCGTGACACCGTCGTCACGTTCATCCCGTCCGGGCCCTCACGCAACGGTCCACGCAGGCCTGCGGTCCCGAAGCGCAGCATCTACACGCGCTCCAGAATGCCGCGCAGCAGCTTGCCCAGCCGGGGCGCCGCGGCTTGCCCCTCGGCCAGCACCTCCGCGTGCGAAAGATGTTCGCCGGTAACGCCCGCGGCCAGATTGGTGACCAGCGAGATGCCGAGCACCTTCGCCCCCAGTGAACGCGCCTCGATCGCCTCGAGCACCGTCGACATACCGACCAGGTCGGCACCGATGGTCGCGAGCATGCGGATCTCGGCGGGCGTCTCGTACTGCGGACCGATGAGCCCGGCGTACACACCCTCGGTCAGACTCGGGTCGATTTCCCGTGTCAGCGAACGCAATTCGGGATCCCAGGCGTCGACCAGGTCGACGAATCGCGCGCCTACCAGCGGGGTGCGCGCGGTGAGGTTGATGTGGTCGGCGATCAGCACCGGCTCACCCACCCGCAGGCCCGCCCTGAGCCCACCCGCGGCATTGGTGAGCAGCACGATCTCGGCGCCCGCCGCGATCGCCGCGGTCACCGGGTGCACCACCTGTTGCGGTGTGTAGCCCTCGTACAGGTGCTGGCGGCCCATCAGCAGCAGCACGTTGTTGTCGTTCACGGTGACCGAATGCACCGTGCCGCCGTGCCCCTGCGCACTGGGTTTGCCGAAGCCGGGTAACTCCGTCATGGGGATCGAGGCGCGCGGCGCGCCGATCTCGGCTGCTGCCTCCTGCCACCCCGATCCCAGCACCACGGCCACGCGATGACGCGGCACTCCCGTACGTTCGGCAATCGCCGCAGCGGCCTGTTCGGCAGTCATGGGCTGAGTTTATTGGAGCGCCGGCGCGCTCGAGTTCGCGGCCACGGGTGTCCCGACGATCAGGTGCCGTTGCTTGCTCCTTCGT
>NZ_JBSGVG010000083.1:0-7239 GCF_053608345.1 Nocardia sp. NPDC055050
CCACCGGGGCTTGCTCCTTCGTCGCCTACGCCCCGGCGGCTAACCGGCGACCCGGCCGCGACCGGCCACTGCGTGGCCGCTGCTCCCTAGGGGTCGCAGGTGGTGGGTGGGAGTGCGGTCATGGCGGGTCTGGGGTTGGGCGGTGTGGGTCAGCTGGCTACCGGGGGATCTTCGGCGTCCAGGGCGGCCAGTAAACGGGCGCGCAGCGATTCGGGTGGTGGGGTGGGGGTTGTGGACGCGAGCTGGGCGAGAGCTTCGCGGGTATCGCGAACCTCTCGCAGGAACTGCGTACACAGGGTGGAGTCTTCGGTATCGATGATGGTCTGGATCGCGTGATGGTCTTCGTCGTCGATCAATCCGAGCGCGACGGTGTGCGCGAGATCGATCTGGGCTTCGTTCATCTCACGTCACCCCCAAACTTTTCTTCAGTCGTGTCAATCCGTCCCGAATTCGGGACTTAACGGTCGGTAACCCGATGCCGAGGTATGTCGCTACCTCCGCGTAGGTCCGCCCGCCGTAGTAGGCGAGCGAGATCGCCTCGCGCTGGGTCTCGGTGAGGGTCGAGAGTCCGCGCTGGACGGCCTGTTGTTCTAGTCTGCGTTCCACCTCCTCGGTGACCTCGTCGAATTCGTGTCCGAGCACCCGTATCCCGTACGCGACCTCGCGCTGGGTGTGGGCTTGCTCGGCGCGAACCCGGTCGACCGCGCGCCGGTGTGCCAACGTCATCAGCCAGGTCACCGCCGACCCCTTGGCGGGGTCGAAACTCGTAGCGGTACGCCAGATCTGGAGATAGACCTCCTGAGTGGTCTCCTCCGCGTACCCGGGGTCGTGGAGCACCCGCAGGACCAGGCCGAAAACGCGCGCGGACGTTCGGTCGTACAGCTCGGCAAAGGCCTGCTGGTCGGACAGGCCGCATCGTTCCAGCAGTGCAGCTAGCTCGACTCCTTCGGCCGCGCGTGCGGTAACCGCAGAATCCACGCTCGGTGGAAAGGCTTCGCTTCGGAACCCATTCTGTGTCATCGGTCACGAATGTAGCCCGAGGCTATGACCTCCTCGCGACCGGGGGTGCCCTTTATTCGGGTGCCAGCTGTTTGCTAGAGATTCGGCGCGCCACGGCCAGCGGATTGGAACAGATTTGCCAACCCGGCCAGACGGGCCCGGTTGACCTCAGACGGCCATCCGTCGCCGGTTGCGGCGGGCGTGCATCTCGCGTTCGGTCTCGGACATGCCGCCCCAGATGCCATAGGGCTCGCTGACCTTGAGGGCATGGGTGCGGCATTGCATCAGCACGGGGCAGGCCCGGCAGATCTCCTTGGCGCGCATCTCGCGCGCTGTGCGGGCGCGGCCGCGTTCGCCGTCGGGGTGGAAGAAGACCGCGGAGTCCTGACCGCGGCACGAGCCGCGCATCTGCCAGTCCCAGACATCGGCGTTCGGTCCGGGAAGGTGGGTGGGCATGGGCATGTGAACTCCTTGAGGCGCGAGCTCGTCAGCGTTGTCGAGCGAGTGGTGCGGCAGGTCTTCGCGCCACCCGGTGGGGGTGGCCGGCTCGACGGTGCCTGACGGTGCCGCTCGGAGGTCGCTGCGATTTCGCGCGGCGCCAACCGTGGCGATGAGCTACGTTAGGTGCAGGCGGGAATTTCCGTCAATAGTTCGGCGCATGAGTTCAGTAAATCTGCAACGCTGAAATTTAACCTACTCACTATTTACATTTCACACCCGATCCCTCCATACTGTTTGGTTGGCTATGGATCGGGTGTCTTCGCGTTTCCGAGACATCCCATATTTTCCCAGGTCGCGCCGGTCGGGGCCTGGTTCGAGCCGGCGACGGCCAGGGCGGCTGGGTGTGCTGGATCACAACGGCCTCCGCGCCCGGACTGCGTGCAGATGGCGAAAACGGGGCGTGAAGGTTAATTGCGCGAAACGCATGTGAATTCGAGACTTTCCGGTAGTGGCATCGGGGAGCGGAGATTTACCTGATGGCAACATCGACACTCGAGTGAAATGCTGATTGTTTGCTGATTGCCCCTCGTCGATCCATAACATGGGCGCTGCCCGGGGCGGGTGGCGGCTAGAGTCTCGTCGTGCAGACAATGGCCTCACCCGCGGATATCGGTTCCGAAATACTCGTTTCGACTGCTTTCGGGCCCACTCCCGGCCTGGCCGCTACGGAGTTGCCGGAGCCGGCGGACCCGTTGTCGCGGTGGTACCGCGCGGTCGCGCTCGGCGGCCAGGGCCGCTATGCCGCCGCCCGTGCCGACCTGCTGATATCGGCCAGAACCGTGACCGATCCCGGCCTGAAATCCCTCATCGAGAGCACCCGTGGATCGCTGCTGCGCCAGCTCGGCGATCACGCGGGTGCGGCAGCGTTCG
Organism: Nocardia sp. NPDC055050; assembly: GCF_053608345.1. Lineage (NCBI taxonomy): Bacteria > Bacillati > Actinomycetota > Actinomycetes > Mycobacteriales > Nocardiaceae > Nocardia > Nocardia sp. NPDC055050. The sequence goes on from NZ_JBSGVG010000083.1 coordinate 2,371, forward strand.
ACGGTCGCGCCGCGGCGATCGCACTCGGCGCTACCGGAGCGTCGCGCGCCGAGGCGCTCGCCGACGCGTATACGGGCCTGGCCGCCGATGCCCTCGGCACCGGTCGACTCGCGCTGGCCCGCACACTGCTCGGCCGGGTGCGGCCACTGCTCGCCGCGGCACCTCCGCGAGCCGAGGTGCGCTGGCACTGGGTGTGCGCCGAGACCGCGCTCGCCGGCGGTGAAGCGGACGCAGCGCTCCGCGACGCGGTCGCGGCGGTCGAACTCGCCGGGGCGCTTCCCTCTGTGCGTCACCAGGTGAAATCGGCGCTGCTCGTGGCGGCCGCGACAGCCGCCACAGGCGACCTCTCCGGGTCCGCCGAACTGGCCGTGCGAGTCGACGCGGACTGCCGCGAAAACGGCCTTCTCCCACTGCGCTGGGCCACCGCGATGCTGCGTTCGGGAGTCGCCGATCCGGCTCCGGCGCGCGCCGCGGCGGGCGAAGCCGCAGATCATGGCGCCCGTCTACGGGCCTGGGGTGGGGACATCGCCCCGCTGGGTGCCTGATTCGCTCCGGATGATCTTTCTGAGAGCACGGTTAGAAGCGGCCACGCCCGCTGGCGGCCGATCCGGGGGTCGCTATTGTTAGTGCCGTTCCGCCATTTCGGTGGAAGCTCGGTCACATTCGACCGCGCCACTCGTAACGCCAGGAAAATCTCTGACGATGACGCATATGGGCGAAGAGTTGGACCTCGCCGTCGCTGCGGCTGCGCAGGGCGACAGGACCGCTTTAGCTCGGGTATTGGAACTGGTCCGTCCCTTGGTGGTTCGCTACTGCAGGGCCAGGATCGGAGCCGCGGAGCGCGGACAGCTCTCCGCGGACGATGTTGCGCAAGAGGTCTGTTTGGCTGTGATGACCGCCCTGCCCCGCTATCAGGATCAGGGTCGGCCCTTCATGGCCTTCGTGTACGGAATCGCTTCGCACAAGGTCGCCGACGCCCATCGCAACGCCGCCCGTAACAAGGCGGAGGCGATGGCCGAAGTACCAGATGTCATATCCACCGACCACGGGCCGGAACAGCGGGCTCTCGACTCGGAGACGAGCAGGCAGATGAACACTCTGCTGGCCACGCTCCCCGAGAAGCATCGAGAAATCCTGATCCTGCGTTTGGTCATGGGTCTGTCAGCAGAGGAAACCGCAGTCGCCGTGGGCAGCACGGCGGGGGCGATACGGGTTGCCCAGCACAGGGCACTCGCGAAACTGAAGTCACAAGTGGCGAGGGCAGGTGAAATGTATGGCTAGGGATGGCGAGCGCGGTCTAGGCGACCGGAAAGTTTGGCAGCGCGGATCGCACGACAGCGGTCCCTACGCCGCCGAGGATGCCGGTGACTCCGGACCGGTCGACATTGCGGCGGTGCGCAGCGATGATGCGCTGATCGACGCGATCGCGAGCGATGGTCCGGTCCGCACCGACAGTCCCGAAGAGTTCCAGCTGGCGTCGTTACTCGCGGATTGGCGGGCCGACCTACTGGCCGAGCCGATGCCCGCGGGCCCTGATCTCGACACCGTGTTCGCGGCCGTCAATCAGGAGATCGGCGCGCGGCAGGTTCGAGTCGGAGCTTCCTCGCGCGGACGTCTACGACTGGTCCGCCCGATTTTCGGGGCAGCGGCGGCACTGGCGCTGGTGTTCGGCGGTATCACGGCCTTCGCTTACAGCGCGGCTCCCGGCGATCCGCTGTGGCGGGTCAAGGAGGTCGTGTTCAGCGAGCAGGCACAGTCCACCGTCGTACAGTACGCCGACGAAGATCTGCTGGCCGCACAGAACCTGCTCACCTCGGGTAATCCGGAACAGGCGAAGGCCAGGCTGGAACAGGCTTCGGCCAACGCGGGCCAGGTCGACGATCCGGCCAAGCGTGACGATCTGATCGCGCGCTGGAACCTGCTGCGAGATCAGCTGATCAAGGTCGCCCCGGAGATCGGCGCGCAACTGCCGCCGACCACCACCGCGCCGACCAAGCCCAGCTCGCCCGTTCAGGTCCCGCCGACGACGAATCCGGGTACCACCGCGCCGGTGGCGCCTACCGCTCCAGGAGCGGGTACCACCGATCCGTCGACGCCGCCGCCGGTCATCATGCAGACCCCGGGCACGGGCCCTGGCCCGGAAACCAAGCCGCTGGTTCCGGTCGAGCCGTCGCAGCCGCCGGTCGAGCCGACACAACCGCCGGTGACCCCGCCGGTGACTGTCGACCCGACCACACCACCGACCACCATCGTCGAATCACCGCCGGTCGTCACTGTGCCGACGACGGTGGTCCCGACGTCGGCACCGCTGCCGAGCTTGCCGCCCACGCAGCAGGTGCCTCCGCCGGCGACCATCCTGCAGTCGCCGCCCGCGGTGCCCTCGCCGTAGCAGCACGATGAATTGAACTAAAGACGAAGGCCCCGAACAGGTTCGGGGCCTTCGTCTTGTGCTGGGGCATTTCCGGTGTGGGCCCGCGTATTCCCCCCACGCACGCGTGACCGAGAGTGGAGGAGGGCAGGCGCCGCGACGGACTCAGCTGTGCCGAGTTGCCGGAGAGCTCAGTTGTCGAACCCGTCGAACCCGTCGCCGTGGAACGCCTCGTTCATCGACGCGTCCGCGTAGCCGCGGCAGTAGTCCCACGTGACATAAGCCTCGGGGGTGGGGTCGTAGGCGGGTTCGTGTGGACGGACAGTGCCGTCGACCAGTAGCTGTAGGAGGTTCGCCCGCAGCATGTCCCAGTCGTGGTAGTGATCTTGCCGACAATCCTCACAGCTGACGACCAGACCGCGGATACCGCGGTGGGCCAGCAGGGCTTCGTATACGGCGAGGTCTGCGAGATCTTCCTCGACCGCGAGGCGCTCATGAGGATCCAACGGCTCACCGGGCTCGATCGCATCGAGCGCGGCGGACGGGTCGGAGGGGTCTCCGGCGAAGGGATCCGGCGGCAGGCCAGGTGGTAGATGGTCACGCACATCCCCACGGTACGCAGTACTTGGTGCATCGCGCCAGCGATGCACCGGGCAAGTTTTGCGGAAGGGCTCACTTCACAGGCGTCTCCGGGCGCCGGATACCATGGAATACAGGCGTCGGCGACTTTGTTCCAGCCGACCATCCGAAAGCTTTTTCCGCTCGAGCACCGACGCACTGTGTCTACCGCGTCGGTAGCTATGACGACCAGGAGGGGTCGATCCGAATGAGTAATCCCGTGTCGGGCGAACGAATCGCGGTGCGCCCTCCTACGGGGGGCGACGATCCGACCAAGATCGCCATGCTCGGCCTCACGTTCGACGACGTGCTGTTGCTGCCTGCCGCCTCGGATCTCATCCCCAGCTCGGTCGAGACTTCCAGCAAGCTGACCAGGGACATCACCCTGCGCACGCCGCTGGTGAGCTCGGCCATGGACACCGTCACCGAGGCGCGCATGGCCATCGCCATGGCGCGTGCGGGCGGTATGGGTGTGCTGCACCGCAACCTCTCGGCCGCCGACCAGGCCGCCCAGGTGGAGACGGTGAAGCGCTCCGAGGCGGGCATGGTGACCGACCCGGTCACCTGTCGTCCCACCGATACCCTCGCCGAGGTCGACGCCATGTGCGCCCGCTTCCGCATCTCGGGTCTGCCGGTAGTCGACGAGACCGGCGCGCTGGTGGGCATCATCACCAACCGCGACATGCGCTTCGAGGTCGATCAGGACCGCCGCGTGGACGAGGTGATGACCAAGGCGCCGCTGATCACCGCCCGTGAGGGTGTCACCGCCGAGGCCGCGCTGGGGCTGCTGCGTCGCCACAAGATCGAGAAGCTACCGATTGTCGACGGCAACGGCAGGCTGCGCGGGCTGATCACGGTCAAGGACTTCGTCAAGACCGATCAGTACCCCAACGCCACCAAGGACCGCGACGGCCGCCTGCTGGTGGGCGCCGCGATCGGTGTCGGTGAGGATTCCTGGTCGCGGGCCATGACGCTGGCCGACGCCGGGGTCGACGTGCTGATCGTCGACACCGCGCACGGCCACCAGTCGCAGGTGCTGCAGATGGTCGCCAAGGTCAAGGCCGAGGTCGGTGACCGGATCCAGATCGTCGGCGGCAATGTCGCCACGCGTGCCGGTGCCGCCGCGCTCGTCGAGGCGGGCGTCGACGCGGTGAAGGTGGGTGTGGGCCCCGGCTCCATCTGCACCACTCGTGTGGTCGCCGGTGTCGGCGCGCCGCAGATCACCGCGATCCTCGAAGCCGTCGCCGCGTGCAAGGCCGCCGGCGTGCCGGTGATCGCCGACGGTGGCGTGCAGTACTCCGGCGACGTCGCCAAGGCGATCGCCGCGGGGGCGTCCACGGTGATGCTCGGCTCGCTGCTCGCGGGCACCGCCGAGTCGCCCGGCGACCTGGTGCTGGTGAACGGCAAGCAGTTCAAGGCCTACCGTGGCATGGGCTCGCTCGGTGCGATGCAGGGCCGCGGCCAGGCCAAGTCGTACTCCAAGGACCGCTACTTCCAGGACGACGTGCTCGCCGAGGACAAGCTCGTCCCCGAGGGCATCGAAGGCCGCGTTCCGTTCCGCGGCCCGGTCAACCAGGTGATCCACCAGCTCGTCGGCGGCCTGCGTGCCGCGATGGGCTACACCGGTTCACAGAACATCGAGCACCTCCAGGGCGCGCAGTTCGTGCAGATCACCGCGGCGGGCCTCAAGGAGAGCCACCCGCACGACATCACGATGACCGTCGAGGCCCCGAACTACACCGGGCGCGGCTGAGTACAATAGATGCGTTTGTGCGCCGGGAGGTACGCTCCCGGCGCACAAGGGCAATGCAGGCAGGCTCCGAGTCCGCCGTCTACCGGCACTCCCGGCCCCGCACGACCCGACCTCGAGGAGGGTCCGCCGC
>NZ_JBSGVG010000084.1:0-6888 GCF_053608345.1 Nocardia sp. NPDC055050
AGCGCCGAACTCGCTCGGCCGACCCGCGCGGGTCGGCCGAGCGAGTTCGGCGCTACGCGCCGTGGATGTAGGCCGGCAGGTGGCGGTGGCCGTTGGAGATGAAGCTGGGCACAGTGCCCAGTTCGGTCACGGGAGCGGCCAGCTTCAGCTCGGTGAACCGCTCGAACAGCGCCGGCAGCGAGACCAGTGCCTCGAGGCGGGCCAGCGGCGCACCGAGGCAGTGGTGCGCGCCGTAGCCGAATGCCATGTGCGACTGCTTCTCGCGCGTGGGATCGAACTCGCCCGCGGTGTCGCCGTGCAGCTTCGGGTCACGCGCGGCCGCGGCGTAGCTCGCCAGAATCGGGTCACCCTTGGCGAACTGGATACCGTCGATGTCGATGTCCTCCACCGCGAAACGCAACGGCAGATGCGCGACCGGTGATTCGAATCGCAGCGTCTCCTCGACCAGATCGGGCCAGGTGATCGTGCCCTCGCGCACGCCCGCGAGCACATCGGGCCGGGTGAGCAGAGCGGTGATGGCCTGATCGAGCAGATTCACGGTGGTCTCGTGACCCGCCGAGATCACCAGCAGCAGCGTGCCGACCAGCTCTTCCTCGGTGAGCTGGCCCTCGTCCTCGTCGCGCTGGACGATCAGCAGACTGGTGATGTCGTCGCCGGGCTGTTCGCGCCGCAACGCCACCAGTTCACCGAGGATCCGGTACATCTCCATGTAGTTGGCCTGCGACTGCTCCGGGGTGAGCGAGGTGTCGAAGATGCCGTCGATGCAGGTGCGCAGGCCGGGGTTCAGCGATTCCGGCACGCCCATCAGCTCCGAGATCACCTGGATCGGCAGCGGGTAGGCGAACTGCTCGCGCAGGTCCACGGTCTGACCGGCCGGGGTGGCTGCCAGCTCGTCGAGCAATTCGGTGGTGATGCGCTCGACCTGTGCGCGCATGGCCTCGGTGCGCCGCGCGGTGAAGGCCGGCGCCACCAGCTTGCGCAGCCTGCGGTGATCGCTGCCGTAGGCGGTGAACATGTTCGGCGCCGAAACCCACAGGTACAGCGGCCAATCCGGGGGGATCTCACCGGCGACGAAGGCGGGCCAGTGCTGGCTCGCGTCCTTGGAGACCCGGGGATCGACGAGCAGTTTCTCCAGCAGCGCGGCGTCGGTGATCGACCATGCCTGCACCCCACCCGGCAGCTCGACCCTGGTGGCGGGACCATGCGACCTGATCTCGAGGTTCTCACCCTGAATGTCTTGCCCAGTCGGGTCCATTACGACCCGATTCGTCACCGTTTCCATTGTGAAACCTCTCGATCACCCGGCGCCTCGCAGACCCCGTCTTCCGAGGTCGCAGCGAAACATCTTGCTGGACTAGCCCTTACGGGCCGTTAGCGATGCTACCGGCCGAACGTCTCTGTCGCAGTGAACACTTGGAATGGGGATCACACAGTGAGATCGAACTATCGGCGCTGCCGGAACGGATACCCACGGACCGGGCTTCCGGTGTCACTTGGGCACGAGAACACCCGTCAGATCGGCTTCCCGAATGGGAGTGTCCGGATCGGCCTGCGCGCCACACATCAGATCGATGGCGGCGACGGACAGGTCGACAGTGTTCGGGTCCGACGTCGCGTTGTCGCCGCGCTCCTGTTCGAGGAACTTGACCACCGTCGTGCGCCGGTCCTCCGGGGACTGGGCGGTGTATTCGCTACACGGTGTGTCACCACCCTGGTTGACCGCCTTCTCCACCTGGTCACAGCCCGTGCCGAGCAGCACGATCGCGGCCGCGGCGAGCACGGTGGCTACAGCATTCCTGCGCAGTGTCGTCATGGAGCGGCTTTACCCGATTCCGGCCGTCGCACGCAGCGGTGAACGTTCACGGATTGACCCGACCGTTTCAGTGCCAATCTTGTACTGTCGCAGCCAGATCAGATGCTATGTCGCTGGTGGTTCTCCCCTGGGTGGGCGCGCCACTGTCAAAGTTGCAGAGGAGCAAGGCTCATGGCCGACGTGCAGACCCCGATGATCAGGACCGATATCCCCCATTCAGCACGGATCTGGAACTACTGGATGGGCGGTAAAGACCACTACGAGATCGACAAGATCGCCGGCGACGCCGGGCTGGCGGTCGACCCCGACATCTCGACCATGGCTGTGCAGTCGCGGCAGTTCCTGATCAGGGCCGTCCGCTTCCTGGCGAAGGAACGCGGCATCAAGCAGTTCCTCGACATCGGCACCGGCCTGCCCACGATGCAGAACACGCACGAGGTCGCCCAGGGCGTCGCCCCGGACGCCAAGGTGGTCTACGTGGACAACGACCCTCTGGTGCTCACCCACGCGCGCGCACTGCTCACCAGCACCACCGACGAAGGCGTCACCACCTACATCGACGCCGACTTCCACGACCCCGAACAGATCGTCGCCGACGCGCGCAATGTGCTGAACTTCAACGAGCCGATCGCGGTGATGTTCATGGGTGTTCTCGGTCACGCCAAAACCTACGACGACCTGCTGCGCATCGTGGGCACCGTGGTCGGCGCAGTACCCTCGGGCAGCCACCTGATCTATTGGGACGGCACCGACGACAGCCAGGCCTACGTCACCCTGTGCGAGAACTACACCGGCACCGGCGGCACACCGTACGTCCCGCGCCCGCAGGCCCAGATCCGCGGTGTCTTCGACGGGCTGGAAGTAGTCGAACCGGGCGTCGTCTCGATCACCCAGTGGCGTCCGGAAACTGCCGAGGTGGGCCAGGTCCTCCCGATCTCGGCGTACGGCGCGGTCGCCCGCAAACCCTGACCCACGCCGCCGTCCGCCACCCCGCGACACGCCCCATCCGAGCCCTGCTCGCATGGGGCGCGGCCGCGCGTGAGCGGTGGATCGCCCGCGGATTCGGAGGAAGCCTCAGGGACAAGATATGGTGATACAGGGAGTTACAGTTAGTTTTCTCCCACCGTCTCGACGTTCCGGAGAATTACATGGGCCCCCTGTCGGTTGCACTGCGCAACGTGGTCGCGCTCTTCAGTGACGGCGTCGAGCCGTACGCGCCGACGCCGTCGGACATCGTCTACGACGAACCGCACCGCAGGCTGCTGCGCTACCGGCGCTCCACCACCCCCGCCACCGGCAATCCCGTGCTGCTCGTGCCGCCGTTGGCGGTGACGATCTCCTGCTACGACATGCGACCCAGCCAGAGCCTGGTGCGATTCCTGCTCGAGCTGGGACGCGAGGTCTATGTGCTCGACTACGGCGAGATCACCTACGCGGACCGCGATCTCGGCTTCGAGGAATGGGTCGACGACATCGTGCCCACCGCGATCGAGGCGGTCAGCGCGGACAACAGCCACTCCCCCGTCGACCTGATCGGCTGGTCCTTCGGCGGCACCATCAGCGTGCTCACCGCCGCCGGGCACGCCGACCTGCCGATCGGTTCGGTCACCGCGGTGGGAACCCCGTTCGATCAGCGCCGCAACGGTCAGATCTCGGTGGCCCGCAAATTCGGGCAGCTCACCGGCGGCCGCGAGGTCACCGTGCCGGTCCGCGTGGCAGGCGGCGTGCCGAAGTACGGGGTGCGGGCGGGTTTCCGCATCCAGTCGATCGACCGCGAACTCACCAAGCCCTGGTACATCGCCCGCAATATCGCCGACACCGAGGCACTGGCCCGCATGCAATCGGTGGACCGGTTCATGGACACCATGCCGGGCTACCCGGGCCGGTTCTATCGTCAGGCCTACCGGCAATTGATCATCCGCAACGAAATGTTCAAGGGCACAGTGCATCTGGGCCCGCATCGCGCGATCGATCTGACGGGACTCACCGCGCCGACGCAGCTGATCGGCGGCACCAAGGACGCGCTGGCCTCGTCGGCGTCGGTCGCGGCAGGCATCGGGGTCCTCACCGGCGCGGCGCGGGTTCGGTTCACCGAGGTCCCGGGAAGCCATCTCGGCATCATCGCGGGCCCCACCGCCCGCGACACCACCTGGGCGACGATCGCGGACTTCCTCGACAGTGTGCGGTTGTCCACCCGCACACCTTCACCCACGCACTGACCCGACGGCCCCGGGGTCGATCGATCGCACCCCCGCGCGCCGCTTACGCCGCGGGCGTCACGCGCTGCGCATGGCGCGGTAGACCGCCGAGCCGACGAACGCACCGAGGTCATCGGGATTCCACTCGTCGCGGTGGGCGAACAGGGTGCGGACCGCGCTTTCGGCGGCCGAGACCCATAACTCCACCAGCGCCGGCAATTTGCGTTCGGCGTCGTCGACTCCCCAGGCCAGCAACGTCGGCCGGAGCAACGCCGTGCAGCGCTCGACTGCCAACTGACGACCACGTCCGAAGGAACCGGCGACGGCGGGATCGGGGTTGCCGTAGATCAGGCGCCAGGCATCGGGGCGCTCGGCCGCCTTGTTGAGCAGGGTGCGGAAACCTTCGACGAACACCGTCTCGTCGGCGTTGGTCGCGCGCGGCGGCAACACGTCGAGCACACCCGAGATCAGAAAACTCTCCTCGCGCTGGATCAGCGCGTCGATCAGCTCGACCCGGTCGGGGAAGCAGGCGTAGATCACCGGGCGGGTGACCTTCATATAGTCGGCGACCGCGCCCATCGTGACCGCGGCGATGCCGTCGTCGGCGGCGATGGCGAGCGCCGCGTCGAGCACCTGCGGTCTGCGCCGCTCGGGGCCGAGGTGCGCGGCCCGCCCTCGCCGCTGCAGTGCCGTCTCGCTACCCATGCGCCCACCATAGCAACCACCTCGGCATTCCTACACTGATGTACGAAAATGCTACAGTGGCGAATGAACCGTCCGACCGTGCTGGACGCCCGCAAGAGGAGCGACGATGCCCCAGGATTTCTTCAACCCGAACACCGCCGACTTCGCGCAGTTCGACCCGCAGACGCGCCGGCTGTTGCGCGCGACGGTCGACTGGTTCGAGAGCCGCGGCAAGACCCAGCTGCTCGACGACGACCGGTCCCGCGTCTGGCCGTCGGACTTCCTCGACTTCGCCAAGAAGGAGCGGCTGTTCGCCACCTTCCTCACCCCGGCGGCCGAGGCAGGCGGTGACCCGGACAAGCGCTGGGACACCGCGCGCAATGCCATGCTGAGCCAGATCTTCGGCTTCTACGGCATGACCTACTGGTACGTCTGGCAGGTCACCATCCTGGGCCTCGGCCCGATCTGGCAGAGCGACAACGCCGTGGCCAAGAAGAAGGCCGCTGCCCAGCTCGACTCCGGGGAGATCTTCGCGTTCGGCCTGTCGGAGAAGGAACACGGCGCCGACGTGTACTCCACCGACATGATCGTCGACCCGCAGCCCGACGGTGGCTACACCGCGACCGGCGGCAAGCACTACATCGGCAACGGCAACCTGGCCTCGATGGTCTCGGTGTTCGGGCGCCGTTCGGACAAGCCGATTATCGACAGCGCCGCGGCACTGCGGGGCAAGCCGACGCAGCAGGATTACGAGGGGTATCTCTTCTTCGTCGCCGACTCCCAGCACGACGCGTACAAGCTGAAGAAGAATGTCGTCAACAGCCAGATCTATGTCGCGGCATTCGATCTCGAGAACTACCCCGTCGCCGAGGAGGACATCCTCCACCGTGGCGAGGACGCGTTCCACGCGGCGATGAACACGGTCAACGTGGGCAAGTTCAACCTCGGCTTCGGTGCGGTCGGCGCCTGTGAGCACTCCTTCTACGAGGCGATCAACCACGCCGAGAACCGGATTCTGTTCGGGCACAGGGTCACCGAGTTCCCCCAGGTGCGGGCGCTGATCACCGATTCCTACGCGCGCATCGCCGCGATGAAGCTCTACAGCGCACGCGCGGTGGACTACATGCGCTCGGCCTCGCCCGATGACCGCCGCTACCTGCTGTTCAACGCCATCGAGAAGATGTCGGTAACCCGTCAGGGCCAGCGCGTGATCGAAGATCTCGCCGACGTGATCGCCGCGCGTGGATTCGAGAACGACATGTACTTCCCGGTCGCAATGACGGCCATGTTCGGCCTGCCGCGACTGGAGGGCACCGTACACGTGAACATGGCGTTGTCGCTGAAGTTCATGGCCAACTACATGTTCCACCCCGCCGACGCCGGTCTGGCCGCGATGCAGTCACTGCCGGGCGCCTCGGTGGCACCCAAGGGAGCCACTCGTGCGGTCGCCGGCGCCCTGACGTGGTCGAGCCGCAAGATCACCCCGCGTCTGGGCGCGGTCGTGAAGCCGTTGCGTGCCGAATTCGCCAGCGCCGCTTACGCTCCGGTGCCCTCCCGTCACGACACCGCCGACGACGAGTTCCTGTTCCGGCAGGGCCCGAGCAGTGGCCTGGGCCGCATTCGCTTCGCGGACTGGCGCCCGGTGTTCGAGAGCTTCCGCGACGTTGCGAATGTGGCGGTGTTCCTCGAGCAGGTTCTCGCGCTGCAGGCGCTGCTCGCGGTCGCCGCCCCGACTTCGTCGCAGCAGAAGGACGTGGACTTCCTGTTCGCATTCGGTGAGCTGTTCACCGCGGTGCCCTACGCGCAGCTGGTGCTGGAGCAGGCGCGCATCGACGACACCGACCGGGCAGTGATCGACCAGATCTTCGACGGCTTCGTGCGGACCTTCTCCGCGAACGCGCTCAACCTGCACAACAAGCCGACCGCCACCCCCACCCAGCAGCGCCGGGCCCTCGACCTGGTTCGCCGGCCTGCCTTCGACGAATCCCGTTTCGAACGGGTACTCGGCAGGGCGCGCGCGCTGGCCGGGACCTACGAGATGAAGGCCTGATCCAGCAACGGGGGTTGGCGCACGCCACACCGCGGCGGCCACCGGGGGCCCGGGGGGCCCGGCGGGGTGTGGGGGGTAGGTGGGGGACGGCGCCCCCACCCCACAAAGGGGGTTGTTGAGCGCCCCCAAGAGCGCCGTCAACC
>NZ_JBSGVG010000085.1:0-5804 GCF_053608345.1 Nocardia sp. NPDC055050
GTTCGCGTACTGCGTCAGGAGGCCGGGGGAGTTTCCACCGGGGTCTCCTCAGCCGCTGCCGAGCCGCTGGTGAGCGCCTTCAGGATCGCGGCCAGACTGTCGGCCGAACCGGTCGAGGCGTCGTCGCCCGTGCCGCCGGTGCCGGGTTCGGTCTCGTCGGCGACCTCGGTGCCGGTCTCGGTGTCCGCCGGGTCCTCCGCCGCCGACGAGCCGCTGGTGAGCGCCTTCAGGATCGCCGCCAGGCTGCCGGCCGAACCGGTGGTGGCCTCCTCGCCCGTGCCGCCGGTGCCGGGTTCGGTGACAACCGGCGGGACCTCGTCCGCGGTGGCGATGCCCGTGCCGAACACGGCCATCCCGGCGGCGATGACGATGCCGAAGCCGAGCGTGCGAATCTTCTTCATGAAATGAAACCCCTTGGTATTAACCATGATTGCCGACTTTGTTGCCGACTGAAAGTTTCTAACACGGTCGGCGGCGGCTCCCTAGCCCGCGACATTCGGGGCATTCGCCGAACCATTGCTGCACATTTGCCCGTTGAGTGCCTGACGGCAGAACTCGTTTCGGGGATCTCATATCGATTGCTCGAAGACCGCCGTTCGGCACAACGAACGGGAGCTCGAACAAGATCATTACCGCTGGACGATCGATCAATCACGCGAACCGCGGCAAGATCCCCGCAGCGAAGGATCGAGGCAGAGCATCACGCTTGTGCCTAACCTTGCTGTATACCCAGTTACTGATCGGCTTAGTCCATGATTGATATCACCATGAAAACCTGTAACGAGTTCCGGTGTGTAACCGATTGGGCGGCAGCCATATTCATGTTTTCCCGCCGTGCGCTGCGCTTACCGGAATATGTGCTGTCAGTTTTCTGCCAGATAGCTGTTTGCTCAGGGCCGCATGCCTTTTCGGGTATGCGGCCCCGACACGTGCGATATCGACCGGGATGGACCGGTCGCGCTAAGACGGGCAGTTGACCGTGTACTCCCACTGGGTGTCATTCGGGCCTGTAACCCGAACGCTCACCGTCGAGGACGACCCCGCGGGCAACGAAACGACCCGAGATCCGGTGCCCTGGTTGGCATTGTCGCCGACATAGCCGGTGTCGAGCACCTGCCCGCCTTCGTAGAAGACCTGAATGCGGTCGGGAATGTTGAGGGTTTCGTAGGTCAGGACGAACGAGGTCGGTCCGGTGACGCCGAGCTGATGCGTCGTGTTGGTGACGCCGGCCCCGCCGGACTTGGTCGAGCGGTTGCACGGCTGCACGCTCTCGGACGACCCACCGCTCGAGCTACCGCCGAGGATTCCACTGCCGGTGTCGAGCAGATCCCCCAGAATCCCGCTGCCCGTGTCGATTACCCCGCTTCCGGTCTCACCGCTTCCGGTGTCCGCGCCTGCCACCGCGCCGGCGCTCGCGACCAGCGACAGCGCCGCCCCCACGAGAGCAACCGCGCGCAGAATCCCCCGATTCGAAAGACTGATCTTGTTCACAACGCTTCCTCCACAACACTTCTCGCCACGGATCTGGATCAGGTGAACCCGCCGACGCGACCGAACGATCGCTGGGCAAGAGAAGTTCTACACGCGTTTCAGAGGAACCGGAATGCTCGAAATTCGGCCACCACGGTGTTCAGATGCCGAATAGTTGCCCGGTGGCGCGAGCCCGCGGTATTGACAGCCGGGCAACACTACAAAGTCAGCCCTCCGCGCCCCGGGCAATTTCTTAGCACGCAGAAGAAAACACCGGACGGTAGACCAAAATGGGTGCCAGAATTTCTTGTGGCAACTTCATAGCGAATCATTTTATGTCGATGAGTAAAGTCACAGCAATTGCCCGTAACGACACCTATCGGGATGACGATCGGCGAGATCCTCGAAAGCGTAAGGCCCCGAACACAATCCGTCGTGACGACCGATTCACCGTGCCCTGAAACCAGTAAGGGCCGCACACCCCCCTGGAGTGTGCGGCCCTTGCCGGTGGAGACTCAGCGCAAGGTTGCGGTGAGGTGTGGGTACCCCTTCTTGGGATGCAGGATGGAGAGATCCCAGCCGGATCCGACCTGGTCGGCGTAGATGTTCACCGAGGACGGAAGGAAGATCGGCTTGCCGAACTTGACCGCGTAAGTGGCCTTTTCGGGGACGCGGCCCTCGATCGTGCTGAGGATCGCTGCCGCCGACCACATGCCGTGGGCGATGGTCTGCGGGAAACCCATTGCCTTCGCGCCGATCCCGGAGACGTGGATCGGGTTGTGGTCGCCGGACGCGGCGGCGTAGCGGTTGATCATCTTCTGATCCACGCGCTGCACGCGCAACGGGGGCGGGGGCACCTCATCGGCGGGGGGCGCCGACTTGGGACCGCCCGAGAGCGACGTGCGCTGCTGGTGCAGGAAGGTGGTCACCTGCCGCCAGACGAGTTCACGACCGACGCTGATCTCCGTGATCGCGTCCACCAGAAGACCTTTCGGGTGTTCGCGGAGGTTCTCGATATGGGTGGAGAAATCGAGGGGCTCGGCGACCGAGATCTCGCGGGTGCGTTCGATGACGTTCTCGAAGTGCACCGCACCGACCGCGCTGAACGGGAAATCCCGTGCGACGACGAGTTGCATCGCCAGCGGGAAGCTGAGGATGAACGGGTACGTCAGCGGCAAGGTGTCGCTGAAACGCAGGCCGGTGGCATGGCAGTACGCGGCGAGATGGTCGGGGTCGACCCGCACGCCCTCGAGGACTACTCGGCGGTCGGGCAGGGTGGGCTTGCGCGCCGACAGCGGAGCGGGCAGCGGGATGGCGCCCAGCGCCGCCTTGGCGTACAGGCCGCCGTTCTTGGGAACCTCGGTGAGGGTGATCGTCTGAGTCATCAGGCGCCGATCAGGCTCTGACCGCAGACGCGAACCACGTTGCCGCTCACCGCGTTCGACGCGGGGCTCGCGAAGTAGGCGATGGTCTCGGCGACGTCGACGGTCTGGCCACCCTGCAGCAGCGAGCTCATCAGGCGACCGGCCTCGCGGGTGCCGACGGGGATGGCGGCGGTCATCGCGGTCTCGATGAAGCCGGGCGCCACCGCGTTGATGGTGATGCCCTTCTCGGCCAGCAGCGGGGACTCGGCGTCGACCATGCCGATGACGCCCGCCTTGGACGCGCCGTAGTTGGTCTGGCCGCGGTTGCCCGCGATGCCCGCGATGGAGGACACGTCGATCACGCGCCCGCCTTCCTTGAGCACGCCCTTGGCGACGAGGCCGGAGGTGATGCGGTGCGGGGCAGCGAGGTTGACGTTGATCACCGAGCTCCAGCGGCCCTCGTCCATGTTGGCGAGCAGCTTGTCGCGGGTGATGCCGGCGTTGTGGACGACGATGTCGATGCCGCCGAAACGCTCGGTGGCGAAGTCGGCCAGACGCTCGGCGGCGTCGGGCGCGGTGACGTCGAGGGCCAGCGCGGTGGCGCCGATCTTGTTCGCGGTGTCGGACAGCGCCTCGCCCGCGGCGGGGATGTCGGCGACGATCACGGTGGCGCCGTCACGGGCGAACACCTCGGCGATGGTGGCGCCGATACCGCGCGCGGCACCGGTCACGACGGCGACCTTGCCCGCGAGCGGCTTGTCCCACGACGCCGGGGCGACCGAGTCGGCGGAACCGACCCGGATGACCTGACCGTCGACGAAGGCCGACTTACCGGAGAGCAGGAAGCGCAGGGTCGACTCGAGGCCGGTCGCGGATGAGCCCGCTTCGGGGTGCACGTAGACGAGCTGGCCGGTCGCGCCACGCAGCAGCTCCTTGGCGACCGAACGGGTGAAGCCCTCGAGCGCGCGCTGGGCGATCTGCTCGTCGACCGAGCCGACCAGTTCGGGGGTGGTGCCCAGAACCACGACACGGCCCGACGGCGCGAGGCTGCGCGTGGCCGGCTGGAAGAACTCGAACAGCTGCGCGAGCTTGTCGATCGAATCGATGCCGGTGGCGTCGAAGACCAGCGCGCCGTACTTGGTGCCCGATTCGAGCGAGTCCGCGACGGTGTAGTCCGACAGCAGCGCGCGGACCGGCTCGGCCAGGCGACCCTTGCCGCCGAGCAGCACCGGGCCGGGCAGCGCGGGCTCGCCCGCCTTGTAGCGGCGCAGTTCGGCCGGCTGCGGGAGGCCCAGCTTGCTCGCGAGGAACGCGCCGGGGGCGGAGTGGATGAAAGATCCGTAGAGGTTCGGTGCACCCTTGCTCTTGGCTGCCACTGTTCCTACCTTCTCTGTGCTCGACGAGTGTGGTGACCGTGCTCCGCCCAGTGTCCCCCGTGTGAGCGCACACTTGCGGGTACGGTGTCGACAACGAACTTACTCCGGAGTAAGTTTAATGTAAACCGATACGACGCCGCGACCGCACGGGGGCCGATTCCAGCGGCCGGCGTTACCCGGAACCGACGAGACCATGGAGAACTCGAGTGACAAGCAAAGCCCGCTCGGCGACGGCCAAGGCCGCAGCTAAGCCTGCCAAGGCCGCGAAGACCCAGCGCCCGATTGCCATCGTTGGCGGCAACCGCATCCCGTTCGCGCGCTCCGACAAGGCCTACGCCAAGGCGTCCAATCAGGACATGTTCACCGCCGCCCTCGATGGGCTGGTCAGCCGGTTCGGTCTGCAGGGCGAGCGCCTGGGCATGGTCGTCGGCGGCGCTGTGCTCAAGAAGGTCGGCGAGCACAGCCTGATCCGCGAGAGCGTGCTCGGCTCGAAGCTCTCGCCCTACACCCCGGCCCACGACCTGCAGCTCGCCTGTGGCACCGGCCTGCAGTCGATCGTCACCGTCGGTGACGCGATCGCGCTGGGTCGTATCGAGTCCGGCATCGGCGGCGGCGCCGACACCACCTCCGACGCGCCGATCGGCGTGAGCGAGGACATGCGCGAGTGGATGCTCACCGCCAACCGCGCCCGGACCACCAAGGACAAGGTCAAGCTGGTCGGCCAGCTGCGCCCCTCGATGCTGGGCATCGAGATCCCCAAGAACGCCGAGCCGCGCACCGGTCTGTCGATGGGTGAGCACGCCGCCATCACCGCGAAGGAATTCGGCGTCGCCCGCGAAGCGCAGGACGAGCTGGCCTACCTCTCGCACAAGAACATGGCGGCCGCCTACGACCGTGGCTTCTTCGACGACCTGATCACCCCGTTCCTCGGCCTGACCCGCGACGACAACCTGCGTCCCGGCTCCACCGTGGAGAAGCTGTCGACCCTGAAGCCGGTGTTCGGCGTCAAGGCGGGCGACGCCACCATGACCGCGGGCAACTCGACCCCGCTCACCGACGGCGCGTCCGCGGTGCTGCTGTCCACCGACGAGTGGGCGGCCGAGCGCAACCTGCCGGTGCTGGCCCACCTGGTCGACTCCGAGGTCGCCGCGGTGGACTACATCCACGGCCCCGACGGCCTGTTGATGGCGCCCACCTACGCGGTCGCGCGCCTGCTGGCCCGCAACGGCCTGACCCTGCAGGACTTCGACTACTACGAGATCCACGAGGCGTTCGCCTCCGTGGTGCTGGCCACCCTGGCCGCGTGGGAGTCCGACGCCTACTGCAAGGAGCGCCTCGGCCTCGACGGCGCGCTGGGCTCGATCGACCGTAGCAAGCTCAACGTCAACGGCTCCTCGCTCGCCGCGGGCCACCCGTTCGCCGCGACCGGCGGTCGCATCGTCGCCTCGACCGCGAAGATGCTGGCGGAGAAGGGGTCCGGCCGCGCGCTGGTCTCCATCTGCGCCGCGGGCGGCCAGGGTGTGGTGGCGATCATCGAGCGCTAGTCCGCGCTGATCACGCACAGAAACGGCGGGTGTTCTCCGATTCTTCGGAG
>NZ_JBSGVG010000086.1:0-5140 GCF_053608345.1 Nocardia sp. NPDC055050
CGCCGGGGCGTAGGCGACGAAGGAGCAAGCCCCGGTGCCTGACCGGCGGCCCGGCCGCGGACACGCGCGCGCCAGCGCGCCAACAAACACAGCGTCAAACCGTTCGGGGGCTACCGAACATCAGATCCAACCCGCCCGTCGGACCCGACGCACCACATCACAAACTGGCAGACTCGATGGCGACACTGTTCGACTAGCAGAGGTACCGATGCCGCAACGCCGTTGGATTTCCCGTTCCGTGCTGTTGATCGCGGGCGCGCTCACCGCCGCGACCCTGACCGCCTGCGGGGGTACGCCACCGGCCTCGACCGGCAGTGCGGGCACCACCACCTCGGCCGCGCCGACGACCACCGCGCCGGCCGGGACGTTGACGATCAGCCCCTCCTCCGCCGCGCAACTGTGCGACATGATCCGGCCCGAACTGTCGAACTTCCGGGTACAGGGCCCGACGCTCGGTCGGATCTCGCTCAACGCCATGGTGCACGACTGGGGCTTCCGCAACGGCGGCATCAACGGGCACGTTCTCGCCGACAAGGCGATGATCGACCGGGTGACCACCGAGAGCTGCCCCGAGGTGCGGACCGAGGCGCTCACCGCTCTCGAATTGCCTTCCCTTGCCGCGGGATTGGCGTTCTGATGCGCGGTCTCTACCCCGAGATCGAACCGTTCGAGCAGGGCCTGATCGATGTCGGCGACGGCCAGTCGGTGTACTGGGAGGTCAGCGGTGATCCCGACGGCAAGCCCGTGGTGTTCGTGCACGGCGGACCCGGCGGCGGTACCGGGCCCCTGCAACGGCGCTTCTTCGACCCGGCCGTGTACAAGATCGTGCTGTTCGATCAGCGTGGATGCGGAAAGTCCATGCCGCACATCGCCGATGGGGCTCCCCTGGACACCAACACCACGCCGAATCTGATCGCCGACATGGAGTTGCTGCGCGACCATCTGGGGATCGAGCGCTGGCAGGTGTTCGGCGGTTCGTGGGGGTCGACCCTGGGCCTGGCCTATGCGCAGGCCCACCCCGAGCGGGTGACCGAACTGGTGTTGCGTGGCATCTTCTTGTTGCGGCGCAAGGAAATCGACTGGTACTACAACGGCGCCGCGGGCAACGTCTACCCCGCCGAGTGGGCGAGATTCCTGGCGCCGGTCCCCGTCGAGGAACGCGGGGACGACCTCGTGGAGGTGTATCACCGACTGCTGCACTCCCCCGATCCGCAGGTCGCGCTCGATGCCGCGGTCGCCTGGTCGACATGGGAAGGCGCGACGAGTTCCCTGCTCCCGCAACCGGATCGGGTCGCCGAAACCGCCGAAGCACGCTTCGCTCTCGCGTTCGCCCGGATCGAAAACCACTATTTTCGCCACGGCGGATTCCTCGAGGAGGGACAGTTGCTGCGAGACATAGATCGGATCGCCGACATCCCCGGCGTGATCGTGCAGGGCCGCCACGACATTGTGTGCCCCGTGGTGAGCGCATGGGATCTGCACAACGCGTGGCCGTCCTCGACGCTGCACATCGTCGAGGACGCCGGGCACACCGCGCACGAGCCCGGCATCACCGCCCAGCTGGTGGAGGCGACCGACACGTTCGGAAAGCGAGGCTGACACCATGGCGACCGAGGCCGGAGAAGCCGTCGTCGCGGCGCTACGCGAGGACATCGACCGGCTCTTCGACGCCGAACCCGATGTGCGCGCCGACGCCGACGATTCGGTCCACCAGATGCGGGTGGCCACGCGCAGGCTCCGCAGTGTCCTGCGTTCCTATCGCAAGCTGTTCGACGCCGAGGAAGCCGCCGGCACCGAAGCGGAACTGAAGTGGCTCGCCGACCTGCTCGGCGTGGCCCGCGACGCCGAAGTCCGCGCCGAACGGTTCATCGATCTGCTGACCGGTTACGACCGAGTCCCCGCCGAGGTCACCGACGCCCTGGTCGGGGCCTCCCGTGCGGCCTACACCGCTGCTCACGCGGAGGTACTGAGCGCCATGGACGGCAAGCGCTACCGCCGCCTGCGCAAAGTCCTCAAAACCTGGCGCACCGATCCCCCGCTCGCCCCCGAGCTCGCCCGCGACAACGCGACCACTGTCTTCGGCAAGGTCCTGCGCCGCGACCGCAAACGCCTGCGCACACTCGTCTTCGCCGAGCCCACCGCCACCCCGGCGGACCGCGTAGAACTGCTCCACGACATCCGCAAGGGCGCCAAGCGTTTACGCTATTCCTGCGAAGCCGCCGCGACGGTCCTCGGCCCCGACGCCACCGACCTGGGCACCCGGGCCAAGCGCCTGCAATCCGTCCTCGGCGACCACCGCGACGCCGTCGAATCCCGCGAAGCGATCCTGGTGGTAGGGGCAGGTACCCACGCGCCCGCGGCAACCATCTACGAACTCCTCGCCGACACCGAGGAAGCAGCCGCGGGCCGAGCCATCGCCCACTACCCGGCGGCCGCCGCATTCATCTCCGCGGCGAACTGACAGTCGTCACTATCGACGTGGCCCGTCGTATTCGAAGCCGATAGTCCGAGTTCCCGGATCAGCGACAGCCAACCGCACCGCGACCTTCTCCCCTTCCGGCGGCTGTCCCGCACACCGCGCGAGGATCGGCGGTTCACTGACAAAGATCTCCGCGGGCCGGGACCCGTTGGCATCACGCAAAACCACGGCGGCGAACTCGGTGCCTACCCGAGGCTGGAGGACGGTGGCCTCGGTCAGGTCGACGCAGGCGCGATCGACCTTGTTGGCTACGGCATCGGTGCGGCGCATCGTCTCGGCGGCGGCCTTCACACCGTCGGTCACCCATTGCGGCACGTCGGCTCCGGCATCGTAGGCCAGGCAGATCTCGGTGGTGAACCGGTCGGCCAGCCGTCGCAGTGGCGCCGTCACGTGGGCGTACGGTGCGCCGATCGCACTGTGCGTCAGTTGTTGCGGGGTCGGGTCGTCGAGTTCGGCGAGCAGTGTGTAGCTCGCGCCGCGCAACAACCCGGTGGCTTCCGACATCAGCACCAGCGCGGCGGGGGTGTTCGCGTCGAGTCCCGCGAGCATGCGGCCCACCGGGACCTCGGCGGGCCACTCGACCCCCAATGCCGCCGCCGTGCGCCGCATCGAATCGATCGCGCTCTCCGGCGGTGGCGGCATCGTTCGCAGTAGGCCGACCCCTTTGTGCTCCAGCATGATTCGCGCCGCGCACATGCCGGTGAGCAACGAGACCTGTTCGTTCCAGTCGTCGGCCTCGGTCCGGGGCTCCAACCGCAGGCGCCAGCCGTCTCCGTCGGGGATCACTTCCTGCGCGGGCAACCGCAGCGAGATCGCGCCTCGGTCCAACCCCGCCTCGATCCGCAGCCGACCGAATTCGGGCAGCGCGGTCAGCGACGGCGGCAGAATACCGGCGTCGGCGGAAGCCTGGACCTGTGCGTAGTCGAACCGCTCCCGGGAGCGCACCAGTGCGCGCTTCACCGAACAGCTCAGTGGCACAGCATCATTGTCGAGTTCTATGGTCCACAACACGGCAGGCCGGTCGACGCCGGGCAGCAGACTCGCGGTGCCCTCGGACAGCACGGTCGGATGCAGTGCGACATTACCGTCGGGCAGATAGAAGGTCTGCCCGCGCACTTCGGCCTCGGCGGCCAGCGCACTGCCCGGCACGATCACCGCACCGAGATCCGCGATCGCGTAGTGCAGGGTGAAGCCGGTGGGAGTGCGTTCGATATGCAGCGCCTGGTCCAGATCCAGCGCGCTGGGCGGGTCGATGGTCACGAACTCGATATCGGTCCGATCGACCCGAGTGCCCGCGAACGCGTCCACCGCGTCGCGGGCGTCGGAGACGGCCTCGGCCGGATAGTCCGAGGCCAGTCCGAATTCGGAACGGATGGCGCCGAAGTCGACCGGCGCCGAGACGATCCGCTGATGGAGTTCCATTCTCGCAGAGTAGCGATTTCCTACTGCAGTGCGAGCATGGTGCCGTTGAGCTGATCGAGCGGGCCGTACACCGTGAAAGTGACCCGGCCGTTGGGCACGGCGGAGGACACGGTCGCGGCCGCGTCGAGCGCCTGACCGAACGAGGCCGCCGACGGGTGCGGCAGACCGGCCACGGTCAGGCCGAATCGGGACTGGTGCACCCAGGCGGTATCACCCGGGCTGAGGTCGACCTGAACCCCACCGTTGAGCGGGGTCACCGCGACCGCGCTCGCCGAACCGGCACCAAGCGTTGCGAAAACCGCAGTGGCTCCGGCGATCAGTGCACCGGCGACAATGGAACGAACTACCCGCATGTAAATGTGACCTGCTTCCGCGATCGAATGTGTTGGGCTCGCGGAAGTGGCAGCGAGCCCTGCCGACGGCGATCACTCTATGACCTCGCTCACGTTCCCGGCGAGTTCCAGCGCATTTTCCCTGTCTCGGCACACGATCGCCGAGACATTCCGGGCAATTGTTACTGTGGCGGCGGCGCACTCGGCAGCTGCCGGGTTGTGCGGCACTCACGTCGATAAATGGGAGTTTGCGAACGTATGTCGTGGCTGATTTTCGATTACCTGTCGCCGATCCTCGGACCGGACGCGGCCAGCTATTGGGCACACCTGCTGGCGATCAACCCGGGGTAGCTCACCGCTTCGATCCGGAACATGTCGCTTCCCGTTAACCACACGGGAAGCGGCGTGTTTCCTGGGCGGCTAGCATCCCGCTGCGTGAGTAGAACTACCGCCGCCATCGCGGCCAGCGCCACCGTCTTCGCCCTGCTTCTGGCCGGCTGCAGCGATGACTCTTCCTCTGCCGGTTCCCCCGCCGCGTCCACCACGCCCGCGCCTTCCTTCCAGGTCGAAGCAAGCAAGGCGGGGATGTTCGTGGTGAGCTACCGCAACGCCTTCCCGAAGCTGGCGCAGGGGCGCGACGACGCCGCCGTGGCCGCGGTGCTGAACCATTCCTGCTCCGAGATCAAGGCGGGCAAGTCCGAGGCCGACACGATCGCCACGATCAAGAAGGCGGCCAAGAACGGCGCCACCGACGCGACCACCGAAGAGGCCACGGCCGTCTACCAGATGTCCACACTGATGTGCTGAGCCGCTGTGCGGCCGAGCGAGGCGGGGGGGCCCCCGCGGGGCCGGCCCCCTAGCCGTGGGGGGGGGGGCGGTCCCCCGGGGAAACACGAAGCGGTTGCCC
>NZ_JBSGVG010000087.1:0-4702 GCF_053608345.1 Nocardia sp. NPDC055050
TGGGCCCCGCCCCCCCCCCCCCGGGGCGCCCCCCCGGCGGCCCCTCGGGGCCGCGAACACGCGGCGCCCGCGCCGCCAGAAATCCTGTAGCCTCCCGGTGTCCCACTGCTGCCTAACTCCGAGGATTGACCCGGGTGGACTCCACCGAGCTTCGCATTGCCGCCGTGGTCCCCTGCCACAATGAAGAGGCCGCGGTCGCCAAGGTCGTCACCGACCTCAAAGCCGCTGTGCCGGGGATCGTCGTCTACGTCTACGACAACCTGAGCACCGACCGCACCGCCGAATGCGCCCGTGAGGCCGGGGCGATCGTGCGCTTCGAGAACACCAAGGGCAAGGGCAATGTGGTGCGCCGCGCCTTCGCCGATATCGACGCCGACGTCTATCTGATGATCGACGGCGACGACACCTACGAGGCGTCGGCCGCTCCGCTGATGATCAAGACGCTGCTCGAGGGCCCCTACGACCACATCCTCGGTGTGCGCAAGCAGGACGACGCCGACGCCAGCGCCTACCGCAGCGGTCACGAGACCGGCAACAAGGTGCTCAACGGCGTGGTGGGCAAGGTGTTCGGCGAGAACGTCGAAGACATGCTGAGCGGTTTCCGGGTGTTCTCGCGCCGGTTCGTGAAGAGCTTCCCGGCCGTGTCGCGCGAGTTCGAGATCGAAACCGAGCTGACCGTGCATTCGCTGCACCTGCGCGTGCCGCAGACCTCGGTGCCGGTCGGTTTCCGCGACCGCCCCGCAGGCAGCGAATCCAAGCTGCGCACCTACCGCGACGGCACCAAGATCCTCGCGCTGATCCTGGGCCTGGCCCGCCACGAACGCCCCGTCGCGTTCTACGGCCTGTTCGGCACCATCGCCTGGCTGGTCTCGGTGATTCTGACCGTGCCGATCGTGATCGACTTCTACAACACTCACCAGGTGGCGCGGTTCCCGACGCTGTTCCTCGCGTTCACGCTGTTGCTGCTCGGCAGCCTCGCGTGGACCGCGGGCCTGATCCTGGACGGCATCCGCCGCTCCCGCCACGAGACGGCGCGGTTGGTCTACCTGCGTTATTCGGCCGCCGGGGTGAACGAGGACGTCGCGGCCGGAGACCGTCGGTGACCACGTCCATCGAGCCCGAGACGACTGTAGAACCCAGCAAGACCCCCGCACGCAAGGATCGGGCGCTGGCGCCCATCCGGACTGTGACCCAGCGGTTCGGCGCCGCGACCGTCGCGTTCGCGATGATCGCGACCGTCTTCGGCGCCGTGTTCGCCGTGCTCACGCCCGCGTTCTGGGGCCACGACGAGATCACCCAGTTCGGCCGCGCCTACCAGGTCGCCCACGGCGGCGTGTTCCCCCAGCGCATCGTCGACGATCGCGGTGTGGCCTACGGCGGGCAGATCCCGGTCAGCGTCGACGCGCTGATGGGCTACGCCTTCACCGACTACAACGACAACCCCGAAGAGCCCGACGCGATGGTGGCCGACCCCGGCGCCTACGACCGGCTCGCCGCGGCCGAGGTCTCCTCGACGACCCGGCAGATGTGGTTCACCAACACCGCCGCCTACTCACCGGTGCCGTATGTGCCCGCCGCCGTTGGCATTCGGCTGGGCGAGGCGCTCGGCCTCAACGTGGGTGGCATGTATTTGCTCACCCGTTTCGCCGGCCTGGTCGCCTATCTCGCGGTTGTCGGATTCGGGCTCTACGCGCTGCGCGAGCGGCGTAGCCAGTGGCTGGTATTCACCGTGGCGGTGCTGCCGATCGCGCTTTTCCAGGCGGGCACCGTCACCGCGGACACGCTCACCAACGCGCTCGCCATCATGGTGTCGGCGCTGCTGCTGAAAGCGCTGTTCGTCGGCGATCGACTGCACCGGGCGGAAACCGCCGCGCTGCTCGCCGCGACGATCGCGCTGCCGCTGAGCAAACCGACCTATGTGCTGCTGGCGATGCTCGTTGTGGTGGTGCCCGCCGACCGGCTCGGTTTCACCGGAAAACTGAAATTCGTCCCGTGGGCATTCGCGGTGACGGGCGGGGTGCTTTTCCTCGCCTGGACGAAGATCGCGGCGCCCACCGGCGACGGCATGGGCCTGATGCGCCCGCCCCATCAGTGGGGCCAGGTGCGACCGGGCGATCAGCTGAAGGGAATCCTCAGCGACCCGGTGCAATTCGTGCACACCTTCGGCGAGAGCATCGCGCTGCGCGACCATCGCTGGTTCAACCAGTTCTTCGGCGAACTCGGTTTCGCGTATGTGGACGTGCCCGCGATTTCGATGCTGGCGTGCCTGCTCGCCTTCGCGGTGAGTTTCGGCATCGTCGACCGGATGAGTACCACCACAGCCACTTTCCGTCGCACGCTGATCGTGGCGCTCACGGTGCTCGCGAGTGTGGCGATGATCTACGTGACGCTGTACATGTCGTTCACGCCGGTCGATTTCTATATCATCGACGGTGTGCAGGGCCGGTATTTCGTGCCGCTGGCAATCATGGGACTGGCGGTGCTGGCTCGCGTGGTGGGGCTGCGACTCACGAATTCCGATGGCGTGATTCCGGCCCGCGGGACCGCGATCACCATCGCCTGTGCGTCGACTTTCGCGCTTGTCGCTACCGCCGCAACGTATTACACCGTCGTCTGGGGATAATTCCCCAGACGACGGTGGGGATTACAGAGTTTTCTCGCCCGCTGCCGCGTAGGCGCGTTCGGTATCGGCCTTTTTCGGTCGCCACCAGTTCTCGTTGTCGCGGTACCAGGCGACGGTGTCGGCCAGGCCGGCGCGGAAGTCAGCGTAGCGCGGTGACCAGCCCAGCTCCTCGCGCAGCAGACTCGCGTCGATGGCGTAGCGCTGGTCGTGGCCGGGGCGGTCCGTCACGTGATCGAAGTCGGTGGGCTCTCGATCGAACGCCTGCAGAATGAGCTGGACGACCGTGAGGTTGTCGAGTTCACCCTGGGCGCCGATCAGATAGGTCTTGCCGGTCCGGCCACGCTCGAGAATGTCCCAGACCGCGCGATTGTGGTCGTCGACGTGGATCCAGTCGCGCACCTGATGACCCGCGCCGTACAGCCGTGGGCGCACACCGTCGATCAGGTTGGTGATCTGGCGCGGGATGAATTTCTCCACGTGCTGGTACGGGCCGTAATTGTTGGAGCAGTTCGACAGGGTCGCGCGGACACCGAAAGACCTGGTCCAGGCGCGTACCAGCATGTCGCTGCCCGCTTTGGTCGCCGAATACGGGCTCGACGGGTTGTAGGCGGTGGATTCGGTGAAGCCCGGCTCGTCGGGGGTGAGATCGCCGTACACCTCGTCGGTGGAGACGTGGTGGTAGCGCACCTCGTGGCGGCGTACCGCCTGCAACAGCGAGTATGTGCCGACGATATTGGTCTGCACGAACGGCCACGGCTCGGCCAGGGAGTTGTCGTTGTGGGATTCGGCCGCGAAATGCACGACCGCGTCCACCCCACTGACCAGGTTGTCGACAAGATCGAGATCGGCGATATCGCCGTGCACGAATTCGATCCGATCCGCGACCGGATCCAGCGATGCCCGGTTGCCCGCGTAAGTGAGCGCGTCGAGCACGGTCACTTGGACATCCGGGCGCGTGGCCACGGTCTGCTGGACGAAATTCGCACCGATGAACCCGGCCCCGCCGGTTACGAGCACTCGCACTCGGTCAACGATACGTGCATTCCGTGGACGCTCGTGACGAAAGGTGTCACCGTTATGTGTTGCTGGAACGTCTCTGACCTGTGACCCGGCATATATTTACACAGTGATCTCCGTCACATTACCTGTAGGTAGGTTAAGACTCAAAGTCGGTTTTCCTGAGAAAAAGCCCGGTCAACGCTCAGGTTTCTATCAGCGCACAGGCATCGGAGTATCAATGGTGAACAAAACTTGAACTAACAGTCACAGCAGGTTCACCTCTGGTTAGCTGCGGGAGCTTTTGATCTACGAGTCCCCTCCGCACGCTCCAAACTTGAGGTTCAACAAAAATGCTGATGAGGAAATTCGCCGCCACGTCGGCGCTGCTGATCGCCGCCATGGGCGTCACCGCCGGCACCGTGAACGCCGCGCCGGCCGAAGAAGCCGCCCCGATCAACTACTCCGCCGAGGTCGTCGACGGTTCCAAGTCCGTCATCACCACCGACGCCGGCTCGCTGGTCGTCGAAGACGGCGCCTTCAAGATCAAGGCTGCCAACGGCACCACCGTCGCCGGCACCCCGCTGTCGTTCCGCCTCGATGACTTCGAGCTGCCGATCGCCGCCGAGATCTCGGGCAACAAGGCCGTCCTGACCCCCCAGCTCGACCCGGCCCAGGCCGTCTACAAGCCGGTGGCCCTGCCTTACGAGGACAAGGCTCCCTGGAAGACCGAGTACGAGCGTGAGCAGGCCGCCTGGAGCCGTCTGACCTCCACCATCTCCATGGGCGCCACCATCGGCACCCTGGCCGGCGGCCTCGGCGGCGCGACCATCGGCTGCATCGCGGGTGCCGCGGCCGGCCTGGTCGCCACCGGTGTGCTGCTCGCCCTGTTCGGCGCGGGCCCGATCGCGGGTTGCGTCGTCGGCGCCACCACCATCGGCGCCCTCGGCGTCATCCTGGGCCAGATCTTCGTGACCGCTCCGGTCGCGATCGGTGCTGCGATCCAGTACTTCACCACGATCAACCAGCCCTTCGTCGCTCCGGCCAAGTAATTTCGCCGCAGGACAGAAGGAAAGCGGCCCC
>NZ_JBSGVG010000088.1:0-3271 GCF_053608345.1 Nocardia sp. NPDC055050
CATCCGAGGTGTCGGATGGCGGCCGCTTCGACGGACAGTCTGTCACTGCGCCTGGACGGTGGCGATGCGGTTGGTGAGCATCGTGACGAAGGGGGCGCGGGCGCGGGTCTGCTGTTCGAAGGCCAGCAGCTGGGCCAGCTCCTCGACGGTCAGCATCCGCAGCCGGGCGCGCAGCTGGGCCAGCGTCATCGCGGGGTAGTCGTAGCGGATAGCGACCTCGGGGGCTACGACCTCCTCCTCGGTGGGCTCGTCGGCGGGCTCGATGACCTCTTCCTCGGTCTCGAGCAGCAGCAGCGACGCGGGCACGGCCTTGCCGTTGGTCTGCGGGGCCTCCGGCGCTTCGAACAGGTCGAAGCGGCTGGTGTGGCCGTTGGTGGCGGGCGCGGGCTCCAGGTCCTCGTCGAAGGTGGCCCAGGCGGGCTGCTCGGCCGGAGCCGAACCCAGCCGCTCGAACACACCGTCACCCTTGAGCGCGAGGCTGGTGACGAACTGCTGCAGATGCATCGTGGTCTGCAGCACGCGACTGAGCGCGGTGATCGGGAAATTGACCGCGGCGACGGGCAGTCGCCGGGTCTCTTCTAAGGCGTATACGGCGGCGCCGGCGGCCACCCTGGCCAGGAACGGAGGTCGAAACATGACTCCAGCCTGCCGCAAACCGGGTGTGATGCAAAGGTCCACACCCCTGTTGTGTGACTTTCGCCCCTTGATCCGACCTGATCGGGCCTCTCGCGCGCACGTAAGCTGTGGGATATGACCTCGGCAATCCCCTTGAACGTCGGTATCACGCGCTCCGCGGGCGCGAATGCTGCCGGTGGCAAGCGCGTGCTGCTGGCCGAGCCGCGCGGCTACTGCGCAGGCGTCGACCGCGCCGTCGAGACCGTGGAGAAGGCTCTCGAGAAACACGGCGCCCCGATCTATGTGCGCAAGGAGATCGTGCACAACCGCCACGTGGTGGAAACACTACGTGAGCAGGGCGTGATCTTCGTCGACGAGACAGACGAGGTGCCCGAGGGCGCGCTGGTCGTGTTCTCCGCGCACGGTGTCGCGCCGATCGTGCACGAGACCGCCGCCGAACGGAACCTGCGCACCATCGACGCCACCTGTCCGCTGGTCACCAAGGTGCACCAGGAAGCCAAGCGGTTCGCCCGCGACGACTTCGACATCCTGCTGATCGGCCACGAAGGCCACGAGGAAGTCGAGGGCACCGCCGGCGAGGCGCCCGAGCACGTGCAGCTGGTCGACGGGCCCGACTCGGTGGACAAGGTGACCGTGCGCGACCCGTCGAAGGTGATCTGGCTGTCGCAGACCACGCTCTCGGTCGACGAGACCATGGAGACCGTCGAGCGGCTGCGCGAACGTTTCCCGACGCTGCAGGACCCGCCCAGCGACGACATCTGCTACGCCACGTCCAACCGGCAGACCGCGGTCAAGGCGATGGCGCCCGAATGCGATCTGGTGATCGTGGTCGGTTCGCGCAACTCGTCGAACTCGGTGCGACTGGTCGAGGTGGCGCTCGGCGCGGGCGCGAAGGCGGCGTATCTGGTCGACTACGCGCGCGAGGTCGATCTGGCCTGGCTCGACGGGGTGCGGACCATCGGCATCACCTCCGGCGCGTCGGTGCCGGAGATCCTGGTGACCGGGGTCCTCGACCTGCTGGCCGAACACGGCTTCGGTGAGGTCCAGCCGGTGACCACGGCCAACGAGACACTGGTGTTCTCCCTGCCTCGTGAGCTCCGCCCCACCCGCCGGGACGCGCCTTCGCAGAGCTGACCCGCCTGGGCTGAACACAGAAAATCCCCGCCGATCGATCTCGGCGGGGATTCTTCGTTCTCAGACGTTGTCGGGGCGACGTCGTTCCGTGCGGGCGGAGTCGGCGCGGTCTCGATAGCGCACGTTCGGCTGCGGATGCGGGGGTGCGTCGCCACGGCGGCGGGGGACCCTGGCCGGTTCGGGTTCGCGCGGTGCGGCGGCCGCGCGGGCGGCGCGGGGTTCACCGCGGGCGGCGCGAGGCTCGCGGGGCCGGGCCGCGGCGGGCGTCCGTTTCGGTTCGGTGGGCCGGGCGGGTCGGCGAGCCGGGCTCGCCATGTCGACCTCGGTATCGGCTTCGTCCAGTACCGCGGTGCCGCGGCGCGGCCGCTTGCGGGCGGCGGTGGCGAGGTCGGGGGCCGGCTCGGGGCGACGGCGCTTGACCGGCTTGCGTTCGGTCCGGCGCTCCGGGGTGGGGCGAGCGGTCTGGGGTGCGCGCTTGGCGATCGCGATCCTGGCTCCGCCGATCGCCAGCACCAGCACGGTGGCCAGCGCCATCGTCGGGAAGCGCTCCACCAGCGGGATGATCAGGTTCATCAGCACGTCTTTGATCGACGTGGTGGCGCGGCCACCCAGCATCTGGCAGGCCAGGGGCACCGCGACGAACAGCAGCAGCGGCGGCATCACCATGGTGGAGAACAGGCCGCGGAAGCGCACCGCGCAGACAGCGAGCACGCAGCCGAGCACATACAGCGCCGAGAACGTGCCGGTCGGATAGGTCTCGCCGCCGAATCCGTCGATCAGGAACCCGAGACCTGTCGCACCCGCGGCGAGCAGAATCGCGGCCCAGGCGGGGATGCCGGGTACCGAGGGCACGATCGAACGTTGCGGCGCGGGCACCCGGGGTCGCGCACGTTGGGAAGCAGCCACACTATGACACTAACTGCACATCGGCCCTGTGGGCGCCACGGCACGGGGATCTCAGACGCGATCCTCGACGTCGGCGAACGCGACGACGCGTGGTCGGGTCTCGGTGAGCCGGATTGCCGGGAGCTCCTGATCGGCGATGCCGAGATCGTGCATCCGGCGCGCGGTGACCATGACCCGCGACTCCACCGAACCCACGGTCGCGTTGAAAGCCGCTACGGCCTTACCGAGATTCACGCCCAGATTGTCCAGATGCTCGGCGACCTTGCCCAACCGGGTGTAGAGCTCCTTGCCCAGTTGCTGCACCGTTGCCATATCGCGCGAGAGCGCTTCCTGCCGCCAGCTGAACGCCACCGTCCGCAGCAGCGCGATCAATGTAGTGGGGGTTGCCAGGATCACGTTCCGGCCGAACGCGTACTCCAAGAGGTCGGCATCGGTGGTGAGCGCGGCGTCGAGGAACGGGTCGCCGGGCACGAACAGCACGACGAACTCCGGTGCCGGATCGAAGGCCGCCCAGTACGCCTTGTCGGCCAATTGGTCGACGTGGGCGCGCAGGTGTTTGGCGTGGCGGGCCAGCAATGGGGTGCGTGCGCCGGGG
>NZ_JBSGVG010000089.1:0-3176 GCF_053608345.1 Nocardia sp. NPDC055050
CCGTGGCCGGCCCCGCTTCCGCGCTGAACTACCTGCGCTGGATCTACTTGCCCGGGGTGGGCGTGCCACCGCTCACGCTGATCAGCGCCTGGATGAAGGGCAGAGCCGCGTCGCTAAGGCTGCCGGCGCCGGTCTGCATCAGTTCGTAGAGGGAACCCATGTCTAACTCCTGGTGATGAGGTGGATCAGGCTCGGTGAACGAGCCGAAGTGCCGATGTGGGCCGGGTTTACGGGAAGAAGGCTGCTACCGAACCCAGGAAGGCGGCGAGCAGGCCGTCGCCTTCGGCCGCGGAACCCAGTCCGGCGATGGCGGCCATCATGATCTCGGTCAGTGAACCCATCGTAAAACTCCTTGCTCGTGTGAAAGGTCTGATCACAGCCGGATAAATGGCTGTGAAGTGTCGGGAATCGACGGCGATTGCCCCCCTCGGCCAGTGGTTATGCGCCGCCGATGGGCGTGCCGCCGCTCAGGCTGATCAGGGCGTCGACGAACGGCAGCGCGCCGTTGCCGAGGCTGGCCATCCCCGTCGCGAACAATTCGTAAAAGGATCCCACGTGTTACTCCTGAATATGGGGAAATTCAGCATCTGGGCTGAATCGACGGTGCCGACGGGTT
Organism: Nocardia sp. NPDC055050; assembly: GCF_053608345.1. Taxonomy (NCBI): domain Bacteria; kingdom Bacillati; phylum Actinomycetota; class Actinomycetes; order Mycobacteriales; family Nocardiaceae; genus Nocardia; species Nocardia sp. NPDC055050. The sequence continues at coordinate 617 of NZ_JBSGVG010000089.1, forward strand.
GTCGGGTTACGGGAAGAACGCTTCCACCGAGCCCAGGAAAGTCCCGAGCAGGAGGTCGCCCGAGTTCGCGGACGCCATTCCGCCCAGTACGCCGAGTAGCAGCTCATCGAATGAGCCCATGATGTATCTCCTTGCGCTGTTGTCTAGCCCCCGGAACTGGGGTGGCCCCCTCGCTTCGGGTGGTTATCACCATCGGTAACTGATGTGATGCCGGTAACGTAGCGCCGTCGCAGATGTGTGGCAAGGCGATGTTTCACTCACCGTGAATCGTTCATTTTTTTCATTCCCGATGGAAGCTGCTCGGCGGTTGCCATCTTCTCTGTCCGGACTGCGTGTGACCTGTAGTTACTGCGACTGTCTGGCACAGTAAACAGGGATCTGGCCGCGAACGATCCCGTTCGCCACCGGTATGTCAAGGGGGGTTGATATTGGTTCTGGACAGTCTGATCTGCGATGGTTCGGTGAGGCTGGGCGGCTGGGGCCGGTGGCTTGCGGCGTGAGGTTCTTCGATGAGGGGTTCTGGCCGCATCGGGCGAAATGGCCGTAGTTCCGTAGCTGTCTGTTGTCGAGCGGTTCGCCGCTGTGCTGGATGTCCGGCGATCGGGCCGACGTCGGTCATCCTCTTTTTCCGACGCAGACCCGGTGTGAATCATGTCGATCAGCTATTGAAATGACGCGTTGACACAGGCGTGGATGGTGGGTAGGAATGGGTCGGGGGCGGACCGTCAACGGCCCGCCCCCGACTGTGTTGCCGTGTATTACTTACCTGGCGTCGGCGTACCGCCGCTGACCGTGATCAGCGCCTGAATGAAAGGCAGGACGGCGTCGCTCAAGCTGCCTGCGCCGGTCGCCATCAATTCGTACAGGGATCCCATGTGTCTTCTCCTCGGGTGATGAAAAAATTATCTCTGGCCGGGTGGCGCGTTTACGGGAAGAAGGCCTCGACCGAGCCGAGGAAGACCGCGAGAAGGCCGTCGCCCTCGACCATCGAGCCCAGTCCCGCAATTGCGGCCATCATTATTTCCGTCAGCGAACCCATGGTGAATCTCCTTGCATGATCGGTAAGCATCCCGCCGGAAAATGGTCGTACCGTCGGCCGGGATGTGGATCACAATCAGATCTCTGTTGTGATGGGGGTAACGTAGCTCCACTCATTTCCTACGGCAAGGAAATCGTCCGATTCGCGCAATTCGGGCAGAGATCCTTCCTGATGGAAGTGCCGATGGGTATTGGTACCCGTCACGAAGAATCGCGCCGTGACCTGTACGGACGTCCAGTCCCGTCAGGTCCGACGATGAACGACCACGTTCGCCGCCGGATCTGTCAATCCCCCTGGAGTTGGCCGCGCCAGAGACGTGCCGGAATTCCGCTGACCAGATCTTGTCGCCGCAGCACCTGGATGCGCCACGGCGTGAGGCGAAGTACCTGGAAGGCCCGGTCGTCGGCACCCTGCCAGAACTGTCCGGGGTCGTAGCCGGCGCCGGGTGGACTGCCGTGCCGGTACAGGTCCCACACGTGTGCGCGCTCGCCGGGGTCATCGGTCCATTCGGCGACCGCGTCGACGGCGACGGTGTTCTGTGCCGGGCTCCAATAGGAGAACGTCACATGCGGATTTCCCGCGATATGGGCGGCCTTCACCGGTGTGCGGTAGGTTCCGAGCCAGCCCGCCGGGTGGTCGGTATCGGTTTCCCAGACCGGAATCAGGACGCGCGACCGTGGGCGTCCCTTGGCGTCGACGGTGGTCATGGTCGCGTAGTTGACGGCGCCGACGATGGCGTCGAAATCGGGTTTGATATCGGCGAACGTGTGCACGTGGGCGCGGGTGCGGTTGTTTACTACCGCTCCTCGACGCGCACGCCGGCGCGGCGGCCGACGGTGGTGAGGACGAGGTCGGTGGTGCCGCCGTCGAGGAAGCCGGCAGGCCCGTCGGTGGCGAGGTAGCGGCGGACGTGGTCGGTCACCGAGGGATCGGGGCTGTCGGTCACGGTGTGAGTCATGGATTCACCGTGCCCGGGAGGGCTTCGGACGGACTCAGGGCCTACTCGAGGCGGTCGGGCGATCGAGGTCGGTCGACAGCGTCCGCAGTGGGCTCAGGGCAGGTTCGGGACTTGCGCGAGGTGCAGGGTCGAGGGTTCGGCTCGCTCACCCTCGGCGAGGTTGTCGGCGAACTGGTTCGTTCCGATGTCGGCGAGGATGCGTGCCTCGATGCGGTCGACGTCGCCGCGTTCGGCCTCGGGCAGCGGGGCGCCGGTGGACCGACGCAGCGCATCGGCGGCACCGAGTAGCCGCGCGGCGTGGGCGGAAGATCCGGCGAGCGACCGGGCTCCGGCCAGGCCTTCCAGCGCGAGTGCGTGGGCACGAGGGTCGCCGGTACGCAGGGCGCAGGCGAGTCCACGCAGGTGCTGGCGCTCGGCTTCGCCGGCGTCACCGGCGAGTTCGGCGGTGAAGCCCAGTTCGGCGAGGATCAGGGCGGCGCCGAAATGCGACCCGGCCCGCAGATGCCAGTCCAGCCAGGTGCCGAGGTACTCGCGCGCCGCCGCCAGGTCGCCGCGGCGGCGCG
>NZ_JBSGVG010000090.1:0-2921 GCF_053608345.1 Nocardia sp. NPDC055050
GAGGCGCCCCTCGTGCTGTGCGGACCAGCTCAGTGCGCGGCCGAATCCCAGCTCCGGCCGGTGCCGACGGAGACGGTGAGCGGGACCGAGAGGTCGATCGCGGCCGACATCTGTTCGCGCGCAAGGGCTTCGAGGGCCTCGCGTTCGCCGTCGGCGACCTCGAAGACCAGTTCGTCGTGGATCTGCAGCAGCATCCGCGAGCGCAGGCCCGCTTCGCGGATCGCGTTCTGCACGTTGATCATCGCGACCTTGATGATGTCGGCGGCGGTGCCCTGGATCGGCGCGTTCAGTGCCATCCGCTCGGCGGATTCACGGCGCTGACGGTTGCTGGAATCCAGGTCGGGCAGGTAACGCCTGCGGCCGAAGAGGGTTTGGGTGTAGCCGACCTTGCGGGCCTGGTCGACGACGTCGGACAGGTAGTCGCGGATACCGCCGAAACGGTCGAAGTACACGTCCATCTGCTCTTTGGCCTCGGTGGTGCTGATCTTGAGCTGGGCGCTCAAGCCGTAGGAGCTCAGACCGTAGGCGAGACCGTAGGACATGGCCTTGATCCGGCGGCGCAGCTCGGAGCTCACCTCCGCGATCGGGATGTCGAAGGCCTTCGATGCGACGAAGGTGTGCAGGTCCTCGCCGGAATTGAAGGCCTCGATCAAGCCCGCGTCCCCGGACAGGTGCGCCATGATGCGCATCTCGATCTGGCTGTAGTCGGCGGTCATGAGTTCGGCGAAGCCGGGGCCGACCACGAAGGTGTCGCGGATCTGGCGGCCGGTGTCGGTGCGGATCGGGATGTTCTGCAGATTCGGCTCGGTCGAGGAGAGCCGGCCGGTGGCGGCGATGGTCTGGTTGAACGTGGTGTGCACGCGGCCGTCGTCGGAGACCGACTTGAGCAGGCCGTCGACGGTCACCTTGAGCCGGGTCGCGTCGCGGTGGGCCAGCAGGTGTTCCAGGAACGCGTGACCGGTCTTCTCGAACAGCGATTCCAGCGCGTCGGCGTCGGTGGTGTAGCCGGTCTTGGTGCGCTTGGTCTTCGGCATGTCGAGCTCGTCGAACAGCACCACCTGCAACTGCTTGGGCGAGCCGAGATTGATCTGCTTGCCGATCACCTCGTACGCGGAGTTCGCGGCCTCGGTGACGCGGTCGGCGAACTGCTGCTGGAGGTTCTCGAGCTGGGCGACGTCGACCGCGATGCCCGCTTCCTCCAGTTGACCGAGCACGCCGAGCAGCGGCAGCTCCATCTCCGTGAGCAGTGGGGTCGATTCGATGGCTTCGAGTTCGGTATCCAGGGCGACGGCTAGATCGGCGACCGCGCGGGCACGCAACATCTCCTCGCGGGCGATATCGGCGGCGACAGTGTCCTCGTCGTCGAGCAGGGACAGCTGGCCCGTGTCGCCGGTCTCGACGCGCAGTTCGCGCTTGAGATAGCGCAGTGACAGATCGTCGAGGTTGAAGCTGCGCTGACCGGGGCGGACCAGGTAGGCCGACAGGGCGGTGTCGGTGGCGAGACCGCCCAGGGTGAAGCCGCGCCCGCGCAGTGCGTGCCCGGCGGACTTGGCCTCGTGCAGCGCCTTGGGCACCTCGGGATCGGCCAGCCAGGTGGCCAGCGCCGTCTCGTCTTCGGGGGTGAGGACGGTCAGGTCGATGTAGCCGCCCTCACCGTCGGCGGCGGCGATCGCCAGTGCCCGCGCGTCACCGTGCACCGGCGTCCCGGTCCCGACGATCGAGAGGCCATGGCGCACACCGGCTTTCGCGTGCTCGGCCAACCAGTCGGCGACCGCGCCCTGATCGAGGGCACCACCGCTGATCTCGAAACCCGACTCGGCTTCCGGCTCGGGGGAACCGAGGGTGTCGAACAGTCGGTCGCGCAGCACCCGGAACTCGAGGTCGTCGAAGAGCTGGTGGATCTTGTCGCGGTCCCACGGCGCCTTGATCAGCTGGTCGGGGGTGTAGGGCAGCGGCACCTCGCGCACCATCTCGGTGAGCTGGCGGTTGAGCACCACGCTCGACAGGTTCGCCCGCAGGGAGTCGCCGACCTTGCCCTTCACCTGATCGACGCGGTCGACCAGGGTGGCGAGGTCGCCGTATTCGCGGATCCACTTGGCGGCGGTCTTCTCCCCCACGCCGGGAATGCCGGGCAGATTGTCGCTCGGGTCGCCGCGCAGAGCCGCGTAGTCGGGATACTGCGCGGGCGTGAGGCCGTATTTGGTCTCCACCTCGGCCGGGGTGAAGCGGGTGAGATCCGAGACGCCCTTCTTCGGGTAGAGCACGGTGACGTCGTCGTTGACCAGCTGGATCGCGTCGCGGTCGCCGGTGACGATGAGGACCCGGTAGCCCTGTGCCATCGCCTGGGTGGTGAGAGTGGCGATCACATCGTCGGCCTCGTAGCCGTCGATGGCCATCACCGGGATGCCCATCGCGCCGAGCACGTCCTTGGTGAGTTCGACCTGCCCACGGAACTCGTCGGGGGTGGCACTGCGATTGGCCTTGTACTCCGGGTACGCCTCGGTGCGGAACGTCTTGCGCGACACGTCGAACGCCGCGGCCACATGGCTCGGTTTCTCGTCGCGCAGCAGATTGATCAGCATCGAGGTGAATCCGTACACCGCGTTGGTGGTCTGACCCGTGACAGTCTTGAAGTTCTCCGCCGGTAGCGCGAAGAACGCGCGATAGGCGATCGAATGCCCGTCGAGGAGCAGCAGCGTAGGCCGCTCACCCTCCGGGGCAGTGGTCGTTGTCGATGCCTGCGCAGTCGTCGGTGAACTCACCCGAGTGAGTCTAGGGACACCCTCCGACAGACACGAACACCGCCATCACCGCACTCCCAGCCCAGAACCCCGACCCCTAGGGAGGGGCGGCCACGCAGTGGCCGGTCGCGGCCGGGTCGCCGGTTAGCCGCCGGGGCGTAGGCGACGAAGGAGCAAGCC
>NZ_JBSGVG010000091.1:0-2336 GCF_053608345.1 Nocardia sp. NPDC055050
TCCCTTCCGAACGTAGCCAACCAGCAGTGCTCCTGGCGGAACAACTGGCACACCAGAGGTTCGTCCGTCCCGGTCCTCTCGTACTAGGGACAGCCTTCCTCAAGTTTCTTACGCGCGCGGCGGATAGAGACCGAACTGTCTCACGACGTTCTAAACCCAGCTCGCGTGCCGCTTTAATGGGCGAACAGCCCAACCCTTGGGACCTACTCCAGCCCCAGGATGCGACGAGCCGACATCGAGGTGCCAAACCATCCCGTCGATATGGACTCTTGGGGAAGATCAGCCTGTTATCCCCGGGGTACCTTTTATCCGTTGAGCGACACCGCTTCCACTTGCCGGTGCCGGATCACTAGTCCCGACTTTCGTCCCTGCTCGACCTGTCAGTCTCACAGTCAAGCTCCCTTGTGCACTTGCACTCAACACCTGATTGCCAACCAGGCTGAGGGAACCTTTGGGCGCCTCCGTTACATTTTGGGAGGCAACCGCCCCAGTTAAACTACCCACCAGGCACTGTCCCTGAACCAGATCATGGTCCGAGGTTAGAAGTCCAATACGATCAGAGTGGTATTTCAACGACGACTCCACCCGAACTAGCGTCCGAGCTTCACAGTCTCCCACCTATCCTACACAAACCGTACCGAACACCAATACCAAGCTATAGTGAAGGTCCCGGGGTCTTTTCGTCCTGCCGCGCGTAACGAGCATCTTTACTCGTAATGCAATTTCGCCGAGTCTGTGGTTGAGACAGCAGAGAAGTCGTTACGCCATTCGTGCAGGTCGGAACTTACCCGACAAGGAATTTCGCTACCTTAGGATGGTTATAGTTACCACCGCCGTTTACCGGGGCTTAAATTCTCAGCTTCGCCCTTACAGGCTAACCGGTCCTCTTAACCTTCCGGCACCGGGCAGGCGTCAGTCCGTATACATCGTCTTACGACTTCGCACGGACCTGTGTTTTTAGTAAACAGTCGCTTCTCTCTGGTCTCTGCGACCTCGTCCAGCTCAGTCCGTAAAGAACGTCACCAGACCAGGTCCCCCTTCTCCCGAAGTTACGGGGGCATTTTGCCGAGTTCCTTAACCACAGTTCTCTCGATCGCCTTAGTATTCTCTACCTGACCACCTGTGTCGGTTTGGGGTACGGGCCGTGTACCAGCTCGCTAGAGGCTTTTCTCGGCAGCATAGGATCACTGAATTCCCCTCAACGGGTACGCATCACGTCTCAGGCTACATGTTGTGCGGATTTGCCTACACAACGCCCTACACGCTTACACCAGGTATTCCATCACCTGGCCCAGCTACCTTCCTGCGTCACCCCATCGCTTACCTACTACAACCGGGGTCCTGTGCAGCCGTCATTCCCCTCACCCGAAGGCTCAGTAAAACAACATTTGGACAGTTAGCACAACTGATTCAGCATTGGGCGCGGATACACGGGTACGGGAATATCAACCCGTTGTCCATCGACTACGCCTGTCGGCCTCGCCTTAGGTCCCGACTCACCCTGGGCGGATTAACCTGGCCCAGGAACCCTTGGTCATTCGGCGGACGAGTTTCTCACTCGTCTTTCGCTACTCATGCCTGCATTCTCACTCCCGTGGCCTCCACAGCTAGTTCACACTGCTGCTTCCACGGCCACAGGACGCTCCCCTACCCATCCACACACCTGGCCCTTCTCCGAAGAAAAGGACGGGCTATTGTGTGAATGCCGCGGCTTCGGCGGTGTACTTGAGCCCCGCTACATTGTCGGCGCAGGATCACTTGACCAGTGAGCTATTACGCACTCTTTCAAGGGTGGCTGCTTCTAAGCCAACCTCCTGGTTGTCTAAGCGACCCCACATCCTTTTCCACTTAGTACACGCTTAGGGGCCTTAGCCGGCGATCTGGGCTGTTTCCCTCTCGACTACGAAGCTTATCCCCCGCAGTCTCACTGCCACGCTCTCACACACCGGCATTCGGAGTTTGGCTGACTTCGGTAAGCTTGTAGGCCCCCTAGGCCATCCAGTAGCTCTACCTCCGATGTGAAACACGTGACGCTGCACCTAAATGCATTTCGGGGAGAACCAGCTATCACGGAGTTTGATTGGCCTTTCACCCCTACCCACAGCTCATCCCCTCAGTTTTCAACCTAAGTGGGTTCGGGCCTCCACGACGTCTTACCGTCGCTTCACCCTGGCCATGGGTAGATCACTCCGCTTCGGGTCCATAATGTGCGACTAAATTTCGCCCTATTCAGACTCGCTTTCGCTACGGCTACCCCTCGACGGGTTAACCTCGCCACACACCGATGACTCGCAGGCTCATTCTTCAAAAGGCACGCCATCACCCCACACAATCAA
>NZ_JBSGVG010000092.1:0-1882 GCF_053608345.1 Nocardia sp. NPDC055050
GGGCGCTTGGGCGAACGGCAGACCGGAGCGAGTTGTCGCAACCTTTTCGACCATCCGCTGTCCGTCCTCCCACCACGTACCTTCGAAGGTTCCCGTGCGGATCTGATTGAGGGCGGCGAAGAACCGGCCGATATCGTGGCCGGCCGACCGAACGCGGTGTGCCGGACCGCCGAATTTCGGGCCGGTGTAGTCGATGGGAAGGCGGGCGGTCTCCCTCTCCCATCGGCGCAGCAGGTCGGTCTTCTTCAACAAGGACAGGCCGCTGAGCACTGCAGCGTCTACCTGGTTGTCGTAGAGATTTCCGAGTGCGCCGATGAGCCCGGAGACGCCCACGACGACCAAGTCGCCACGTTCCCACGGAACCCTTTGGGCCGCCCGCCACCCATCGAGCTGGTGCAGCGCGATCGGGTCGAGGATGTCGGCGATGTCGGCCTCACCCCATCCCTCGACTTCGCGACGCTGCTGATGGTGGGCAGTGAGTTCGGAATAGGTGAGGCCGGTCGAGGTGCTCACGATGCGCTTTGTGGCTGAGTGGTCTATCGGTTTATCCGAAAGTGCTGATGCGGCGATCGATTCGATGTCTTCGAGGTCGCGTGTGAGTGCATCCAAGTTGTCGATGTAGTCGTCATCGATCGGCGAGACCCGGTCGCTCGAGTTGCCGCCATTGGCGCTCACGCTGCTTCCTCGAGGTCGTCAGCGAGAACAGATACCCCCTCGGCAAGGGTCTCCACGGTCTTCTTCTCACCCTCCAGATCCTCGAGTTCGGCAAGCAATGCCTGAAGTTCGTCATTCTCCGGTCCGGTGACACGCTCCTTGAGCCGGTCGGCGACGATCCGGAAGCGAGCGACGCGATCTTCGGCCGCCTGGCGTTGATCCCGCTCCGCGTTCAACTCTGCCTGCTTTGTCTCGAGTTGCGCACGAAGGATTTCGATTCGCTCGGCGAGAGTCACTACGGTCTTGCCCAGGCTGGTCACGCGCTCGCGGAGACTGACGATGACAGCCTTTGCTGCCTCTTCGTTGCCGTCGACATCGCGCAGCACGAGCTGGGTCACGACGTGGAGTCGGATGGCGTCGGCGGCGATGCGAGCGGCCGTGAACCCGGCAGCCTTACCCGCGAGCGTGACTGCCCCGACTCCTGCGGCGCCGCTGAAGCCGGTGATGAGGGCGGCACCACCGGCCATACCGAGACCACCGGCAGCGATGGAACCGCCGCCGATCGCGGCCAGGCCCGCCGAAGTGGCCACCGCGCCCGAATAGCCGAGAACAAGCGCACCGTACGCGCCGGCAATTGCTGGTGCGGCGAGTCCGCCGGTCAGGACGCCGAGTCCGAGGCCCGCACCAGCGAGGAGCGCGTACTTGGTCCAGTTACTCGCCTTTGACAGCTTCTTGATCGCGTCCTTGTATGCGGTTTCCACAGCAGGGAGGTCTTCGGGATGGAGTTGTTCCATCGACCGATGGGCGGCGGCGAGAGCTTCGGTCCGGACAGCCTTGTCCCACTTGCCTTCCACCCACGGCTCGAATCCATACAGGTCGATCAGTAGAAGCAGGGCCCGTGACCGTCTCGCCACGACCGAGGAGATCTGTGGCCCAGCGGATTCGAGCGCCTCGAGGTTCGGAGACTCACCATCCGCGGCGATCTGGTGAACGACTTCGGCGACAGCGGGCGACCAGTCGTCCTGGTCGCGCGCCACGATGGCCGCAACGGCATTGTCGCGAAAGGAGTTACGGATTTCGCGCTTGGACGGAAGGTGCTTGCCCTTCGACGCGGCGATGTCGCGCTGCATCATCTGGTACTGCCACGCGGTGAGGATGAAGTCCTCATCGGGAGAGAGCTCGAGCTTCTTCTGTACCTGTACCGCGTCCATCCGCGTGACATTAGCGA
>NZ_JBSGVG010000093.1:0-1206 GCF_053608345.1 Nocardia sp. NPDC055050
CCTCGAATCATCGAGGCGGCCTTCGGTTTTCTGTCTCTCAGGTCACGACCAGCGGCGGGTGATGCCGCGAGTGCGCCTGCCGTTCCAGCAACCCTGGTGCCAGTGCCTGCGGTCCTCCTCGCCACCCTCGACGGCCCAGGCCACGATGTGGGCGACACCGATCGCGATCTCGTGGTCGCAGCCGGGGCACCGATAGGGCTTCACCGCCCGAGCGCCGGGAACCGTTCGCACGATATAGGTTTCGTCACCCGGGCCGTCCTCGGTGCGGCCGTACACGTCGCCGATCGGCCTAGGCGCCGCAGAACGTCCGCTGCGCGGTCTACGTCGCGGCATGACACTCTCCTCCTAGAACAAGCGGAAAACGTTGCTCTCCGTGCCGCGTAGCTCGTCGTAATCGAGCGTGAGGCACCGGATTCCACGGTACTCTGCCAGTGTCTTCGCCTGCGGCTTGATCTGCTGTGCCGCGAACACCCCGGCCACCGGGGCCAGCAGCGGGTCGAGGTTGAGCAGTTCGAGATACCGGGTGAGCTGCTCGACACCGTCGATGTCACCACGCCGCTTGATCTCCACCGCCACGGTGGCGCCGTCGGCATCGCGGCACAGCAGATCCACCGGGCCGATCGCGGTCATGTACTCGCGCCGCACCAGGGTGTACCCCTCCCCGAGCTTCGTCACGTGTTCGGCGAGCAGCTCCTGCAGATGCGCTTCGACGCCGTCCTTCACCAGGCCGGGGTCGACTCCGAGCTCGTGCGAGGAATCGTGCTCGATCTCCTCGATGGTGATCCGCAATTCCTCGCCGGCCTTGTTGGTCACGACCCACAGCGCCTTAGCCGTCACCGGCTCCGGAGTCTGTCCCTCCCGCAACGGCCGTACGCCGTCGGGCAAGGCGGCGGGCATCGCGTCCGGCACTTCCTGCTCCACCAGCCAGCACGGCGGACTCATCCAGTTCAGCGGCTTGTACGAGCCGCCGTCGGAGTGCACGAGCACCGACCCGTCGGCCTTGATCAGCAACAGCCGACGAGCCATCGGAAGGTGGGCGGTCAGTCGACCGACATAGTCGACCTGGCAACGAGCAATGACGAGGCGCACCCAAGCACTGTAGGCGACGACCCCGGGAACGCAAAAAGGCCCTCCAACCGAAGTTGGAGGGCCTTTCGCAAAGATGTTCCGGCAGTGTCCTACTCTCCCACACCCTGTCGAGTGCAG
>NZ_JBSGVG010000094.1:0-1152 GCF_053608345.1 Nocardia sp. NPDC055050
TCGCTACGGCTACCCCTCGACGGGTTAACCTCGCCACACACCGATGACTCGCAGGCTCATTCTTCAAAAGGCACGCCATCACCCCACACAATCAAGATTGCGAAGGCTTTGACGGATTGTAAGCGCACGGTTTCAGGTACTATTTCACTCCCCTCCCGGGGTACTTTTCACCTTTCCCTCACGGTACTAGTCCGCTATCGGTCACCAGGGAGTATTCAGGCTTACCGGGTGGTCCCGGCAGATTCACAGCAGATTTCACGGGCCCGCTGCTACTCGGGAGACATCCACAACAGCCAAGAAGTTTTCGTTTACCGGACTATCACCGTCTATGGCAGGCCGTTCCAGACCACTTCAACTAACCACTTGGTTTCTTACTGTTGCTCAACTCGGCAGAGTTGAGAAGAATGTTCCCACTACCCCAGCTAGACAACGACTGCCGTCTATCACATCTAACTGGTTTAGCCTCATCCGCTTTCGCTCGCCACTACTCACGGAATCACTGTTGTTTTCTCTTCCTGTGGGTACTGAGATGTTTCACTTCCCCACGTTCCCTCCACACACCCTATATATTCAGATGCGGGTAACACGACATCACTCGTGCTGGGTTTCCCCATTCGGAAATCCTCGGATCTCAGCTCGGTTGACAGCTCCCCGAGGCTTATCGCAGCCTCCTACGTCCTTCATCGGCTCCTGGTGCCAAGGCATCCACCGTACGCTCTTAAACACTTACTAACAAAGATGCTCGCGTCCACTGTGCAGTTCTCAAACAACACACCCGAAGGAAGACAATTTCCCAGACCTACTCAGCAAGCCAAAGCCTGCCGGCGGTTTCTCGGAGACCCCATTCGGATCGTTTGTTTTGCCTTGAAAGACACTCGCGTGTTCTTTCAGGACCCAATAGTGTGTCGGTATACCCATCGCGGCCCCGGACTGAGCCGGTGCCGTATGCGATGAAAGTTGTCAGTGTTCCACCCATGAGCTCCAGCCGGACCACGAATGGGTCCGAAACTGTCTCTGCCAGCAGCGATCTCGACTCTTCGAGACGCTCACTGGAGAAGTGCTCCTTAGAAAGGAGGTGATCCAGCCGCACCTTCCGGTACGGCTACCTTGTTACGACTTCGTCCCAATCGCCGATCCCACCTTCGACGGCTC
>NZ_JBSGVG010000095.1:0-1064 GCF_053608345.1 Nocardia sp. NPDC055050
TTTTTTCTGGGGTCGTATTCTTATGCGGCCGTGGCGAAGTCGGCCAGGAGCGACGGCACGGCGGCGTCGAAGCCGGCGACGTCGAGCATGCCCGCGTCGCCTGGATCGGCGATGCTGAAGTTCGTCGCCGTCATGCCGACCACCACGAGCTTGGCCCGCGGGTTCACCTCGCGGCGGTAGCGGGCCAGCGCCTGGTGCGGGTGCACCGCTCCCGCCCAGGTCTCGTTGTCGGTGTAGATCGAGAACACATCGACTTCGATGCCCTTGTCCAGCGCGTGCAGGATGGGCAGCGAGCAGTCGGTGCCACCGAACGGCAAACCCGATATCGCCCGCACCGCGTCGTCGAGACGCTGCCGCGGCGAGATCGACAGCGGGGACAGGCCGCGCGCCCCCTGCCACCCCTGACCGCTGGCGGTGAACCCGACGATCTCGTGCCGCGGCTCGGTACGTGCGGTGACCAGGGCGAGCGCGGCCGAGGCCTCGCGCGCCGAGATCGGCAGTCCTGCGATCGCACTCGTCATCGAGCCCGACACGTCCAGCGCCAGCAGGTGACGCAGGCCGGTCGGCCGCACGAACTCGAAGGCCGCGTAGAACGCGGCGTCGAGGGCGTCGACGACCGGGGCCGACGGCGTCCAGGTGCCCGCGCCACGCGCCGACCGCCCGGAAGCGTAGGTGCGCAACGCGATCAGCACCGACACCGGGTGCACGCGAGCCTTGCGCAGCCTCGCCGGGTCGGCGAGCTGCGCGCAGATCGCCGCGGTGCGCGGTCCGAGCGGATCGAGCAGGCCGAGACGGGTCAGGCGCGGCAGCTGTCGCAGCAGCGCCGTCTGCGGGATGCCGTTGTCGAGCAACGCTTCCCACACCGGCGCGGTGTTCAGTGCGGCGTCGGGCAGCATCTCCCAGCTGAGCCGGTACTCACGCACCAACTCCGGCACCCGCGCCACCGGTGCGTCCTGTGCCCGCTGGAAACCGTCGAGCAGTGCCAAGCCGTCGAGTTCCGGTGCGCGACCACAGATCCAGTCGAACAGCCTGCGCCGATCGTCGTCGGTGGTCGCCGGGTGTCC